>JAGWBE010000006.1:0-40158 GCA_021296055.1 Dehalococcoidia bacterium | reverse complement strand
GCCAAAGGCTGGCTGCGCCTCCACGAACTCAAGGGCAGGCTGCCGCTCGCCCAGGTGATGCAACCGGCCATCGACGCCGCCGAGCACGGGTTCGAGATCTCCTCGTACCTCCAGTACTCCTTCCGCAACACTGAGCGCCAACTGGCGATGTTCCCTGAGTCGGCCAAGGTGTTCCTGCCGAACGGCAAGGCTCCGCCAGTCGGACACCGCCTTGTGCAGCCGGAGTTGGCGGAATCGCTGCGCACGTTCGCCAAGCACGGTTCGGACGCCTTCTACCATGGGCCGCTAGGGGAGGCGTTCGCCGCCGAGATTGAGCGCGGCGGCGGCATCGTTACGATGGAGGACATCGAGGCGTACGAGGTGCGCTACCCCGAGCCGATACGGGGGACGTACCGAGGCTACGACCTCACGGGAACGCCGCTCAGCTCGGGCGGCGGCTTGCTCAACCAGCTCGGCCTCAACATCCTTGAGAACTTCGACGTAGCCTCACTCGGCTTCGGGACGGCCAAGTACTGGCACCTGCTCACTGAGGTGCTGAAGATCATGTTCGCGGACAGGGCCAAATTCCTCGGCGACCCCAAGTTCGTAGACTTTCCCCACGACGCGCTGCTGGACAAGGGCTACGCTCGCAAGCGCGCGTCGGAGATACGCATGGACACGGTGGGGCGCCCCGAAGGCGGCGATCCCGTGTCCGTCACGTCGGGACACACGACGCACCTCACCATCATGGCGGCTGACGGTTCGGCCGTGACGCAGACGACGACGCTGAACAACTCGTTCGGCGGGCGCGTCGTCGTCCCCGGCACGGGGCTGCTCATCAACAACAACATGGCGCTGTTCGACCCGCGCCCTGGGCGTCCGAACTCGGTCGGCCCGCGCAAGCGGATGCTGACGGCGACCGCGGCGACCATCGTGGAGCGGGACGGCAAGCCGTTCTTCGCCATCGGCACGCCTGGGGGCATCCGCATCTTCCCGACGGTGCTCCAGGGCATCATCAACGTGATCGACCACGGGATGAATATCCAAGAGGCGGTGGAGGCGCCGCGCATCTGGGCGAGCGGGAATATCGTCGAGTTCGAGTCGGGGTGCGACTCGGCCGTCGTGGCGGAGTTGGAGCGAATGGGACACAATATGACGCACGCGCCGATCATCGCCAACTGCATGAACGGGGTGATGGTCGACCCTGTGTCGGGGCTGCTGATGGGGGGCGCGTGCTGGCGCGGCGACGGCCAACCCGCTGGCCTGTCGGGGGGCTACGCCACTCACCGCGACGACTGGTTCGGCTAGGCCGCCGCAAACAAGGACAGGGTAGGGCAGAGCGCGCGCCAAGCGCCCGGCATCCGCACGCCAGACGCACAGTGGCGGCGCGCGCCGGCTTGCTACACTATGGGGGATGGACGCCGCCCTTATCCGCAACTTCTGCATCATCGCGCACATCGACCACGGCAAGTCCACCCTCGCCGACCGGATGCTCGAACTGACGGGCGCCCTCTCCTCGCGACAGATGCGGGAGCAGGTGCTCGACTCGATGGACCTGGAGCGCGAGCGGGGCATCACCATCAAGGCCCAGGCCGTGCGCATGGGCCTCCAACACGACGGACGCCTCTACGAACTGAACCTCATTGACACGCCCGGCCACGTGGACTTCTCCTACGAGGTGTCGCGCTCGCTCGCCGCGTGCGAGGGAGCGCTGCTGGTGGTGGACGCGACGCAGGGCATTCAGGCGCAGACGCTGGCCAACGTCTACCTGGCGCTGGAGCACGACCTGACCATCATCCCGGTGCTCAACAAGATCGACCTGCCCGCCGCCGACGTTCCGCGCAGCCTGGACGAGTTGCGGCAGGTGTTCGGATTCGAGGCGGACGAGGTGATCAGCGTGTCGGCCAAGCAGGGCGACGGCGTGCCTGGCCTGCTCGCCGCCGTCGTCGAACGCGTGCCGCCGCCTGCCGCTCATCCTGAGCGTCCGCTGCGCGCGCTCATCTTCGACTCCAAGTACGACTCCTACAAAGGCGTGGTGGCCTACGTGCGTGTGGTGGACGGGGAGGTGCGAGGCGCCGAGCGCGTGCGGATGATGCAGAAGGGCACGCTGGCCGACGTGCTGGAAGTGGGCGTGTTCAGGCCGGCGATGGCCAAGGTGGGCTCGCTGACGGCGGGTGAGGTGGGCTACGTAGCCACCGGCCTCAAGAGCGTGGGGGAGGCGCGCGTGGGCGACACCATCACCCTGGCGCGCGCCGGCGCGGTTGACCCGCTGCCGGGCTACGGCGCGCGGAAACCGATGGTGTTCGCCGGCCTCTATCCGAGCGAGGGCAGCGAGTTCCACGAACTCCGCGAAGCGTTGGAACGCCTGCAACTGAACGACGCGGCGCTGGCGTTCGAGCCGGAGAACTCGCCCGCGCTGGGCCCGGGCTTCCGCTGCGGCTTCCTGGGGCTGCTGCATATGGAGATCGTGCAGGAGCGCCTAGAGCGCGAGTACGGGTTGGAGCTAGTGGCGACGGCGCCCAGCGTGGCCTACCGCGTCATGCTCCAGGACGGCTCAGAGATAGAGGTGTCGCGCCCTACGGATATGCCGGCGGGCGGCGGACGCGAGCAGATACTAGAGCCATGGCTCAGCGTCAGCATCGTCACGCCGTCGCGGTTCGTCGGCGGGATGATGGAGTTGGTGAACTCTCGTCGCGGCCTCTTCAAGCGCACGGAGTACCTGGACACGGCGACGGCGGCCAGCGACACGGGGATGCCGTCGGGAGACCCGCGCGTGCTCATCGAGGCGCATATGCCGTTGGCGGAGGTGCTGGTGGACTTCTACGACCAGGTGAAGACGCGCAGCCGCGGCTACGCCTCCCTCGACTACGCTTTCGACGGCTACCGCCAGGCCGACCTCGTGCGGCTGGACGTGCTGGTGAACGAGACGGCGGTGGACGCGCTGTCGCTCATCACGCACCGCGAGGCGGCGCACCGGCAAGGGCGTGGGCTGGTGGTGAAGCTGCGCTCGCTCATCCCGCGCCAGATGTTCGACGTGCCTATCCAGGCGGCCGTCGGCTCCCGCGTCATCGCGCGCGAGACGGTCAAGGCGCAGCGTAAGAACGTCCTTGCCAAGTGCTATGGCGGCGACGTGACGCGCAAGCGTAAACTCCTAGAGAAGCAAGCGGAGGGCAAGAAGCGCATGAAGCGCGTCGGCAACGTGGATGTGCCGCAAGAGGCGTTCCTGGCTGTCCTACGGATGGAGCGGTAGCGGGGGGCGGTCGTTTCGCGCTCATTTCGCCGATTTACGGCGAGACCTCGCCCGTGGAGAGCGTTTCCTTTCCGCGCCGTTTCGCAGTCATTTCACGCTCGCGTCACGCCCGACGCTCCCCGTCGCGCCCCAGCAGGCGCGCCAGGTCGGGCAAAGCAGGGGCCGCCGCCGAGGCGCTGGTGGGCAACTCCTCGATCCGCTTCATCAATTCCGTCTCCGAGAAGCGCTGCGGCCAGTCCAAATTGATGGCCAGATAGAGGGTGCCCTGCTCCCGCCGAAAGTCTACCGCTGAGAAATTTAGGAGATGCATCAAGTCTCGTACCGCCGCGCGATTAGGGTGCTTAAGGCCTGTGTAGTGGGCGCGGATTTGTGAGTAAAGGGCTTGGAGGCTCATTTCCCCCTTGTCTAGTAGTGCGGTGAGGATGTGCAGCTGGCGTTCCGCGAGCACGCGGCGGCGCGGGCTGCTCAGCTTACTGAAAAGCGATTGGGCGAACTCGCGAAAGAGCGCCCGTTTGGTGTGCGCCGTAATCTGGTCGGCGACGGCGTTGCACCTGTCGGCCAGGGCGCGCAGCGCGAAGAGCAGGAACGGCGTGAGGTCGTGGCCCCGTTCGCGCGATTCGTACAGCGCGGCCAAGTACTCGCTCTGGTGTTCGTAGTAGTAGTTGGAGAGGCTGACCATCACCTGGTCGTTGACGCCCGCCGTGCGCAGCATGAGCGCCTCCGCAGCGCGGGCGGCGCGCCCGTTGCCGTCGTCGAACGGGTGCATCGCCCCCAAGTGGTAGTGGACGGCCATCGCCTGGACGATGCGGTCGTGCGCTTTGAACTTCGTCGCGACAGCGCGGAGCAGGTCGTCGAACACGGCCTGGCACTCCTCGCCGCCCTCTGCGCCACGGCAGACGGGCGCGCCGAAAGTGACATTGGCCCCGTCGCGGCGGAGCGCGCCCGGCTCGCAGTGGTCGTCGTCGCAGCCGGTTACGATGAGCCGGTGGATGGCCAGGATCACTCCGATGGAGACAGGCTGGCCGGGAGGCCGCGACCGAATCCACTCGTAGGCGGCGTTGGCGGAGCGCAGCTGCCGCTGAGAGTGAGTCAGTTCGCCTGTGTCGGCGCCGGGGGCAAGCGCCTGGCGCTCCTCGTCGGGTGTGAAGTCCGCGCCTTCGATGCGAGTAGTGCCGACAGCCTCGAGGCGTAACTGCTCCTTGTGCACCTGTTCGATCCATGCGGGTAGGTAGGGCAGTCGGTTCAGCACCCCGGCGGCGGTGCGCGCCTCGACGAGCGCACCCGCGACGGCCAGAGGATCGTAGCGCATCCAGCGCTCGGGGATGCGGTAATGGCTGGCCTGGGTAACGTTCATGTCGGTCCTGTTTCACGCTCATTTCACGGATTTACGGGTAAATCGTATCATGAAATATCATTTCATTTCCGATTCGTTTCGAGTTCGTTTCCACTCCGTATGCGCCCTCTACTCTCCACGTGCCACCAGATTGGCTAGCCATTCGCGCACCTCGGCGCGGAGGTCGCCGCGTTCTAGCGCGGCCTCTACGCCGGCTTTGAGGAGGCCGAGGGGCGTGCCGCAGTCGTAGCGGCGGCCTTCGTAGCGGTAGGCGAACACCGGCTCTTGGCGGGCGACGGCGGCGATGGCGTCGGTGAGCTGGATCTCGCCCCCCGCGCCGGGCTTGACGCGCTCAAGGGCGTCGAAGACGGCGGGCGTGAGCACGTAAGGGCCGGTGATGGCGAGGTTCGACGGCGCCTCCTCCACGCGCGGCTTCTCCACGACGTGAGTGAGGCGCGTTTCGCGCTCGGAGACCGGCTCGCCCGCCACGACACCGAAGCGGGAGACCTGCTCGTGGGGAACCTCCACGACGCCGATGGCGGCGCCGCCGCGCTCTTCGTAGACGCGCAGCAGCTGCGCCGTCGCCGACGGCTCGCCCAGGATCACCTCGTCGGGGAGATAGACGACGAACGGCTCGTCGCCCACGACCTGGCGCGCAGTTAGGACGGCGTGACCAAGGCCCAGCTGCTCGCGCTGGCGGACGAGGATGATGTCGGCCAACTCCGACACGCGGCGCGTCTCCGCCAGGTAGGGGCTGTTGCGCGCCTCCAAGGCTTGCTCTAGCTCGGGGGCGCGATCGAAGTAGTCCTGGATGACGGCGCTGCCGCGAGAGGCGACGACGACGATGCGGTCGATGTCCGCGGCGCGTGCTTGTTCGACGGCGTACTGGATGACGGGGCGGTCGATGAGGGGGAGCATCACCTTGGGGATGGACTTGGAGACGGGGAGGAAGCGGGTGGCGAACCCCGCGGCGGTGATGACTGCGGTGCGGACGTGCTGCATGCGGGCAGTCTAGCAGTCGGCGGAGCGGTTCGGCGTAGAATGGGGGCGATGAGCGCGCAGCCGCAAGTGAGCCAACGCTTCTTTTTCCTCTTCTTCCCCGGCGGCCACATGGCGGTTGATTGGGGCGGCGGCGCGCTGCTGCTCATCGCCCCGGCGATCGGCGTCGCGCTCGACCTGTCGCCCGCGCAGGTGGGTCTGCTGTTCACGGCGATGCAGCTGGGCGCGGGGCTGGCCTACGCGCCGGCGGGAATCATCGGCGACCGCGTGCGGCGGCGCGGGCTGCTGCTGCTCGTCGCCTTCTGGTGGGTCGTGGCGGGATACCTAGCCGCCTCGTTCGCGCCCGGCTATTGGTCAATCCTCGCGTTGCTGACCATCGCGACGGTGGGCGTGGCGGCATGGCACCCCGTAGCGACGGGCGTGATGGTGGAGCAGATGGCCGACCGGCGCGCGCAGGCGCTCGGTGTCCACTCCATCGGCGGCACGTTCGCGCACGTGCTGGCCCCTCTCAGTGTCGGTTTCATGCTGACCTACATGACATGGCAGAACGCGCTCCAGCTATCGGTGCTGCCCGCGCTGGCCGTGGGGGTGTTGCTGCTGTGGTGGTGGCGGCGCATCCCGCCGTCGCGGGGGGAGCGCATCGGGCGCGCCGACTTAGGCGCGGACGCCGTTGGGGTTGACGGTGGCGGTGATGGTGGTGGCGTATCAGACGGCGTTCGTGGCGCTCCAGACGATGACGCCGCTGTTCCTCCAGCGCGAACACGGCTACAGCCTCGCGCTCATAGGCGTGGTCTTGGCCGCGATGCTGACGGCGGGCGCGCTGGCGGGGCCGTTCATCGGTCGGATGTCCGACGTGGCGGGGCGGCGCGTGGTGGCGGTGGCCGTGCTTGCGCTGGCGAGCGCCGCCGCGCTGGTCGCCGCGTTCGCGGGGGGCGGCTTGCTGATGGTGGCCGGGCTCGTCGTGGCGGGGTCGCTCATCGTGGGCGTGCGTGCGGTGATGCTGGCGACGGCGGTGGAGGTGGCGCAGGGGCGGGAGACGACCTCGCTGGGGCTGGCATTCAGCATTATGGACGGGGTGGGGGCGGGCGGCGCGGTGACGGCGGGCGCCATCGGCGCCAACGACCTGCGCTTGGCCATCGCCTTCGCTGCGGCGATGTCCATCGTAGCGCTGGTGGTGGCCGCGGCGCTGCCGTCGAAGGCGCCCCAACGGGAGGCGGTAGCCGCCTAGCATTCGTGGCATACTATAGGTGGCCGTGCTAGATGGGGAGCTAGCGGTGCCCTGTACCCGCAATCCGCTGGAGCGGGGTCGAACTCCTCCCCGAGAGCTCGGCGTCAACGCCTCTAGTCCGGGCGATCGCGTTGAGAGCCGGGCCCTGCGCGGCGGCGCCTCGTGAACCCCGTCAGGTCCGGAAGGAAGCAGCGGTAAGCGGAATGCGTCGTGCGCCGCAGACAAGCCTGGTTCGAGCGACGTTCAGAGGCCAAGCGTTGGCGTTCGAGACCGACGGGAGGTGCACGGCCGCTTTCTTGCCCTTCGTCCGCCGCCCAAGCGGGGGCGCGCTCCTGTGAGCGTTCCCCGCGGGTGGCGGCTGGGGCAGCACTTCCTCACCGACCGCAACATCCTCCGCGCGGTTGCCGACGCCGCCCGCGTGCGCTCGGGCGATACGGTGATAGAGGTAGGCCCCGGCCGCGGCGCGCTCACGCGCTTGCTGGCCGAGCGCGCCGCTCGTGTGGTCGCTGTGGAGCTGGACGCGGCGCTCGCGGAGCAGCTGCGCACCTCGATGCCCGCCAACGTGGAGGTCGTCCACGCCGACGCGCGGGAGACGGCGCCCGTCGAATTGCTGGGCGGCGCCGCCGCCTACAAACTCGCCGCGAATCTGCCCTACTACGCCGCGCTGCCTATCCTGCGCCGCTTTCTGGAGGACACGCCGCGCCCTGACGCCGTCGGCGTGCTCGTGCAGTTGGAGGTCGCCGAGCAGTTGTGCGCCCAGCCGGGCGATATGTCGTTGGCCTCGCTCGGCGTGCAGCTCTACGGCAAGCCGCGCATCGTCCGCCGCGTGCCCCCTGGCGCGTTCAACCCGCCGCCCAAGGTGACCTCCGCCGTCGTGTCCATCGAGGTCTACGATGCTCCGGCCGAGGGAATAGACGACGCACGAGATTTCTTTCGCCTTGCGCGCGCGGGATTCGGGACGCGCCGCAAGCAACTCGGCAACGCGCTAGCAGGCGGCGGCCTCGGACTCACCGCGTTCGAAGCCCGCCGCCTCCTAGACTGGGTGGGCATCGACCCCACTCGTCGCGCGCAAACCCTCAGCGTGGCGGAGTGGGCCGCGCTGTACCGGGGATGGCGGGGCGGGTAGGGGGGAGGCTACTTCCCTCGCCTGTGGTCAAGCTGCCTCACTCCACCGCTGTAGACCCTGCGCAAGATTGGCGATTGGCGACCAGCCCAATGCAAGGCTAAGTAGTGCTTGGCTCTGGTTATAGCCACGTAGAGGAGCTTCTGATTGAACATCGTGTCCGAGAAGGTGTCGTTGACGCCCAACACAATGACCGCGTCGTATTCTAGTCCACGTGCGTCAGGGATGCGTGCGAGTACGGCGTCAGCACCAGATTGATCCTTCGCTCCGATTTCGGCAATTTCGTTCACATTTCGCTGGTTGCAGAATTTTTGAAAGGCGTTCAGATTTGCCCGGTCACGCACGAGGATTGCGATGCTCGCTTCTCTCATTCCGTCGAACGAGCGGATGCGGCCTAATTCGTTAATTATTGTAGCATACATGTCCTCACGTGAGGAATGTAGATGATACTCAGGACGGTGGCCCTCTCGCCCAAGGGGCAATGGGGCATCCAGGTTTTTCTCGTACAATCGCATGACGCGGTTGTTGAAGCGTGTTATGTAGTTGTTGGATCGATAGGACATGCGTGCTTGCTGCACTTTAGTCTCTTTCTGGTTGAGCACACGACCTACCTCGCCCCAACGTTGAATGCCTTTGTACGGCCTCAGGCGTTGGGCCAAGTCGCCCATTACCGTGAATGAGTTATTGAAAGAGGCTGTGCTGAGCAATTTGAATTCAATGGGTGAGATATCCTGCGCCTCGTCGACGACAATGTGACGGTAGGTCGGTCGGATAGTGCCGTTCAACAAGTGGTCTAGGTAGGTGATCGCGCCCTCATCGGAGTCGAGCAAGCCACCGCGGGAAGCCTTGTCCGCACTCTCAGCTAGCTCCTCTGCGACCGCTTCCGAGATTCGCTTGGTGGGCAATCGCACCAGAGCATCAGGGTTAGACAGCAGGGCGAGGTACTCCTCGCGGACATTCAAGCGTGGCCACACCCGACGGCACCAAGCTTCCGCCTGTCCCTCGGCTTCCCGTCGCTCATCCACGTACCTGGTGCTAATCTTTGCCCTGGCCATAGATGCCACACTGTTGATGAAGTCTGCTCGCCTCTTATTTAGAGGAGAATTGTGGGCCGACGGTGCGAAGGCAGTGTCGAGTGCGTTTTGGGCTTCTGCCCTGCTCAACGTTCTAAATCGTTCCAGCTCTTCGCCCGCTGTTCCTTTCAATGCGCTTACACATTGGATCCCGATTCTCTTTGACCGCTCAGCAACGTATCGCTCCAGCACCGACACCATATCCAGCGACCCTTTCAACGATTCGGCCTCCTCGCTATACAAGGTCAACTCGCCTTGGGACAATAGGTGATTCCAAAGGTGCGACTGAAACTGGACTCGCACTGACCGCTGCTCCGCCATCCACTGACGGAGCGTGGTCTGCATGACTCTCTCGCGGACACCCAGGCCAGGCAGGATGTCGGCGGTGTAGTCGAGGAAGGGCCTGGATGGTCCAATGAACAACGTCTCTGCGGGAGTGGGGCGTTCCATTCGTCCCAAGTCGCTGTACGGTGAAAGTAGATAGGCAATGCGGTGCAGCCCTATTTCGCTCTTGCCACTCCCCGCCGCGCCTTGCACTACGACCACGGGTTCTTGCCCATTAGCAATTGCCTCATACTGAAGCGGGTCGATTGTCTCGATAATGACATCGAGTTGAGTGTCTCCAACGCGGCCTACCGCCTTGATGACCGGTCTTTGCTGAGCGTTCTCCGTGACTGCGGCGGGCAGCGCGCGTCGGTAGAGGTCGTTTAGGTCAATCAGCTTCTCATCGCGTATCTGTAGGTAACGCTTAAGGTCGACTCGAACCCGAACGATTCCGTGAGGAGCTCCGAATACCGAGTCATCGGTCTACCAGCGCCGGGCAACTGGCCCCGTCCATGAGTAGACCTCTTGGCCGTCGACGAACGTGGCGCCAACATAGATACGCTTTTGTTCAAGTTGCTCGCGATTCTGCACGTGAACAGGAGAAGGGGCCTCGACGGGCAAGTAATCCATGCGCCCAAAGTAAGGCTGAGCCAAGGCATCCTTAAGGTTTCCACCGATTTCGTCCAAGGACTTCTGGGTACGGTCAGCTGCCTCCTGATGTGCCGCCGTTACAGGCGAGCGATCTTTGATGCCCTGGATGTCCTGCCGCATCGCCCGTACGACTTCGGCGAGCTTCGCCTCCTCCTCAGCGAAGGCGGCGTCGCGGTCGTCCGGGGGCGGGGAGGTGGTGGCTTGGGTCATGGACGCTCTCTCCATTTTGGGCTGTGCCGGGGCAGCATATCAGGGTTTCTTGCCATGAGTAACTTACCCCGCCGTGCCCCCCCGGCCGGGGGCTGGCCGCCCCATCTGCACCTGGGCAGCGCGGTTGCCGCTCACCGCGTGAAGAAGTCAGGGATTACGCAAAACGCCCGCCGTTGTTGGCGGGCGCTTCGCGTTTGCGGCGTGTGTTGGCTAGAGGAAGATGCTGAGGTTCTTCGACAGCAGCACGTTGGCGTCGATGAGGACGGTGCGGCGGGCAATCTTCCACTGGCCGTCCACCCGGCGGAGGATGTCGTGCCGTGCGCCGGTGTACAGGTCTTGGTCGGTCTCGAGATGCGACTTGTGGGCGATGAACGCCGTCTTGCAGTGCACCTCGTCGCCGTCGACGGACTGAATGGCGAGGTTGCCGACGAGGTGCCGCGTGCGGGAGGGGGGGTCCTCCGCCCATGCCATGCCCGTGTCCAGGCGCGCCACGCGCATCTGCAGGTCGGTCTTGTGCTCCTCCATCAGCGCCAGGTCGCCGGGGCCGGAGAACTCCTTGGCGAGGTCGCGCCGGTAGACGTTCTTGCGGCGCGGCATGAAGTAGAAGGCGTCCTCCGTGAACAGGTCGAGCCAGTCGTGGAAGCGGCGCTCGTCGAGGATCCACGCCTCCTCGATGTAGAAGTCCATCAGCTCCGACCACAACTCGCGGTCGGTCGTCTGCGGCGCTGCTTTCGTCTGCGTTGCCATGACGTGCCTCCTCTAGCTGTTCAGCGTCGCGGAGCCTTGGTAGTCCGCGGCGATGGGTTCGATGGAGATGTCGGCCCACGAGTCGGCGTTCATGAACTCTTCCCAGCGAGTGTAGAAGTTGCGCTGGTTGCTCTCGGAGATGTAGCGCTCGGAGACGTGGCCGACGTATTCGGGGTGGTTGTCGGTGGTGTGGCCCCTACCCATGGAGAGCCACTGACTGTACTTGCGGGCGAGGGGGCTGGTGGCCGACAGGCTGACCTGGCGCCAGTTGTCGATGTCGTCCTGCTCGAAAAGGCCGGCGACGCCGTTGTTGCCGCCGAGACCCCAGCGCAGGTAGCCCTGGATATCCTCGGGGGCGTCCTTGTCCACGATGGCGAAGTGCCAGAACTCCGTCATCAGCGGCCCGCGAGGGAGGGCGAGACGGAAGCCCAACACGCCGTTGGGGAAGAGACTGTGGTTGTTGAGCTGCATGCCGCGGGCGCGCTTGCTCCCCAGCCGCCGCTCCACTTCGGGGAGGGTGTCCAGCTGGTACGCCTCGAAGAGGTGGCGATTGGCGGCGGTCATACCGTGGCCTGCGCGGGGCGTCTTCTCGTCCACCTCGGCGAAGGTGAGGCTGTGGCCGTTGACGAAGAGGTGTCTGCGGTCGATGCTTGTGGCCATCTCCTGTTGGGTGGTGCGCGGCGTGCCGATGAGCTTGTTCTTGGCGAGCATGCTGGAGAGGTGGGTTACGGGGACGTGGTAGTTGTCGGAGCAGTTGTCCACCGGCGTCTTCCAGTTGCACGGCTCCAACCACTTCTGGGGACCGTAGGCGATGGTGCCGCCGTCGCGCCGATTGAACGACACGTCCAGGTACCAACGCGCGTCGCCCAGGTACGCCTCCAGGCTCGGCGCTTCGTGATCCCACGTCGCGAACACGATGCCCGCGTAGGTGTCCACCTTCGCTTCGATGAGGCTGAGCTCGTCCATGGCCAGGGCATCGTAGTACGCCTCGGAGACGCCGGGGACGTGCTCAAGGCGCCCGTCGTTGGAGAACGTCCAGCCGTGGTAGGTGCACATGAAGTTCTTCGAGTTCCCCTCGTCGGCGCGGACGATGCGGTTGCCGCGGTGGCGGCACATGTTGAGGAAGGCGTGGAGCTGGCCGTTGTTGTCCCGCGTCAGGATGACGGGGTCCTCGCCCATGTAGGTGTGGAAGAAGTCGTTGCGGTTCGGCACCAGCGAGACATGGCCGATCATCTGCCACGCCCGCCCGAAGATCTTCTCGAGCTCCTCCCGATAGATGGCCTCGTCGACGAAGATACGGCGGTCGAGAGCGCCGGTCTCGGTGTCGATGATGCTGTACTTCTTGGTGGCGACCACGTTGTCCTCCTTTAGTTGGCGCGTGCGCGCGCCCAGGATGGCTCGCCCTCTAGCATACAGCGCAAGCGCAAGCCCCCGCTAGTGTGAAGCGCGCTCGTTCAGCCGTCAATCGGCGTGGCGCAACGATTTCTGGGCGGCGGCGAGACTCGCGCCCGCCGGGAGTTCGAAGCCCTGCGCCAGGAGAGCGTCCTCCAAGGCGGAGAGGAAGCGAAAGACGTTGGCGAGCGTGGCGTTGTAGCCCATAAGGCCGACGCGCCAGATAGAGTCGGCGAGGTTTGCGAGACCGCTGCTGATCTCGATACCGTGCTCGTCGAGCAGGCGTTTGCGCACGGCGCCTGCGTCGACGCCGCCGGGGATGCGCACGGCGGCGAGGCTGGGCAAGCGGCGTTCCTCAGGAGCGAACATATCGAGCCCGATCGCTTCGACGCCCGCCCAGAGGGCGCGTGCCGAGCGGCTGTGGCGCGCCCAGCGCTGCTCCACGCCCTCCTCGAGCAGGATGCGGAGACCCTCGCGCAGGCCGTAGATCATCGTGATGGGCGCGGTGTGGTGGTAGGCGCGCATAGCGAAGTAACTGCGCAGCTGCGTCATATCGAGGTAGAAGCTCTGGACGGGCGCGGCGCGGCTCTCCAAGACGCTCACCGCTCGCTCCGAGAAGGTGATGGGGGAGAGGCCTGGCGGGCAGGCGAGGCACTTTTGGGTGCCGCTGTAGCACACGTCGATCCCCCAGTCGTCGACGCGCAGCTCCACGCCGCCGAGCGAAGTTACGGCGTCGACGATGAGCAGCGCGCCCGCCTCGTGCGCCGCCTCCGCCAGGGCGGGGATAGGCGTGAGCACACCCGTGGAAGTCTCGGCGTGCACCACGGCCACTGCCTTGACCTTGGCGTGGCGTTGCAGCTCGGCGCGGATGCGGTCGGGGTCGACCGCGTCGCCGGGTTCGTGAGGCGCGTGGACGACGTTGGCCCCGGTGCGGGACGCAATCTCGCTGAGGCGTCCGGCGAAGTAGCCGTTATGGCCGATGACGATGGTGTCGCCCGGCTCGAGGACGTTGACGAGCGCCGCCTCCATGCCCGCCGTGCCCGTGCCGGAGATGGGCCAGGTGACGGCGTTCTCCGTCTTGAACACCAGCCGTAGCATGGAGCTGACGTCGTCCAGCACCTGGACGAAGTCGGGGTCCATGTGCCCCAGGAGCGACGCGCTCATCGCCTGGATGACGCGCGGGTGGACGTTGCACGGCCCGGCGCCCATCAGCAGAACTCTTCTCGATAGCGCTCCATATGCGTCGGCGTTGCCTGACTGAACCTCGCTTGGGGTACGGGAAAGCCCGCGACGGGAGGCCGCGGGCCTGCTAGCGGCGCAGTATAGCAGACGCGCGTTTGCGGCGCGGGCGCTAGTTGAGAGCGGCGAGCTGCCGCTCCAGTTCCGCCGGGTCGGAGACGGGGAGTTCGCAGGCGTAGTTGCGGCAGAGGTAGGCCGCCGCCCCGCCGCCCACCAGGCCGCGCCCCTCCAAGATGGGCGAGGCGAAAGGCGCTGGCTCCTCGGGGTCTAGCAGTATGCGGAGGAGGTGCGGCCGGAACGCGTCGTTGGCCGCGCGCATGAGCGTGTTGGCGGCGCCGGGCGCGCCGACGATAGCGAGCGCAACTCCAGCGCTTTCAACCAGTTGCCGAAGCCGAGCGGATAGCGTCCAAGCAGCGGGCCGACGGACTGGAAAAGGAGGTCGGCTTTCTCCAACAGGTCGGCGCGCCCGGCGAGGCGTCCTAGGCGCAGCAGCGCCTCCGCCGCCATGGAGCCGCCACACGGCACGGCGTTGTCGAACGTGTCGCGAGGGCGCACGACCAAGCGCTCGTGATCGCTGCCCACGTCGTAGAGCAGCTGCTCCTGCGGCTGCCAGAAGAGGTGGAGCATCTCATCGGTCAGGCGCAGCGCGTGGTGGAGCCAGCGGTGCTCGAATGTCGCCTCGTGCAGCGCAAGCAGCGCCAGCGCTAGCGCTGCGTAGTCCTCCAGGTAGGCGTTGAGGCGCGCGCGGCCCGCCTTCCAACTGCGCAGCAAGCGTCCGTCCACGTAGAAGTTGTCGAGCAGGAACTCGCCAAGGCGCACGGCGCGCTTGCGGTAGTCGTCGCGCTCGAGGATGGCCGCCGCCTCGGCGAAGGCGCGTAAGGCGAGCGCGTTCCACGCCGTCAGCACTTTGTCATCGAGGCCGGGCGCGACGCGCTTGGCGCGCTCGGCGAACAAGCGCGCCCTCGCGTCGGCGAGCGCAGGGGAATCGGGCGCGCCGCCGTCCGTCAGGCGCAAGATCGTTCGCCCCTCCCAATTCCCGCCGAGCGTAACGTCGTAGCGTTCGCCGAACGCGTCCGCCGCCGCGCCGAGCGCCGCGTCAACTTCCGCCTTGCCCCACACGTAAAACTTGCCCTCGACGCCCTCGCTGTCGGCGTCCTGGGACGAATAGAGACCGCCGCCGGGGTCGCCAAGTTCACGCAGCATGTAGTCGAGCGTCTGCTCCGCGATGGCGCGGTAGCGGGCGTTGCCGGTAGCCTGGTGGGCCTGGAGGTAGAGGCTGGCGAGAAGGGAGTTGTCGTAGAGCATCTTCTCGAAATGAGGAACGAGCCACTGCGCGTCGGTGGAATAGCGGTGGAAGCCGCCGCCCAGGTGGTCGTAGATGCCGCCGTCGGCCATCGCGATGAGCGAGCGCTCGACCATCGCCATCGCCTCCGGCGCGCCCGTTCGCGCGTGGTAGCGCAGCAGGAACTCCATAGGCATGGACTGCGGGAACTTGGGGGCGGCGCCGAATCCGCCGAACTCGGCGTCGTGCGCAGAGGCGATGGCGTGGAAGGCGTCGTCAAGGATACTGAGGCTCAGCGCGGCAGGCTCGGCGCGTAAGGAGGAGGCGTCCTGGATAGCCTTGGTGAGCAGCTGGGCGTTGCGGAGGATGTCGTCCCTGCGGTTGCGGTAGGCGTCCTCCACGGCGGCGAGCACGCGCGGAAAGCCGGGCATGCCGTGCCTGTCCTCCGGCGGGAAGTACGTTCCGCCGTAGAAGGGGCGGCCGTCCGGCATCAGGAAGGCGGTGAGCGGCCAGCCGCCGTGCCCGGTGAGCGACTGGACGGCCTGCATGTAGATGGCGTCGACGTCGGGGCGCTCCTCCCTGTCCACCTTGACCGGCACGAAGTCGCGGTTGATGAGCGCGGCGATAGCCTCGTCCTCGAACGATTCGTGCGCCATCACGTGGCACCAGTGGCAGGCCGCGTAGCCGATGCTGAGGAGGATGGGCTTGTCCTCCAGCGCAGCCCGCGCCAACGCCTCTTCGCCCCACGGGCGCCAGTCCACGGGGTTGTCGGCGTGTTGGAGGAGGTAGGGGGAGGCCTCGCCGGCCAGGCGGTTCGCCAATCCGCTACCCCGCCGTCGCCCCAAGCGGCGGATAGCGCACGTGCTCTACGTGCTGGCGTCTCCGTTCGGCCTTGATCCGCATCCCCGCCTCCTCCTAGCGCGGCGCCGCCGACAGCGCGCGGAGTTTTGCCACCAGCGTCACGATGGATTCGGCCGCGTAGTCCACCTCCTCGGCAGTGTTGCCGGGGCCGAGGGTGAGGCGCAGGCTGGCGCGGGCAAGGTCGGCGCGCATGCCAAGGGATAAGAGCACGTGGGAAGGCTCGAGGGACGCGGCGGTGCAGGCGCTGCCGCTGGAGGCGGCCACGCCTGCGAGGTCGAGGCCCAGCAGCAACGGCTCCCCCTCCACGCCGGGGAAGGAGAAGTTGGCGTTGTTGGGCAGGCGCCCCACGGGGTGGCCGTTCAATCTGGCGTCGGGGATGCGCTCGCGGACGGCGCCGATGAGTCGGTCGCGGAGGGCGGCGACGGCGGCGACGCTGGCGTCGCGCTCGCGCTCGGCCGCTTCGAGCGCGACGCTCATGCCCACGATTGCCGGGACGTTCTCCGTTCCGGCGCGTCGATCGCGCTCCTGCGCGCCGCCCACCTGCGTGGGCGTGAACGGCGTGTTGCGACGTATGTAGAGCAGGCCGACGCCTTTCGGCCCGTGGAATTTGTGCGCCGAGAGGCTGAGCATATCGACGCCGAGGCGGTTGACGTTCAGGTCGAGGTAGCCCGCGCCTTGCACCGCGTCGGTGTGGACGACGATAGCGGAGCCCAGCTCCTTGGCGCGCGCCTTGACCCGCGCAGCAATCTCGGCTACGGGCTGGATAGTTCCGATTTCGTTGTTGGCGAGCATCACGCTGACAACGGCGGTGCGCTCCGTAACGGCGGCCACCACGTCCTCCACGCTCACAAGCCCGTCGCGGCTCACGGGCAGGCGCGTAACCTCGAAGCCGAGCGATTCCAAGAGGTCGCAGGCGTGGAGCACGGCGTGGTGTTCGATGGCGGTGGTTACGACGTGGCCGCCCTTGGCGCGAAGGGCGAACGCCGCGCCGACGACGGCGGCGTTGTCCGATTCGGTGCCGCCGCTGGTGAAGACGATCTCGCCCGTGCGCGCGCCCAGCACGCGGGCACAGCGCTCGCGCGCCTCGTCCAGCGCGTGGCGGCTCTGTTGCGCCAGTTCGTACAGCGACGACGGATTGCCGTAGGCGTCGCTGAAGTAGGGGCGCATCGCGGCCAACGCCTCGGGAGAGACGGGCGTGGTGGCGGCGTGGTCGAGATACGCCGTGCGCTCGGGTCTCGCGGCCATAGTTAGATTGTACCCCGAACGCCGCGCCTCCCTTGCGCGGCAGCGCGCCATCGCGCCGATAATGCGCGAACCTCGGCGGGGAGCGGTTATGCGGGGATGGACGGCAAAGGCGGCGGGGCGGGAGCGCCGGCGTTGAGACGCATCGTTTTCGGGGCGCTGTTGGCAGCGGGACTGCTGGCTGCGGCGTGCGGCTCGGGGTCGGGCGTGCGCGACGCGCCGACGCCAACGCCGACTACGCCAAGCGTCAACGTGGTGATCGGGGCGTTCGTTTTCGATACGCATGGGTGCGCGGCGTGCCACGGCAACCGCGCCCAAGGCAGCGTCGCGCCCCGGCTTGGCAAGATAGACCGCAAGGGGCTGGAGCGCATCGTGCGCACCGGCCCCGGCATGATGCCTACTTACTCGGAGGAGACGCTGCCGGACGACCAGCTGGAACAGATATACCTATTCTTGCAGGTGGTGGGAGAAGACAGATAGGGCAAGGCGTCTGTGCTTGCCTTTCGAGTCCCCTCAGGCCGAACGGAGAGGAAGGCAGGCGTAGGCGGCGAGTTTGTAGGCGAGCTTGGCCGCCGCGTAGGCGCCCGCCTCCGGCCCCTCCGACGGCGCGAGTTCCATGACATCGAAAGCGATGATGCGCCTGCGCTCGCCCACCGCGCGCAGCAGGCGCAGCGTCTCCCACCATCCCATGCCGCCGGGCTCCGGCGTGCCCACCGCGGCAATCACCGACGGGTCGAATACGTCTAGGTCGACGCTGACGTAGACGTTCGGGCTCAGCGTGTCGATGATCGCGCTGACGTCATCGATAGCATCAGCGCCGCGCTCGAAGCAGGGTATGGCCGTCTCGCGGATGAAGGCCGCCTCTTCCGTCGCCATGCTGCGCACGCCGACGAGGGTGGCGGGCGCCTGGTCGAGGATGCGGCGCACGGCGCAGGCGTGCGAGTAGCGCCAACCCTGGTACTCGTCGCGCAGGTCGGCATGGGCGTCGAGCACTAGCACGCTGAGGTCGCCTACATGGCGCGCGGCGCCCGCGACGGCTCCGGCGCTCAGCGAGTGCTCGCCGCCGAGCATGCAGACCGCCTTGCCGCGCACTGCTAGTCCGCCCACCACATCGGCCACGCGCGCGGCGACGGCCTCCGGCCCGCCCGAAAGGTCGGCTAACGGGGGCAACGTGTGGATCCCGGCGGCGCAAGGCTCCGTCTCGAACTCGGGGTCGTAGTCCTCCATCTCGGCGGAGGCGCGGAGGATGGCGGCTGGGCCTAGGTGCGCGCCGCCGCGATAGGAGACGGTCTCCGCGTAGGGAACGGGCAGGACGACGACACGAGAGCGTTCGAGCGTGTGCTCGGCCGGGTCGAGGTCGAGAAAGGCGCGCGCGTCAGCGCTCATAGGGACAGGGCCCGCGCCAAGCGGTTAGCGGGGGACGGGCGCCTGCCGCAGCGCCTCTCGCTCGGCGGCCACCGCCTGCGTCGCGGTTGCGGGGTTGAGGTGCTCCAAGCCGCGGTCGAGCACCCAGTGCCGCGCCTCGCGCATCGTGAACAGGGCGCGTATCTCGCGCAGGGCGCGGTCGGCGTCGAACTCCTTGCACGAGAACACGTCGATGTTCGCGTAGCCACGGTCGGGGAAGGTGTGCATGCTGATGTGGCTCTCCGCGATGATGACGAACCCCGACACGCCCCAGTCCTCCGGCGTCGGCCCGCGGTAGGTATGCACTGACGGCGGCATAATCTTGGTCATGCCGATGGCGTCGGGGAAGGCGTCCAAGAAGTCGTGGACGCGGGCGGGATCGGCCAACTGATCGTAGTCGCAGCCGTGGCCGTCAATCACCAGGTGCAAGGCTCCTCCGTCAGTCCGTCCCATCGTCGCGCGCCGGGCGGACAACCTCTAACGATAGCAGGCGGACACAGGTTGCGCCAACCGTGGAGGCGCGCAATGCTATCCTCTAGCGCTATGAGGGCGGAGATCATCGCCGTCGGCTCCGAGTTGCTGATGGGGGAGACGGCGGACACCAACTCGAGTTGGCTCGCCGTGCATATGCCGGAGGTGGGACTGGAGCTGCACGCCGTAACCATCGTCGGCGACGATCTGGCGCAGCTCACCGAGGTTGTCCGGCGCGCGTGGGGGCGCTCCGACTTCGTCTTCACCATCGGCGGGCTCGGGCCGACGCTGGACGACCTGACGCGGGACGCCATCGCCGCGACCCTCGGCGAACCGATGAGCGAAGACCCGGAGCTAGTGCGCTGGCTGGAGGAGAACTTCGCGCGGCGCGGCGTTGGCCAAATGCCGCGTCAGAACCTGCGCCAGACGCTGGTCATCCCGTCCGCAGCGCCGATACGCAACGCGATGGGCACGGCGCCGTCGTGGTGGGTGCGGCGCGACGGCAAGGCGATCGTAACGCTGCCCGGCCCCCCCGGCGAACTGATGCACATGTGGACGACGGAGATCGCGCCGCGCCTTAAGAAGGCCGTAACGGGCAGCGTCATCCTCACCCGCACCTTCAAGACTATCGGCCTGTCCGAAGCCGCCGTGGACGAGATGTGCGCCCACCTGTACGACGTGAAAGACATGGACTTCGGCTGCTACGCCAAGCCGGACGGCATCTACCTCCGCGCCGTCGCCCGCGCCCCGAACGAAGAGGCGGCGCTTGAGACGCTAGCCGCCGCCGAACGGGAGGCGCGCCAGGTCCTAGGCGCGCACCTCTGGGGCGTCGACGATGAGACGCCGCAAGGGCGCGTCGGCGAGCTGCTGCGCGAGCGCGGCTATCGCCTCGGCGTGCTCGAATCGCTCACCGGCGGCCTCGTCTCCGGCGCAATCACTGAGACGCCGGGCGCGTCCGAGTACTTCGCCGGAGGCGTGGTCACCTACTCCAATGAGGCGAAGATCGCGGCGGGTGTGCCAGCCGACACGATACGGCGATTCGGCGCGGTGTCGGCGGAGACGGCGGAGGCGATGGCCACCGCGGCCCGCAACGCCTTCGGCGCGGAATGCGGCATCGGCGTTACGGGCGTGGCGGGTCCCGACCCGCAGCCAGGGGAGGACGCGGCGCCCGGCACGGTGTTCATCGCGGCGGCGTATCCCGGCGGCGCGGACGTGCAGAAGCACGTTTTCCCGCCGCGCCGCCCCCTCGTGCGAGGCCGCGCCGTAGCCATGACGCTGCTGCAATTCGCGCACGAACTACAGAAGGCGGGAGTAGAGGCAGGGTAGGGGAGAGGGCGCGCCGCGCGCCTACTCCTGGCCCGCTAGCGCCGCGCGCAGGGCTTGGACCTGACCCGCCATCGGCACGCGGGGCCAGCGCGGGCCGCTGCCATCGCGGTCGATGGTTAACTCGATGAGCGCGGGGCCTGGCGCGTCGAGGATGCCCGGCAGCGCGTCGTCGAGAGCGGCGAGGTCGTCGAAGCGGTGGGCGGCGGGGTAGCCGGAGCTCCTCGCTATGCCGCAGAAATCCACCATGCCCTGGCCAGGGATGGGCTGGTTGCCCGTGCTCTCGTAGAGGCCGTTCACGAACACGACGTGGTAAAGGTTGGGCGGCGCGATCGACGCGATGGTCACCAGCGTGCCCAACTGCATCAGCAGACTGCCGTCGCCGTCGAGCACTAGCACCTTGCGGTCGGGGCGCCCCATGGCGAGACCGAGGCCGATCGAGGACGCACTGCCCATGCAGCCGGTGGCGTCGAGGTTGAACTCGTCCGCCTGGCCCGCGTCGTGCCAGTGGTGGACGGTCTGCATCGTGGCGATGGATACGGCGCCGCCGCGGTGGCGGGCGAGCACGTCGAGGGCGTCGCGGCGTTGCATCGCTACGCCGTCGCCGCGCCGATGATGACGACCACAGGACCGCGCCTCTCGTAGGCTTGCGCGAACGCGCCGTCCAGCGCGCTCACGTCGTCCGGCCCGTCGAGGCGGTAGTAGGGGATGCCCCACGCCTTGAGGGTGGGCGCGGTGAAGCGGACGCGCGCCGGGCTCTCGCTGATGGGCTTGGTCGGGTCGCGCCCGAAGTCGCCGACGAAGATGAACGTCGGGATCTGCGCGTCGAGGGCGATGCCGCGCATCGTGTTCAACGAAGCGTAGAAGCCGGTGTTCTGGATGAGCAGCATCGGGCGGTGGCCGGTGGCATAGAGGCCCGCGTTCACGCCCATCGCCTCGTCCTCCGTGCACACGGGAACGAGCACCGGGTCGCCTTGCGCCTCGAGCGCGGCGGTAAGCGTGCGCTGCATCGTGTCGGGCACCGTCACCACGTGCGTAACGCCGATGCGCCGCAGCTCGGCGGCGAGCACGTCGCCCGCGACGGAGTGGACGAGGGGTTGCGCGTTCGTAGTCATCGCTGCGCCGCTACCTTACACCGTGAGGCGGCGGTAGAGGGCGGGTAGGCGGCGGGGGAGGTCCATCACGTCGGGCAGCACCTCGTAGCCCATGTCGCCGGCCATGGTGCGCATGTAGTCGTGCCCTTGGCGGTCGACGGTGAGGCAGAAGGGGGTGATGTCCTTTTGCCGCGCCTCGAGGAGCGCCATGCGCGTGTCCTGGACAGCGTACTCCTTCTCGACCCCCTCGCGGCTGTAGCCTCGGTCTTGGGGGCGCCCGTCGCTGAGGACGAAAAGGAACTTGGTCTTGGCGTCGATCTGCTCCAACTTGGTAGTGGCGTGGCGGATGGCCGGGCCCATGCGCGTGGCGTGGAGCGGCGATACCTTGTCGAGGCGCCGCTTCACCTTGTCCGACATCTGCTCCTCCGGCTCCTTGATGACGTAGAACTCGACGTTCTCGCGCCCGAAGCCGGAGAAGCCGTAGACGCCGTAGCGGTCGCCGATGGCGTCGAGGGCGGTCATAAGGAGCACCATCGACTCCTTCTCCACGTCGATGATGCGCTTGTACTGGCGCTTGGCGCCCTCGCCGCGCCGCGTGCGGAGCCAGAGGGTGTAGGCAACGGGGTCGGAGGGCACGTCCCAATCGGCGCCTTCGCGGCGCGCTTCCTCGACCGCCTCGGCGGTGGACGCGCTCATGTCAAGGAGGAACACGACCGCCACGTCGCGCTCCGCCTTGTTGCGGCGCCAGTAGATGCGCTCGTTGGGCGTGCGGCGCGAGCGGATGTCCACCACGGCCTCAAGGGCGGCGTCGAAGTCCACGTCCTCGCCTTCGGGGAGGTGCTTGACGCGGCGGTACATCTCAGGGCGCACCGACTCGAACTGGCGGCGGATCTGCTCCATCAGGCCGGAGTTGGCGCGCAGCGTGTCTTGGAAGAAGCGCGCGTCCCCGGCGGAGACCTGCTTCTCTTGGACAACGCACCAGCGGGGGCGGTAGTCGTCGGCGCGGAAGTCCCACTCGTCATAGACATAAGAGCGCGGCTCGATGGGGTCGAGCGCGCCGCCGTCCTCGTCCTGGTGGGGGATGTCGGTGTGGCCGGCGCCGTCGCCCTTTGGCGGCGTGCTTGCGGCGGTCTCCTTCATCAGGTTGTTGGCGATGGCGCTGATGTCCGCCTCGTTCTCCGCGTCGATGTCCACGCTGTTGCGCAGCAGCTCCTCCAGCGCCTCCTGTGTGAGCGCGTCGAGGTCGTTCTCTCCTTCCTCGTCCTGCGAAAGGCCGCGCATCATGGAGAGGAGCTGCACCATCTCCGGCTTGAAGTTGCCCCGGTAGTCCACGTCCTCCGGCGATTCGTACTCCTCGCCGTCGCTCTCTTTGCCGGGAACGCCCTCCTGCTTGAACAGCGACACCACCTGATCGGCGTCCTGTTCCTGGTACTGCGCGTCCTGTAGGTCTTCCTCGTTCCACTCCTCGGGGGGGATGACCTCGTTGGGCAAGCGGCTAATCACCGTGTACATGCGTATGGCCGCCTCCGCCGCGTCCTCCACCGTCGCCGATGTGTCCTGCACGCGGCGCAGCAATCCCGCCAGTTGCCGCGCCTCCTTGCCGTAGTCCTTGGGTATCGGCAACTCGCGCAACTGCTGGAGGCTGAGGCGGATCAGCAGTTCGACCATTGCCTGCTGCAAGGGCAGTTCGTGGATCATGGGGCGGGCGGACAGCGCCTCACGCTGGACGCCGCGGTAGTGGGGAGCGAGGCCGCGGTACTGGGCGACGACGCCGAAGTCCATCCGCGCGTCCTCTACGACGCCGAAGACGTCGGCGGCGAGCGTCCTGTTGGGGAAGAGGTTGAAGAAGCGGGCGATGGAGGTGGCCGCCTGTGCGGGCGCTTCCTCCTCCAGGCGTCCGCGCAGATCCTCGAACAGCGCGGCGGGGCGTTCGAAGTCGAACTCGAAGGAGCCGAACTCGATGTGGCCGACCTGGTGCGTGGCGACGACCTTGAGCCACGAGAAGTTCTCCTCCTTCGTGGGACGGCGCTCGACGACGGGCGGGAGGTACACGTGCGAGCCGTCGGTCGCGGCCTGCTCGATCTCCACCCAACCGACATTCTTGTGGGCCGCCTCGGTCGCCGCCTCCAGCTGCACCTCCGAGCCTGCGAGCGCGTTGGCGTAGGCGGTGAGCAGCCCCTTGACCTTCTCCAGTTCGATGGTGGAGGAGAGCTGGTCGAGCACGCGCTCGGAGCGCGAACTCTCGACGCGGAAGTAGGCCACGCCGCCGTCCTGATTCTCGGTCAGCAGCTCGCGGCCTTGGTCGTACCACTGCTGGAACTGCGCGCCGCTGATGCGTTGGAGCACGGACGGCGCCATGGTGAGGAAGGAGGTTACGGCCTCGTGGGAGAAGTTAACGAGGTCCTCCGCCTTGGCGACGACGCCGTCCTGCGCGTCCTGAGGGATGCGCGCCATCGACTGCGTGGACTCGGAAAGGAAGAGGGAGATGTTGGACAGGCCCCGCCGCGTCAACTGCTCGGTCAGTCTGTAGAAGCGGGCGCGGAGAGGGCGGTTGACGGTCGCATTCACCTTGGACGCGCCCTCGAAGCAGCCGCGCACCTCGCGCCAACTGCCGTCGACCGCGGCGGAGGCGAGGGAGATGATCTCCTCGCGCTCGGCGACGGTGGGCAGGATGCGCTGGCCGAGGTGCAGGCAGTCGGCGGCGAGGTCGTAGGAGCGGTAGGAAAGCGCGTCCACCAGCGCTACGAAGCCTTGCATTTCGCGGAATGAGAGGTGCGCCGCGAGGTCGACGCTGGCGTCAAAGAAGCGCGCGGCGAGGCTGGCCGACTTCCACGTGCCGCGCGATAGGCCGCGTCCGAGCGCCGCCCATCCCGCGACGTTGCGCGGCAGCAGGTGAGGCAGCACGCCCGGACTGGCGCGGAAGTAGGCGGCAGCCATAGTGGGAGAGTCGGCGCAGAGTTCGATGCCGCTGTCCACCCAGCGCTGGAACTGGGGATAGCTGAGCGCCTGGAGCACGCGGGGACTTGCGCGGAAGTACTCGGCGGCGGGCTCCCACGATCGGGCGGTCTGACGCGCGATGCGCAGACCCTCCTGCGCCCAGCGCACTTGCTCAACGGCGCCCGCGGCGTGCTCGATCTGCGGCAGCGACGCCTCGAACGCGCCATTGAGAGCGGCGGGGTAGCGCTTCAGGTCAGCCAGCACGTGCTGTAGGTCAGGGGTAGGCACGGAGTCTCCTTACGCCGCGTCCGCTTGCTCGGCGCCGCGCACGGCGTCCAGCAGCTGCGTCAGGATAACCGCCGTCGCGCCGTAGACCAGCCGCCCTGCCCAGGCGTAGGCGACGCGGTCGGCTGCCGCGCCATCGCGCTCCGTCCGCCGCTCGCACCGCAGCGACGCGGAATCCAGGAAGGCGCGGAGCGGCGCGTGGACAACCTCCGCCACTTCGCGGAGGTCGGGCTTGAAGCCGTAAGGGTAGGGGATTGCGCCGACGGTCGGCCACACGATGAAGCCGGTGCGCGTCAACACCGTATCCAGCGGGCCGAGCACGTCCACGGCCTCAGGGCGGATGCCCATCTCCTCCCACGCCTCGCGCAGGGCGCAAGCCTGGGCGTCCGCGTCGCTCTCCTCCATCGAGCCGCCTGGGAAGGCTATCTCTCCCTTGTGCTCCGCCAGGCGCATGGAGCGCACGTTCAGCACCACTTGCCACTGCGCGCCGTCGTGGTAGAGGGGAACGAGCACGGCAGCGGGGCGCGCCCCGTCGGCGGCCTCCGCGATAGGCGTCCGGTCCGCGAGGCGCCGGCGCAGCGCGTCGGCGAGCGAGCCCTCGGCGAGCGAGCCCTCGGCGCTAGGGGAAGATGGAGGTGACGACTTCGCTGACACTGCGTTGCACTTCCGCGTCGTCAGTAAGGCCCCACACGACCGCAACCTCGCACGCGCGGCGCGGGGCGATGCCCTTGCTCATCAGCTTCCCTGCGTAGATGAGCAAGCGCGTGCTGACGCCCTCTTGCAGGCTGTGGCCGCGCAGGTTGCGCACCTTCTCGCCCAGCAGCGCCAATTGCTTGGCCGTGTCCAGGTCGACGCCGCTCTCGTGCTCGATGATAGGGCCTTCCAGTTCGCGGGGCGGGAAGTCGAACTCGATGGCGATGAAGCGCTGGCGCGTGGAGTGCTTGAGGTCTTTCAGCGCCGTCTGGTAGCCGGGGTTATACGAGATCACCATCAGGAAGTTGGGGTGCGCTTCGACTACCTCGCCCAGTTTCTCGATGTGCAGCAACCGCCGGTGGTCGGCGAGGGGGTGGATAAGGACGGTGGTGTCCTTGCGCGCCTCGACGATCTCGTCGAGGTAGCAGATGCCGCCGAACTTCACCGCCCGCGTCAACGGGCCGTCGATCCAGCGCGTGCCCTCGACCTCGAGCAGGTAGCGCCCAACGAGGTCGCTGGCGGTCAAGTCTTCGTGGCAGGCGACGGTGACCAGGGGCACGCCGCCGTTGCGCCGCCCCTGCATCTGGCTCATCTCGCGCGACATCCTCCACGCCATGTATTCCACGAACCGCGTCTTGCCGGAGCCGGTCGGCCCCTTCAGCAGCACGGGGACGCGCTCGCGATAGGCGGCCTCGAACAGCGCCACCTCGTCGGACACAGGCAGGTAGAACGGCTCGTGCTCTACGAAATACTCCTCGATGCTGGTGGTCTTGTGCGCCTGGTCAGTCTGGGTCATGCGTTGTCCCTTCAGATTCGACTCGCTCCGCCCACAGGCTGCGCGCCTTTTGGCGGAGGTCGTCGCTGGTTCCGTCGTTTTCGATGATGACGTCCGCCCGTTCGACGAACACGTTCTGCGGCCCTTGGGCTTCGATGCGCGCCCGCGCCTCGTCCGGCGTAAGTCCGCGGCGGGCCGCGAGGCGCTCCGCCGCCGCGCCGGGGGGCGCCGTAACCGTCCACACCTCGTCCACCAGGTCGTCCCAACCGGCCTGGAGCAGCAGCGCGGCGTGCAGGACGGCGATGCGCGCGCCCTGGTCCCGCAGGGCGGCCAGGCGCTCCTCGACGCGCGCGCGAATGAGGGGATGGACGGCCTCGTTCAAGCGGCGCATAGCGTCGGGGTCGTTGAACACAACGTCGCCGAGCGCCTTGCGGTTGATGGAGCCGGCGTCGCCGATGACGCGCAAGCCGAACAGGTTGGCCACGCGCCGCCAGCCCGGCGCGCCGGGACGGTAGGCCGCGTGCCCCTCGGCGTCGGCGTCGACGATGCTCGCTCCCATCTCGGCGAGCGCCGCCGCAAGCGTGCTCTTGCCCGTCCCGATGCCGCCTGTCAAGCCGATGACCCGCACGTCCGCTCCCGCCCGGCCGAGGTGTCAGGAAGCCCCCTCGCGGGCAGTGGGACATTGTAGCACTGCAAGCCCGGCAGCGGGCGGGCGGATACAATCGGCCTTATGACAGATTCGGCGGCGGCTCCTAGCGGCGGAGACGAGCGGGTGCGGCTCAGGGCGCGCTCGCTTGCGCTGCTCGAGTTCGACGCGGTCCGCGCGCAACTCGCGCAGTACGCAGCCAACCCCATCTCCCGCGAACTCGTCTTAACCCTCGAACCCGCCTACGACGCCGATTTGGTCGCCGTGCGCCAAGCGGAGACGGCCGAGGCGCGCCTGCTGCTCGAAGAGGACGGCTCGCCCAACCTGACGATGACACGAGACGTGCGCCCCATCCTCGAGCGCGCCGCGCTGTGGGCGGCGCTGACGGGCGACGAACTCCACGCCGTAGCCGACGCCATCGGCCTCGTGCGGCGCGCCAAGGCGCTCGGCGCGCGCGTCCGCCGCCGCGTCCCGCATCTTCACGCGATAGCCCGCGCGGTGCCCGACCTGCGCGGCCTGGAGCGCGAATTGCGCGCCAAGGTGTCCCCTTCGGGCGAACTGCTCGACGACGCCACGCCCTATTTGCGCGAGGCTCGCGCGGAGACGCGCGCCGCCTACCGCCGCGCCCTCGACCGCGTTGAGCGCGCACTGGGGCGCGCCGAGGCGCTCCAAGAGCAACTGGTCACCGTGCGCAACGAGCGGCTGGTGGCGCCCGTCAAATCGGAGTTCCGAGGGCGGCTGCCGGGCATCGTCCACGCGGTGTCCGATTCGGGCGCGACGCTGTTCGTGGAGCCGATCGAGGCGGTGGAGGCGACGAACGCCTGGCGCGAGCGCGCGGCGGCGGAGCGCGAGGAGAGCGAACGCATCCTACGCCGCCTCTCGGCAAGCGTCGGACGGCGCGCCGCCGACCTGGGCTACGCGCTGGAGCTTGCGGGCAGGCTGGACGCGACGCTGGCCAAGGCGCGCTATGCGCTCGCCAACGGCGCGTCGCCCATCCTGAGCGGCGGCCCGTCGCGCTTGCACGAAGGACGCCATCCGCTGCTCGAAGGGAGCGCGGAGCCGGTA
This sequence comes from Dehalococcoidia bacterium, assembly GCA_021296055.1. Taxonomy (GTDB): domain Bacteria; phylum Chloroflexota; class Dehalococcoidia; order Lucifugimonadales; family Australimonadaceae; genus JAGWBE01. The sequence continues at coordinate 12,532 of JAGWBE010000006.1, read as the reverse complement.
TCGATGGATTTCGAGACGGCGCCGTCGGGCCTAGTGGTCACCGGGCCGAACACCGGCGGAAAGACGGTGGCGCTGAAGACGTTGGGGTTGTTGGCGCTGATGCACCAGGCGGGGCTGCAAACGCCGTGCGCGCCCACCACCCGCTTGCCAGTCTTCGATGCGGTGTACGCCGACGTGGGCGACCAACAGAGCATCCAGGCGTCCGTCTCCACCTTCTCGTCGCACGTGGCCAACATCGCGGCCATCCTGCGCGCCGCAACCGAACGCTCCCTCGTGCTGCTGGACGAGGCCGGCACGTCCACCGACCCGGAGGAAGGTTCGGCGCTGGCGCAGGCCATCCTCGCGCATCTCGCGGAGCGCGGCGCGCTCACCGTAGCCACTACGCACCACCGGGCGGTAGCGGCTTTTGCGGAGGGACACGAGAGTTACGCCAACGCGAGCGTGGAACTCGACGCAGATACGCTCGCGCCGACCTACCGCCTCACGCGAGGCGCGCCAGGGCGCAGCTACGCCTTCGCCATCGCGCGGCGGATCGGCCTGGACGCGGAGGTAGTGCGGGCAGCCGAGGCGCTCCAAGACCCGCAGCGGCGCACCACTGAGGAACTCTTGGAGGCGATGCAGCGCGAGCGCGAAACGCTGCGCCAACGCCTGGATGAGGCGGAGGCGGCGCGCCGCGAAGCCGCCGCGGCGCAGGCGGAGATGGAGCGCCAACTCGCTGAGGCGGCTGCGGCGCGCGCAGCGGTCGTAGAGGAGACGCGCCGCTCGCTCCAAACCCATGCCCGCGAGGTGATGGCGCGCCTCAAGCGCGCCGAGGCTGCTGCCGCGTGGCAAACATCCGCTGCGCCGCCTCCCTCTGCCGGTGAGATTGCCGCTGTGCGGGACGAGGTGGCCGCCGTGCAGCGCAGCCTCCGTCCGCGCAATTGGAGCGCGCCGAACGCGCGCTCGCCATCCCCAGAATTTGCTCCAGGCGACACAGTGGAGGTCGCGTCGTTGGGAATCATCGGGACGCTAGCGGACGGCCCGGATGACTCGGGGCGCGTCGAGGTGCGTGTGGGAAGCGCGCGCGTGCAGCTGGCGGCATCCCAAGTGAGGAAGACGGATGCGCTCGCCGACGCGCCGCCTCCGCGCACGACCATTCGCCTAGCCGACGATGGCTTGGGGCAATCGAACATCGAGTTGGACGTGCGCGGCCAGCGCGTCCACGAATGCCTAGAGCAGTTGGACGCATTCCTAGACCGCGCGCTGCGCGACAGCCAAGACGCCGTGCGCATCGTCCACGGCAAAGGGACGGGCGCGCTGCGGCACGGCGTATGGCGTCATCTGGCGAGCCACGCGGCGGTGGCGGCCTTCGACTACGCGCCGCCCGAACGCGGCGGCGATGGCGCGACGGAGGTGCGGTTAGGGTAGAGGGTCTCTCTCCCTCCGGGATAGAGGGGAATCGAAGGGCGGATAGAAGACGCCCCCCGTGTAGACTGCGCGCCTTATGCCTCCGCCTGCGGCCCGCACGGGCCTTCCCCGGAGACTGCCCTTCTACTACGGCTGGGTGATCGTCGCCGGTTTCTTCCTGGCGGGATTCGCCGCTGGTGGGCCGATGGTGTTCGGCTTCAGCATCTTCATCGTGCCAATGGAGGAGGAGCTGGGGTGGAGCCGCGCCACGCTCCTTTTCCCATTGACCTTAGGTCTCGTGCTGCTGGCGGCGCTCTCGCCGCTGCTGCAACCGCTGATGGACCGGCGCGGATGGCCGCCCGTCATTCTCACTGTCAGCAGTGTCTTGGTCGGCGTGGGGATGATCCTCTCTTCCCGTGTCCAGGAGCCGTGGCACTTCATCGTCGTGTTCGGGCTAGTGTCGGGCGCGGGGTTCGCCGCAGGGGGCGGGTTTGCGCACCTCGCGCTCGTGCCCAAGTGGTTCGTGCGGATGCGGGCGCGGGCGATCGCCGTCGGCAGCATGGGCACCGCGGTCTCAGCGATGGTCTACCCGCTCTTCGCTGAGGCGGCCATCAACGCCTTCGGCTGGCGCACGGCGTGGGTCGCGATAGGGATCAGTTCGCTCGCGCTGCTCATCCCTGTCGCGCTGTTGATGCGCCGTGCGCCGGAGGACATGGGACTGCTGCCCGACGGCGACACGCCCGAGGAGGCGTTGGAACGGGCGAGCGCGGCGGCGGCGAGCGGTGTACAGGAGGAGCGCAGCTACACGCCGCGCGAGGCGGCGCGCCACCGCACGACGTGGCTCATCGTCGGCGTGATGGTGCTGACCGCGCCCACGCTGGTAGGGCTGACCTCCAACTGGGCGGCGCACTTCCGCGACATCGGACTGTCGTCCGCAACCGCCGCGGGCGCGGTTACGACCTACGGCGCGTTCTCGCTCCTCTCCCGCGTCGTGTGGGGGTTCCTGGTGGAGCGACACCACGTGCGGACGGTGAGCATCGCGCAGGCGCTGACGACGGCGTTGGCGTTGCTGACGCTGCTGCTGGTGCAGAACGGGCCGATGGCGCTCGCCTACGGCGCGTTGCAGGGCATTACGCTAGGGGGCGCACTGTCCCTCCAGCCGCTCATCTGGGCGAACTACTACGGACGCCGCCACCTAGGGGCGATTCTCGGCGTGTTCCAGCCCTTTGCGTCGGCGGCCATGGCCGTCAGCCCGGCGGGAATCGGCCTGCTGCGCGACGGCCTCGGCTCCTACGAACTAGTCTTCGTCGCGCTCTTAGCGATGTGGGTGCTCGCGGCGCTGCTGCTCTACCTCGCGCGCCCGCTGCCGCGGCCGAAAGGGGAGGACGCTGAACGTGGAATAGGGTAGAGGGCGCAATGCATACACTCCAGTCCCATCATGGCGGCAGCGGACATCTCACTGTCCGGCGCGGCAACCGCACAAGCCAATTGCCGATGCACGGAGGGCGCAAGGAGTTGGGGCGCGGGCTCATCGCGAAAATCAAGCGCGACCTGGGGTTGGACTGATGCTCGCCTATCCGCTGAAACTCGAAGAGGACGATGGTGCTGTCCTGGTCACGTCGCCCGACTTTGCGGAGCTGACTACCTTTGGCGCTGACCGCGAGGAGGCCGCCGCCTATGCCGTCCACGCGCTTGAGGAAGCCATAGCCGCCCGCATCCACGACGGACGGGAGGTTCCCAGGCCTTCGACGGGCGACGCCTACGTCGTGCTCCCGGCGCCGACTGCCGTCAAAGCGCTGCGTTACCTGAGGGCGTAGCCCCGCTACCCTCTCACCGCCCCCGGCTGCGCCAGCGCGTCTTGGAGCGTGGCCCAGGGGAGGAGGGCGCACTTGATGCGGACGGGGAAGCGTTTGACGCCCTCAAGGGCGGTCAGTTCGCCTAGTTCGTCCGGGGTGTGGCCGTGGGGCAGTTCGGCGTCGGCCATGAGGGCGCGGAAGGTGGCGTTGAGGGCGTGCGCCTCCTGCACGCTCTTGCCTTTGAGTAGCTCTGTCATGATGGACGCGGACGCCTGGCTGATGGAGCACCCCTCGCCCTCGAAGCCGACGCGCTCGACGCCGCCGTCCGCGCCGAGCGCCAGGGTGAGCACTACGCGGTCGCCGCAGAAGGGGTTGAAGCCCTCCGCTTGCAGGTCGGGGTCGGCGAGCAGGCCGGTGTTGCGAGGGTTGCGGTAGTGGTCGAGGATGATCTCGGCGTACAGGTCGTCGAGGTCAGAGGTTCCCATCATGCCGGCCGGCTCCTTGGGGCGCGCCCGAAGTAGCGCAGCGCCTTGTTGAGCGCCTCCATCAGCGCGTCCACCTCCTCTTCCGTGTTGTAGAGATAGAAGGAGGCGCGGGCAGTGGCGGGGACGTTAAGGCGGCTGCGCACCAGCGGCATCGCGCAGTGGTGTCCCGTCCTGATGGCCACGCCCTCCGCGTCCAGCACCTGCCCCAGGTCGTGCGGGTGCAGCCCCTCTACATGGAAGGAGACCACGCCGCCGCGGTAGTCGAGGTCGGCGGGGCCGTAGACGATCACTTCCTCCAGTTCGGCGAAGCGGCCTAGTGCGTAGCGAGTCAGCTCCACCTCGTGGCGGCGCACGTTCTCCATACCGAGCGCGGCCAGGTAGTCCACGGCGGCGCCCATGCCGATGGCGTCGGCGATGTTGGGCGTCCCTGCCTCGAAGCGCATGGGCAGGTGGTTCCATGATGCGTCCTCGTAGGTGACCTCCAGCACCATCTCGCCGCCGTGTAGGAAGGGCTGCATCTGCTCCAAGACCTCGCTGCGCGCATAGAGGCAGCCGATGCCGGTGGGCGCCAGCATCTTGTGGCCGGAGAAGGCCACGAAGTCGGCGTCCAGGTCTTGCACGTCGATGGACAGGTGCGGGACGGACTGCGCGGCGTCGATGAGCACCGCCGCCTCGACGCGCCGCGCCATCTCGACGAGGCGCTTGGCGGGAGTAATGGTTCCCAGCACGTTGGACATATGGGTGAAGGCGACGAGGCGCGTGCTGGGCGTAAGCAGGCGCTCGAAGTCCGCCTCGTCCAGCTTGTGGTCGGCGTCGAGCGCCGCGATGGCGAGTTCGGCGCCGCGTTGCTTGGCCAGCTGCTGCCACGGCACCAGGTTGGAATGGTGCTCCATCTCCGTAACCACGATGCGGTCGCCGGGGCCGACGCGCTCGGCGGCCCACGTCTTGGCGGCGAGGTTGATCGCCTCGGTCGTGTTGCGCACCCATACCAGGTGCTCGGCGCTGGGGGCGTTGATGAAGCGCGCCACCTTCTCGCGCGCCTCCTCGTAGCGGTCGGTGGCCTCGACGCTGAGGGTGTGCACGCCGCGGTGGACGTTGGAGTTGTAGCGCTCGTAGTACTCGACTAGCGCCTCGATGACCTGGCGCGGCTTCTGCGAGGTAGCCGCGTTGTCCAGGTAGACCAGCGGCTTGCCGTTGACCTGGCGGGAGAGGACGGGGAAGTCGGCTCGGACGGCGCTCAGGTCGTACATTCCTATGCCTCCGCGCCGCCGGACAGGGCAGCGCGGACGGCGGCCTCGGCGTAGGCGGCGAGGGATGCGGGTTCAAGCTCGGCGACCGCCTCGGCCAGGAAGCCGTTGATCAGCATGGCCGTCGCCGTCTCGGCGCCGATGCCCCGGCTGTTCAGGTAGAACAGCGCCTCTTCGTCCAGTTGGCCGACGGCGCTGCCGTGCGTCGCCGCGATGTCGTCCGCGTATATCTCCAGCAGGGGCTGGCTGTCCACCTCCGCGTCGGGCGAGAGAAGCAGGCTTTTGTTGGTGAGGCGGGTGCTGATGCGCTGGGAGTTCTGCGGAACGAGCACGCGCCCTATGAATACGGTGCGGGAAGCGCCAAGCGCCACGCCCTTGTAGAGGGCGCTGCTGTGCGTCTCGGCGCTCTCGTGGTGGAGGAAGAGGTGGTTGTCTAGGTGAGCGCGCCTGCCGGTTACGGATACGCCCGCGGCGTCGGCGCTCGCGCCGGGTTCGGCGAGCGCGACGTTCAGGTTGTGGCGCACGAGGCCCGCGCCCTGGTCAAAGACGAAGGAGCGCATGGCCGCGTCCCGGTCGAGGCGCGCAGAGGTCGTCTCCACGTGGAGGGCGTTGGCCGGGTGGTTGCGCAGGTGGAAGAGGCGCAGACGCGCGTCCGCCGCTAGCGCAACCTCCGTGATCGTGTTGGCGAAGTAGGGTGCGCCCGCCTCTCCGGCGTGACTGATGATGACCGACGCCTCGGCGCCGCGCTCGCAGACGATGAGCGCGCGCGGCTGAGACGCCGCGCCGGGCGCCGTCGTCACCGCCAGATGAATCGGCGCGGGCAGGCGCGCTCCGGCGGGCGCGTAGAGCATGAACACGTCTTGCATCAGCGCCGTGTTCAGGGCGGCGAACGCCTCGCCCTCGAAGTCCGCCGCTGCGCCGAGGGCTCGCTCCGCCGCCTCGAGCGCCGCTGCGGGCGCGCCACGGAGGCTTCCCGCGTAGGCGCCGCCGGCGATGGCGCCTGGGGCGCCGGCGACGAATCCGTCCGACAGCGTTGCGACGGCGGCGCCCTCCACGACGGGCGGCGGCGGCGGGGCAGGAGAGGGGCGCTCCGGCAGGGCGAAGGCGCCGCGCGCGATGGGGGCGACGTCGGTGTACTTCCAATACTCGTTGCCGCGCCGCGCCGTGGGGAAACCCAGCGCGGCGAATCGCTCCGCGCCGTGCTCGCGGAGGCGGGCGGCGAAGGAGGGAAGCGGTTCGGCGGAGGCGAGGCGGCGGCTCGCGTCGAGGTAGACGGCCTCTTGGGTCGGGGCGGCAGTGGTCATAGGGCTAGCCGGCGCGCTGGGCAAGCCAATCGTACCCCTTGGCCTCGATCTCCAACGCGAACTCCTTGCCGCCCTCGGCGGCGAAGCGCCCGTTCACCAGCACGTGGACCTTGTCGGGGACGATGTAGGCGAGCACGCGGTGGTAGTGCGTGACCAAAAGGAGGGCGCGCTCGGGCGTGCGGAGGGTGTTGACGGCCTCGGCCACGCCGCGCATCGCGTCAACGTCAAGGCCGGAGTCGACCTCGTCGAGGATGGCCAATTTAGGCTCGAGGACGGCCATCTGGAGAATCTCGTTGCGCTTGCGCTCGCCGCCGGAGAAGCCCTCGTTGACGAAGCGCTTGGTCTGGCGCTCGGTGACGTCCAGCATCTTGGCCTTGGTCTTGAGCAGGCGGTCGAAGTCGAGCACGTTGGCCTCGGCCTCGCCGCGCGCCTTGCGCACTTCGTTATAGCCCGCGCGAAGGAAGTGGTCGGTGCGTACGCCGTGGATCTCGCCCGGCGCCTGGAAGGAGAGGAAGAGGCCGGCGCGGGCGCGCTCCTCGACGGGCATCGCCAGCAAGTCTTGCCCCAAGAAGGAGGCGCTGCCGGCGGTGACCTCGTAGCCGGGCTTGCCGCACAGCACGTAGGCGAGGGTGCTCTTGCCGGAGCCGTTCGGCCCCATGATGGCGTGAGTCTCGCCGGGAAGCACGGTCAGATCGACGCCGCGCAGGACTTCGACGCCGTTGACGGCGGCGTGGAGGCCGCGCACCTCCAGCATCTAGCCGATGGCTCCTTCGAGATTGACTTGCAGCAGGCGGTCGGCCTCCACGGCGAACTCCATCGGGAGGCGCTTGAACACCTCCTTGCAGAAGCCGTTGATGATGAGCGACTGCGCGTTCTCCTCCGACAGCCCGCGCTGACGGCAGTAGAAGACCTGCTCGTCGCTCACCTTGGAGGTGGATGCCTCGTGTTGGATGGATGCGGAGTTGTTGCGCACTTCGAGGTAGGGGACGGTGTGGGCGGCGCTCGCGTCACCGATGAGCAGCGAGTCGCACTGCGTGTAGTTCTTCGCGCCCGCCGCGTTGGGCATAATCTGCACGAGGCCGCGGTAGGTGTTGCTGCCGTGCCCGGCGGATATGCCCTTGGAGATGATGGTGCTGGTGGTGTTCTTGCCCAGGTGAATCATCTTCGTGCCGGTGTCGGCCTGCTGGCGCGCCTTGGCGAGGGCGACGGAGTAGAACTCGCCGACGGACTCGTCGCCCTGGAGCAGCACGCTGGGATACTTCCACGTGATGGCGGAGCCGGTCTCCACTTGCGTCCACGAAATTTTGGCGCGAGCGCCGCGACAGGCGCCGCGCTTGGTCACGAAGTTGTAGACGCCGCCCTTGCCGTCTTCGTCGCCCGGATACCAGTTCTGCACCGTCGAGTACTTGATCTCCGCGCGCTCTTGCGCAATCAGCTCGACCACCGCCGCGTGCAGCTGGTTCTCGTCGCGCATCGGCGCGCTGCACCCCTCCAGGTACGAGACGTAGGACGCCTCCTCCGCGATGATGAGCGTGCGCTCGAACTGCCCCGACCCCGCCGCGTTGATGCGGAAGTAGGTGGACAGCTCCAGTGGACACCGCACGCCCTTAGGGATGTAGACGAACGACCCGTCCGAGAAGACGGCGGAGTTGAGCGCGGCGTAGAAGTTGTCGGTGTAAGGGACGACGGAGCCGAGGTGCTTGCGCACCAGCTCCGGGTGCTCCTGTATCGCCTCACTGAAGGAGGAGAAGATGACGCCGTGCTTGGCCAGCGTCTCCTTGGCTGTGGTGGCGATGGACACGCTGTCGAACACCGCGTCCACGGCCACGCCCGCGAGGCGTTTCTGCTCCTCGATAGGGATGCCCAGCTTCTCGAAGGTCTCCAGGATCTCCTTGTCGACCTGATCGAGGCTCTCCAGCTCCGCCTTGGCCTTGGGCGCCGTCCAATAGACGATGCTCTGGTAGTCGATGGGCGGGTGGTGGACCTTGGCCCACGTGGGCGAGCGCTCCTCCTCGAGGAGTTTGACGAAGTGGCGGTAGGCGCGCAGACGCCATTCCAGCATCCACTCCGGCTCGTCCTTGCGCGCCGCGATCCAGCGCACCACGTCCTCGCTGAGGCCTGGGGGCGCGGTCTCCTGCTCGACGGGCGTCGTCCACCCGTACTTGTACTCCTGGGCGGCGAACTCCTGCGCGGTCTTGCCTGTGGTGGTCATCGGAGATTGTTGACCTTTCTGGTCAACAATAGCGTAGCCCTGCCCACGGCGGACTGTCAAGGAATCGGCGGCGCGGCGGGGCGCCTATCGCCGCGCGGTCAGCCACGCCTCGAGCGCCTGGCGCGCGTCGTAGCGGAAGACGTGGCCCAGCTCGCGCTCCAGCTTGGCTGCGGAGACCGCCCAGGGCCAGCGCACGTAGTCCAGCCCCGCCGATGGCGCGTCGCGCTGGAGGCGCAGCAGCCACGCCAGGTCGGTGAGGCCGTAGGCCGCCCACGACGGCAGCCACGCGATGCGCCGCCGCGCCATCCGCCCCACCTCCGACCAGCGGACGGCGCCGGGGGCGGCGACGTTGAAGACGCCCGGATGCGGCTCGGCGATGAAGCGCCACAGCACCTCCATCAGGTCGTCTTCGTGGACGAACTGGATGGGCGGGTCGGCGTTGCGCACGCCGACGAGCACGGGCTTGGAGAGCGCCTGGGTGATGGAGTTTCGCGCCGACGGCCCCATGACGATGCAGCAGCGCAGGATGGACGCCGCCGCGTCGGGGCGTTCGCGCGCGTAGTCCTCGAACGCCCGCTCCGCCTCCCGCTTGTCCCAAGCGTAGTGGAACGACGCCGAGGGGCGCGCAGGCGCCTCCTCGTCCAACTCGGCGGGATTGCCCGGCTGCGCGCCGTACACCGTTGACGAAGAGAGGTGGACGACGCGCTCCACGCCCGCCTGCGCCGCAGCCGCCAAGACGTGGTCGGCGCCGTCCACGTTCACGCGGTGGCTGGCGCCGCGGCTGCGTTGCTGGCGGATGACGAAGGCGAGGTGCGCCAGCGCCTTCACCTTGTGCTCCGCGAATGCGTCCGCCAGCGGATCGAGCAGGTCTTGCTCGTAGTAGACGACTTTGTCCAGCTCGTAGGGCGGGGGGCGCGCGTCCGTGGCGAAGACACGCTCGACCTGCGGCTCCGCCGCGAGCCGCCGCACGAGGCGGCTGCCTAGGTAGCCCGCCGCGCCGGTGACGGCCACCACCTTGGGAACCGCGCCGCTCATCGTCATAGCGCCCCCACGCTACACGACGGCGTCCGCCCCTCCAAGCCGCCGCCCACTCCGGTGTTCGGCCACATTCGGGGGGCGGGGACTGTCCGGGGAGAGCGTGTTCGCGTTTTCCGTCCGATTCCGTCCGATTTTGTCCGATTCAAGCGTGAGAAGTCCGGTGAAATCGGACGGCGACTCGGACGAAATCGGGCGATTTACGGGAGAAATCGGACGTGATAGGACGGCGGCCGCGGGCAGGTCGGGGAGGCGGCCCAGGCGAGGAGGGGCGGGCGAGTAGAAGGTCATTGAAGGCATGATAGCACGGGCGTTCTGTTTTAGCAACGAGAGAACGCCATAAGGTTGGCGGGGACATCCGGCCTTCGAGTCCTCGAAGCTCCACCCTCGCGACGGCTCAGCGGCTTGACGGGCGGCGGCGCAGCGGCGTAACATAGATCTTTGGCGGAGAATGAGCGGCAGAGCCGCCTCGAAGACGGATATGGCGGCGCAGTCGGCGCGGGCTTCCGGAGGCGGACGTGTACGGTGTTCCGCATCCGTCAGGTTCCATCGCCAGAGCAAAGCATTGACGGACTTCGAGGCAGCGCATTACCCCTCCCCTGAAATGACAGGGATGCCCTCGGCCTACCGAGATGGGTACGCTCGCGCCCTCGAGGTCGACGCGGGGAGTGCGGCCAACTACATCGCCCACACCCGCATCGGCGATTCCGTCATGGATGCGGTGGTCGAGGAGCTGGCCCCGCTGCCCCAGGAGCGCGTGAACCGGTTGCTGCACGCGGGCATGGAAGAGGACCGCGAAGGCTTGCGGGACGCGCCGCAACTGCTGCGCGACTTCTTCCTTGATAATCCCCCGCCCGATCCGGACTGGCTTGACCATGCCGCCTTCGCGCCCGGCGTCCGCGCCTTCCAGCGCAACAGCGTGCCGGTGCTCTCGGCGTTCGTCGCCGGCGTCTTGCTCGACGGCTTTTCCACGCTCATCAGCAAGTCGTTCGTGCAGACAGGGCGCATCTTCGACAACGGAGTGTGGCGGCTCAAGCAGAACAACCGGCACCAGATGGAAATCTTCTGGCCCGGGGGCCTGGGGCGGCAGGGAGACGGGTGGAAGCTGTCGGTGCGTATCCGGATCGTCCATGCCCAGGTGCGGCGGCTGCTCGCGGAGACCGAGGAATGGGACGCCGCCGCATGGGGCGTGCCTATCAGCGCCGCGCACCTAGGCTACGCGGTGGCCTGCTTCGCAACGCGCGCCGTCAAGCATTCGATGTCGCTAGGGGCGCGCTACAGCGTCGAGGAGCGCGTCGGCTTTCACGCCGTTTGGCGCTACGCCGGCTACCTGATGGGCATCCCTGAGAGCATCCTCTTCACCGACGAGGCCGACGCGCAGCGGATGTACCGGATAGGCTCGCTGTGCGAGCCGCCCCCCACGATGGAAGCCATCATCATGACGAACGCGCTCATCAACTCCGCGCCCCTGGTCGCCGGCATCACGGACCCGGAGGAGCGGCGCAAACTGGTGCACCGCGTCATCTACCCCGTCTCTCGTGGTCTCTTGGGCAATCGTCTTGCCGACGAGTTGCGCTTTCCCCGGAGTGGATTGATATTCCCGTTGTTCCTGTACCGGATGGACCAGCGCATTCAGCGGCTGCGAGCGTGGTTGAGGAGGGAGCCGCCCTCGACCTTTGCGACGCTGCTCGAAGCGTCCGCCTACGACGACGCCGGCGTTTCGTACCGGCTCCCCGACCACGCACACGACGAGCGGTCAGAGCGCTGGTAGCCGGGGCGCCAGAGAGGGAAACAGGAGCCTCGCAGTAGCGCAGTTGCGATGGACCCTCGCTGCGGCGCGAAGGGCGTTCGCACCGCAGGGCAGTCTCTCGCCGCCGCTGCCCCGCCCGAATCGAAGCGAGATTCCCGTTTTCACGGGAATGACGGAGAAGGGGCGGAGCGGCGCTTTCTCCCCGTTCCACTCTTCGATTTCCCTCAGGGTGAACGGATAGGGCGCGCCCTTTGCGCCCGCGCGCGGCGCGGTGTACGCTTCGCTCCGTAGCGACCACGCGAGGAGGTTCCCCCTATGACGCTGACCGAAGAGGGTCTGGTTCCGGTTCCCGGCCTGTTGAGCCGCTGGGTGCGGCTCGGCAACGGCGCGCTAGCGCACTACATGACAGCGGGAGAGACGGGGCCGCCCGTCATCCTGCTCCACGGCGGCATCCAGGGGTCGTCCGGCAGCGCGGGCTGGCGCTTCATGGCGCCCTTCCTGGGGCAGAACGGCTTCCGCGTCTACGCGCCCGACCAGCCCGGCTTCGGCCACGCCGACACCGACCCGCAATACCATCCCGTCTACGGCACGGTCAGCCACTCCGACTTCGTCGACGCCTTCGCCGCCGCCCTCGGCCTAGACCGCTTCCACCTCGCCGGCAACTCTATGGGCGCCGACAACACCATCCAGTACGTGCTCGATCACCCCGAGCGCGTGCTCAGCTTCATCCTCATCGCCACGATGAAGGTCGGCGACAACGTGCCCGACGAGAAGCAGGTCGGCCCCAAGCTGACCGACATGGCGCGGTTCGATGGGACGGCGCGCTCGATGGGCGAGATGATCACCCCCATCATGTACCGCCCCAGCGCCGTCCCGCAGGAACTCCTCGAGATGCGCGCCATGGCCGCCAACCGCCAGAAGGACTCCTACGAGGCGGGGCGCAAGGGGCGCGAGCTGCTCCGAACCGACCCGGTGCTGAACGCCCGCTTCACCACCAAAGACCGCTTCAGCAAGACCGCCGTCCCCGGCATCTACCTCTACGGCAAGGACGACGTCATCGCCCCCGTCGAGAACGCCTACAACCAGGAGGAGACGCTCCCCAACATCCAGTTCTTCTACCCCGACGAATGCGGACACCAGGGCCAGACCGACCAGCCCGATATGTTCAACCAGGTCTTCCTCGAGTTCTTCCGCGACGGCAAGGTCAGCCGCAAGACCGCCGACTGGGCGGGCGCCTCCAAGCGCCGCCCCGAACTCCCCCGGTACGTTGAGCAGGCGTAGCGGGCGGGGCGCGCCAACCTATGACACGCGCCCCTT
>JAGWBE010000005.1:48664-49920 GCA_021296055.1 Dehalococcoidia bacterium | reverse complement strand
GGCGCGGCGGCAAGCCTCGCCCTAGCCATAACCGGCGCCGCGACGCTCGCCCTGGGCGTATGGCCCGGCCCCCTATTCGAGGCGGCGCGCACAGCGGCGGCAGGGCTGTTGTAGGAGGACGCGGCGCTGTCGCACTCAAACAGCCATGCTATGAGCTCGCGCTGCGATAGCCCTTCGGCCAGGGGTAATACTCGTATGTTATGCCGCGCAACCTCAGTCAGGCTGCAAGGCCATTCCGTCAGTAATGACCAATAGGACGCGCTATCGGAGGTGTATCTCATATTTCGCCTAGTGAGGACGGCGATGCCGCGGCTGATGTGCATCGGATGCTCTAACAAGCGCGCCAAGGGCTTGTAGGAAGAGTTGTCATTGAACACCCAGCCGAATCGCTTATGGGAGTAGATCGTATCAACGTCGAATTCGCGCGCTATCTGCCGGTAGCCTTCGATTGAACTGTGGAAACTCAAGCTGCGTTCCGCAGAAAGGGCAGTGCTTGTGCCTACGGCAACGATGCATGCGCAAGCGAGCAGCACGCGCATCCTAGTCAGCCAAGCCGCGCACAAAATGGCGGCTAGCAGCATGCTGTAGGTCAGCACGGCGAAGGTTAGAGCGTCCAAGCCATCGCCCCAACGCAGTCGAATGCCCACTATCAGCGCTCCTGTAGCGGCTATGATTGCAGCTGCGCACGCAGCCGTAGTTAAGCGTGAAGATGGCCGCTGCGCGTAGGCGAGGGCGGCTAACAATGTGAGCGTGGGTAAGTAGTATGCAATGTATTGCGTCCATGACGCGGATGGGAGCAGTGCTAGCCCGATGAACGCCGCAAGTCCGACGATGAGGATTCCGGCATAGCGCGAGGAAAAGGCGCGAACCTCGGCCATGCTCGGCCGGAGCGTTGCGGCAGCGGCAATTCCGGTGACTCCAAAGAAGACGGACAGCGTGAACGTCGGGTCGAAGTTGATAGGCCACGCAAGCCTGCCCCAGCGTTGAAGTTCAGTAATGACAACGATCGCTCCGGCGCGGTCGCTGAACAAGTCGAGCAACTCGAACAGCAGGGCGGGGTCCGGAGCCAGCAAGACTGCCAGGCCCGCCAGGCCGCCCGCCGTTAGCGCGCCTGCGGCGATGCCCCAATCCCGTCGCGTTAGTCTATGCCGTTGCCATATCGCGAAGATGCCGAGGTAGATGTAGATAATCGAGGCATTGGTGTGCATCGGTAGAGCGAGGATGCCGGCGGCGATGCAAGCGGCCGCAAAGTACCC
>JAGWBE010000005.1:0-48615 GCA_021296055.1 Dehalococcoidia bacterium | reverse complement strand
GGCGAGCAGCCACGGCTCGGGGCGAGTGGGGGAAATCGACTCATGTAGGTCCATAAAAAGGAGCGTCAACCCGCCTGCCGCGACGGCAGCGCCCTTCGGCGCGTAGCGCAGAGCGACTCTGTACGTTAGGTACGCCCCCGCAATCATAATGGCGGTGTGAAGCAGCGAAACGTAGAGGAATGACCATGGGTACGCCATGAATCGCGCGGGCATCTGAATCGTCGTCAGCGGCTTGTATACCGGCAGATACATGCCGAAGTAGTCGCTGTAGTATGGCGGAGAGCCAATGATGTGGGAGTGATTATTCCCGTCATCGTAAGTGGGCGATGCGATGGCGGCTCTGAACAGCAGCACAGCGGCAGTAAGCGCCAACAGGGTTCGCTTGTCATACGCCAGCCTAATCAACTGTCCCACTCGTGGCCTCATATAGTCATCCGCCGCGCCCTCCCGTCCTACCCCTGCGCACGCTCCGGCGTGAGTTCATTGCCGGAGCGCCATGGTCAGAGTATACGCCCACAGCGGAGATGGCATCGCCCTCGCCCGCTCCTTGACGAGGTGCAGGCCGCGCTGGAGAACTACGTCGTAGAGGTCAAGGCTACGAACCTTGCGCAGTCCTCCAAGGACACCTACATTCCCCACGCGGAGCACTTCGTGCGCTGGCTCGACGACGACTTCGAGCCCGGCAGCCGGACGGGCTAGACAGCCAACCGCTGCAGCTGAGCGGGCGCCCTCTCTCCGTCGTTCCCGCGTAGGCGGGAACCTCGACATGACCAAGCCCCGATATGGGAAGAGGCGCCCGGCGCATGTGGGGGAGGCGCGAGGCCGCCCCGTCGCCCCTACGACATCCCCCCATTGCCGAAACGCCGCGCCCTCTGCCATCCTGGCTGACATGAACCTCTGCCGCCCCCCGGCGCCCTTGACGCCCGCCCCCGCCTGTCCGCGACTGTTCCATCGCAGCCCCGGAGTGTTACGCCCCCGCCGTACCGCCGCAACGCCGCGGCGCCGTTCTCAACCCAAGCCCAAGCGTAAGAGTTACACAATGGAACACATTGGAACGGAAAACACCGATCCCCTCTCCCCCGCTCGCCTTGGACGCGCCCCCGCCCTACCCGGGCGCCCGTTCCGGCGTCAGTTCGTTGCCGGAGCGTTGGCCTTGCTCGAACGCGTCGATGTTGGCGAGGGTGGTCTCGGCGATGCCGCGGAGCGCCTCGCGGGTGAAGTAGGCCTGATGGCCGGTGATGAGCACGTTGGGGAAGGTGAGCAACCGGGTGAAGACATCGTCTTGGATGATCTGCTCCGACAGGTCGCGGAAGAAGAGGTCGTCCTCCTCCTCGTACACGTCAAGGGCGAGCGCGCCGATTCGCCCCGACTTGAGCGCGTCGATGACGGCGCGCGTGTCGATGAGCGCGCCTCGGCTGGTGTTGACCAGCATCACGCCCTGCTTCATGCGCCCCAACGCCCGCTCGTCGATGAGGTGGCGCGTCTGCGGCGTCAGCGGCGCGTGCAGCGAGATGACGTCGGCGCGGGCGAACAGGTCATCCGGCGCGACGTACTCCACGCCCAACGCCTCGAGTTCGGGCGACGGATACGGGTCGTGGGCCAGGATGCGGCAGCCGAATCCGGCCAGAATGCGGACGAGCACCGCGCCTATCTTGCCCGTGCCGACGACGCCCGCCGTCTTGCCCGCGAAGTCGAAACCGAGCAGGCCATCGAGGGCGAAGTTGCCCTCGCGGACGCGGTTGTACGCGCGGTGAATCTTGCGGTTGAGCGCGAGCATCAGCGCGACGGCGTGCTCGGCGACGGCGTGGGGGGAGTAGGCGGGGACGCGGGCCACCGTCAGCCCCAACGTGCCCGCCGCCGTCAGATCGACGTTGTTGAAACCCGCCGCTCGGATAGCGACGAGGCGCACGCCCAGGCCGGCCAGCCGCTCCAGCACGTCGGCGTCCACTCGGTCGTGGACGAAGACGCAGGCGGCATCGGCGCCCTCCGCTAGTCCCGCCGTGGAGGCGTCCAGCGGCGCGTCGAAGAAACGCAGGTCGTGCCGCGCGTCGGCGTTCACCTCTTCGAGGGAGGCGCGGTCGTAGGACTTGGCGCTGAAGACGGCGACGCGCATGGCTACTCCTTGGCGCTCGTGAAGGCGTCGAGCAGACGGGCGGCGGCGGCCTTGGGGTCGGGCGCCTGCGCCACCTCGCCGATGACTGCGACGCCGTCGGCGCCCGCGCGCGCCGCCTCGCCGACGTTGGCGGCCGTTATGCCGCCGATGGCGACGACGGGCGGACCGTCGGATGGGATAACCTCGCGCACGCGGCGGAGCGTCTCCACGCCCGCGGGGCGCGTGTCCTGCTTGGAGGCGGTCGCGAACATGCGCCCGACGGCGATATAGTCCGCGCCGCCGTCCAAACTCGCTTGCGCCTCGTCCGTGAGCGCGTTGGACTTGCCGACGAGCTGCCAAGGGCGCATCGCCTGCCGCGCCTCCGCGATGGGCAGGTCGCGCTGGCCGACGTGGGCGCCGTCCGCGTCGGCGGCGGCGGCCACGTCGGCGTGGTCGTTGACGATGAAGGTCGCGCCCCTCTCGCGGCACGCCCCCGCAAGGCGGCGGGCGAGCGCGAGGCTCGCGCCTTTGGCGGGCGCCTTGTCGCGGAGTTGAATCGCGCTCGCGCCCCCCTCGATGGCGGCGGCGGCCACCTCCACCGGGTCGCGTCCGTTGGTCAAGGACGGGTCGATGATGACGTAGACGCCGCGCACGCGCTCGGCGGCGTCGCGCCGGAAGCGCCGCGCGGCGTAGAGGTTGAGGCGGCGCAGCGCGTCGGAGAGGCCGCGCAGGTCGGGGCGCGCGTTCTCCCGCATCTGCTCCTCCGGCAGCAGGTCGGCGGCCTCGGCCATGCCGAGAAGGGCGGCGGTGATGGCGGTGAAACGCGTGTCCATCGCCCGCGGGCCGATCCACAGCCCGGCCAGCGGGGAGAGTTCGTCGATGGCGCGGTCGATCGCGGCGGCGGCGACCTCCTCGTACGCGGCGTCGATGCCCATCGCGCGGATGGCCTGGGCGATGCGCGTGTTCAGCTCATCGTCGGGCCGGACGGTCTTGGGCAGGTTGGCGTCGTTGCGGAGGAGGCGCAGGCCCTCGAGCAGATAGTTCTGCGTGCGGTGGAACTCGGGCCCGACGAAGCGCGGACGCTCCGGTTGCGAGGTCATAGCAGGCGCCTCCTGACGGGGCGGCGCGCCCCGGGCACACGGTAGCACATCCGAGGGGTAAACTCCGCTGCGACCCCATCTTTGGAGCGTCCCCTGATGCCCGACCTGCCCGATCCGCTGAACGTGCTGGTGATACGCGACGAGCCGCAGGCGAACCGCGACCGCATCGCCGCAGTTGCGCCGGGCCGCGTGCGCGTGACCGGTCTGTGGCACAGCCTGCTGCCGGAGCTGGGACGGGACTGGCCGGAGGATCTGATCGCGCGGTTCACGCGCAGCGAGCCCAAGCGCGTCCCCACGGCGGAGGAGGCCGAAGAGGCTATCCGTAGCGCGCACGCGGTGATGATGGGTGTGCCCTTCCCCAGGGACGGGTTCGAGCGCATGGCGGACGTGCGATGGGTGCATTGGGGATTCGCCGGGCTGTCCAACGTGCGCGGCTCATCCTTCTGGGGCGCCCCGGTGTTGACGACCTCGTCGCGGGGCTACACGGGCGCGCAGCCCATCGCGGAGTCGGCGCTGGCGGGACTGCTCGCGTTAGCGCGGGGCGTCCATACCGGCGCGCAGCAGACAGTCGCGCGCTCCTTCAACCCGAACGCCTACAACCCTATCGTCGTCCAGGGCAAGACGCTGGGCGTCATCGGGTTGGGCGGCATTGGCCGCGCCTTAGCGCGGATGGCCAAGGGGATGGGGATGCGCGTCGTCGCCACGCGCCGCTCGGCGGCGGAGCGCCAAGAGGATACGCAGGGAGTGGACGTGCTCTACCCGGCGGCGCAGATGCTCGAGATGCTGGCGGAGTGCCAGCTGGTGGCCGTGTGCGCGATGTGGACGCACGAGACGGAGGGGCTGGTGAACGCCGCCGCCTTCGACGCGATGCCGCAGGGCGCGTTCATCGCCAACGTCGCGCGGGGCGAGGTCATCGACGAGCCCGCCATGATCGCCGCGCTGGAGTCGGGCAAGCTGGGCGGGGCGTACCTGGACGTCTACACGCGGGAGTTCATCGTCCCGCCGCCCAAGGCGCTGCTGTCGCATCCGCACGTGGTTATGTCCCCGCACATCTCGCAGAAGTCGGACGTGAACCACCTATTCGGCCTCGACCTCTTCTGCGCCAACCTGCGCCGCCTGCTCGACGGAGAGGAGTTGGAGAACGTGGTGGACTGGGAGCGGGGCTACTAGGAAGCGCGCTATGGCGGAGGCCGCCAAACCAGCGGGCCGTTCGCTGAACCTCGCCTTCTTCGGCTGGCGGGTGGTGCTGGCGTTGGCCCTGATGCGCGTCATCGGCGGCGGCGTGGGCCTCTACGGACGCGGCGTCTTCCTGCTGCCGATGGAGGAGGACCTGGGCGTGGGGCGCGACTCCATCTCGCTGGTGTTCGCGGTGACGGGGTTGCAGGTCGGATTGTTCGCGCCTGTCGCCGGGATGCTGGCGCAGCGCTACGGCGGCAGAAAGCTGCTGCTGTTCGGGGCGTTCACCGCCGGCCTGGGGTATGTGGCGCTCTTCTGGGTGAACAGCCTACTCGCGCTCTTCATCGTGTTCGCGGCGCTCATCAGCCTTGGCTTCAACTGGGCGATCTTCCAAGCGCCTACGGCCATCACGAACGCGTGGTTCTCACGGCGCAAGGCGCTGGCGCTCTCCATCCTGTCGGCGGGCATTGGCTTGGGCGGCCTGCTCATTGTGCCGACATTGGAGGCGCTGGTGCGGACGAACGGCTGGCGCGCCACGTCGGTCGTCGCGGGCGTGGTCATCATCATCTTCGGGTTCGCGGCAAGCGCCATCGTGCGCAACGCGCCGGAGGAGCGAGGTCTGCACCCCGACGGCGACGCCGCGCCGCGCCGCGCCGATCCGAGCGCCACCGCCCAGGCGGCCGCGGGGCTGACCCCGCGCCAGGCCATCCGCACTCCCTTGTACTGGTTGTTGCTGCTCGGCGTCGTGCTGTGGCTGTCCGCCTACGGCAGCCTCGGCCTGCACTTCATCCCCATCCTCGTGTCCAAGGGGGAGACGACGCAGACGGCGGCGTGGTTCGCGGGGATGTACGCCATATCCACCTTTCCGATGGTGCTGCTCATCGGGTGGTTGGCCGACCGCTTCAACGGGGCGCTGGTGCTGGCGGCGTTCGCGCTGTCGATGGCCGCCGCGTCGCTGGCGCTGCGCCTGAGCGAGGCGCCGCCGGGCTACGCGCTGGCGGTGCTGCTGGTGTCGCCGGTGGAGTCGGTCTGGCCCGTCTTCTGGGCAATCCTGGGGCGCGCCTACGGACGGCGGTGGTTCGACACGATCCGCGGGTGGATCTACGGGATGGTGCTGCTGGGCAGCGGCGGCTGGTCGTACCTGCCGGGGCTGGTGTTCGAGCGGACAGGCTCCTACGACGGCTGGCTGACGGCGCTGGTGTTCCTGATGCTAGCGACATCGGCGGTGTTCCTGCTGGCGTCGCGCTTCCCGGTGCGCGCGGCGCCGGGGCGCTAAGCGTCCTCGATGCGCTCGCTGACGGCGCGGCGGAATACCTCCCTCATGTGCGCCTTGTCAGGTAGTTCAAGGTCTCGGCCCGCTCTCCTGCCGCAGATGGCAAGGAGACGGCGGTCAAACCCCGGGGGGATGATTTCGCCCGGGCCCAGCGCGGCCAGCACTCGAATATCACTAACACCTAGTCCTGCGACGAATTCCTGTGCAGCCTCCTCTATGGCTTGAAATACGGTAGTTGCGCTTGTGTCGTGCGCAGGGAGGACAACCGGAGTCTCGCCGTGTTCGATAGCACCCGGTGCCGAATCCATAAACGTCGCAACGATTTCTCTCTTCCATTCAACTGCCGTATCCGCTTCCTGTAGAAGCGCTACGGATTGCGAACCTCGGCTGGGTTCGATGCCAATAAGATGGATCCGGACACCGAAGCTCTGTGCGATCTGTACGGCAATCCGCAAATCTTCGTCTCCCGTCAGCAGTACCGCATCCGCGATAGACTGGTTGCGCGCCAGTTCAATCAAATCTGTCACGATGAGCGAGTCAACGCCCTTTTGCTGCCCCTGACTGTTGACGACCCCCAAGCGCAGCTTCATGTCTTGCTTGTAGGCCAGCGCTTCCTGTTCCGCCGAGAGCCGGCCTTGGAGCATGCCGTCGTACCAGTAAATACGGAGGAGCGGCGCATCCTGCGTCATTGCAGCTGCCGCCTCCAACAGCCTCCCCACCACAGCCTCTATGTCAAGAACAACCCGATCCCGTTTCAGCGGTCCACCGGTAAGCGCCTTAGCGCCTTGCGCGTACAGATAGCCAGCGTCTACGAATATCGCCGAGCGCAACAGCATCGGGCGGCCTCCTTGAAAACATAGATAATAGATAGAGGACTCCCTCACGGGAGTCCTCAACATAGCCCACGCTCCAACTGGGATACTATCGGGAGACGCTGAGCAGGGCTACTTTAGAACACCCTTGGCGGGCTGTCAACTCCGGTTTGCCCGCCGATTCCCCTAGCCTCTCACTATGCGCCCTCCTTGCCATCTTGGGGCGGTTCCGCGCCGGAATCTTGGGGGGCTAGGCGGGCGCGGGCCTCGCGGTGCCCCGCCTGCGTCTCAGCGGGGTCTATCCCGTAGTGGCGCAGCGCGCGGCTCACTATCTCCAGGCCCGCCTCCATCTCCGGCCATACGAGGTCGTGGACGCCCGCATCGCGCAGGCGCTCGGCCTCCTCCGCCCAGCCGACTCGGACGATGGTGGGCATGCCGGGGCGTAGGCGCGCGGCGTGCTGGGCAACCACGACCGTCGCCACCGGGTCGGGCGCGGCGATGATGAGGACGCGGGCGCGGGCGATGCCGGCGGCGTGCAGCACCGAGTCGTTGGACGCGTCGCCCAGCAGGGCGTGATGGCCCGCCGCGACGGCGCGCCGCACCGCCTCGGGGTCTTCGTCAATGGCGATGAAGGGGATGACGCGCTCGGCGAGGGTTTGGGCGACGAGGGAGCCTACACGCCCGTAGCCCGCCAGCAGCACGTGGTCGTGGTAGCGGGGGGCGCGCTCGCTGGCGCGCTCGGCGTCGGAGGCGCCGGACAGGTAGGGGCGGAGGCGGCGGTCGCGCCCGGCCAGCACTTGGGAGACCTTGGCGCCCACGGCGAAGAAGCCTGGCGTGGCGGCCATGGTGATGACGGTCGCGGCGGCCACGAGGGGCAGGAAGTCGGCGCCCGCTGCGCCGGCCGCCGCCGCGGTGGCGGCAAGGATGAAACCGAACTCGCCGATCTGCGTGTTGCCGAACCCGGTGCGGAGCGCCGTGTTGGGGAGATACCCAGCCGCCTTGACCGCGCCTATGGTGATCAACCCCTTCACGACGATGGCGACGGCGGCCAGCAAGACGACGGTCGGCAGGTTGTCGAGGACGAAGGCAGGATCGGTGGCCGCGCCCAGGCTGGCGAAGAAGAGGGCGGCGAAGATGTCGCGCAGAGGCATAATCTGCTGGAGCGCCTGGTGGCCTATCCAGTCCGACTCGGAGATGACCAGTCCGGCGGCGAAGGCGCCCAGGGCTGCGGAGAGGCCGACGGCGTTGGTGGCGGCGGCGGCGGCGAAGGCGATGGTTACGACGGCGAGGACAAATGTCTCGCGCGAGCCGATGTTGGCCACGCGCTCCAGCAGCCACGGTACGACCCGCCCGCCCAGCACCACGATGAGGCCAAGCACGGCGATGGCCTGCCCCAAGCCGACGCCAAGCCCCGCCAGATCGAGGCCGCTCTCGCCGCTCAAGGCGGGCAGCACGGCGATCATCGGCACGAACACTAGGTCTTGCATCAGCATGAACCCGGCGAGGATGCGCCCGTGCACCATCTGAAACTCGCCTCGGTCGCTCAGCGTCTTGAGCACGACCATCGTGGAACTGAGGGCGAGAATGAAGCCGAGGACGACGGTTTGGCTGCCGCTCCATCCCAGGAGGCGCCCCATCCCGAAGCCGACGGCCATCATCGCGCCAATCTGCAGCACGCTCGCGGCGATGGTGCGGCTGCCGATCTTGCGCAGGTCGGACAGCGACAATTCCACGCCCACCGCGAACAGCAGGAGGATGACGCCGAACTCGGCCAGCGTCTCCACCGACTCGACCTCTCTGACCAGACCGAGGCCGTGGGGGCCGACGAGGATGCCGACGCCCAGGTAGCCGAGGATGGTGGGCAGGCGCAGCAGGCGCACCGCGACCGCGCCGAAGAAGGCGGCGACGATGATGATGATGAGGTCGATGAAGAGGTACGAATGGATCATTGCGCGCCCCGCTTAGGCAGCCTATCAGCATGGCCAATGGCGCGTTACAGCGGCGGCGGCAGGGACTGCGCCCGCGGTTCGCGGCCGGTTAGGGCGCGGGGACGGAGCGGCGCTGGGAGACGGCGAGCAGGGCGTCGCGACGCTGGCGCTGCTGCTCGCGCGGCGGCGGCGGCGCGACGTGCGGCAAGGGCATGATCTTGCGGAAGCGCGGCAGGTAGACCGCCCAATTGTCGAGCACGTCCTCGGCGCGCGGGCTGCGCGTCAGGTCGTGGTGGCGGCCTATCAGCGCGTGCAGCATCTCCTCGTCGTCGACCTCCTCCACGAGAGCGGCGCCCACCATCTCCTTGTTCACCTTCCAATCGAGGGAGCCGTCGAGGTCGAGGACGTAGGCCGCGCCGCCCGACATGCCCGCGCCGACGTTCCATCCCACAGGGCCAAGGATGACGACGGCGCCGCCCGTCATGTACTCGCAGGCGTGGTTGCCCGCGCCCTCGACGACCGTCCACGCACCGGAGTTGCGGACGGCGAAGCGCTCCCCCGCGCGTCCGGCGGCGAACAGGTGGCCGCCCGTCGCGCCGTAGAGGACGGTGTTGCCCATAATCACGTTGTCGTGGGGGTGGAAAGGCGCGCCGGCGGGAGGACGCACCACAATCTCGCCGCCGTGCATGCCTTTGCCTACGTAGTCGTTGGCCTCGCCCTCGAGCGTGAGGTGCATGCCAGGGACGAGGAACGCGCCGAAGGATTGGCCTGCGGAGCCGCGGAAGCGCAGATCGATGCTGTGCTGGGGCAGGCCATCGTCGCCGTGGACGTAGGCAATCTGCCCGGCGATGCGCGCGCCGACGGTGCGGTGGACGTTGCGGATGTCGCGCTCGATCTTCACGGCGGATACGCCGTCGATGGCCGGTTGAACGAGGGGCAGCAGTTCGTCGTCGAGCAGGTTGTCCTCCTCGCGGTCGTTGCGCTCCTGCATGCGGTGGCGCGGCAGCGCGCCCGTCGGGTCGGCGGGGGCGAGCATGCGGCTCAGGTCGAGGGCGTTGGCCTTGTCATTCCCGTCGAGGGCAACCTGCTCCAACAGGTCGGAGCGCCCCACCATCTCTTCGACGGAGCGGACGCCGATGGACGCCATGACGGAGCGCAGTTCCTCGGCGACGTAGAAGAGGTAGCGCACGAGCATCTCGGGCGCGCCCCAGTACTTGCGGCGCAGTTCTGGGTCTTGTGTAGCGATTCCAACGGGGCAGGTGTTGAGGTGACACTGGCGGGCCACCTGGCAGCCGACAGCGACCATCGCGGCGGTGCCGAAGCCGAACTCCTCCGCGCCGAGCATGGCGGCAACGGCGATGTCGAGGCCGCGGCGCAACCCGCCGTCGGTGCGCAGCGTCACCCGGCCGCGCAGGCCGTTGGCGACGAGCACCTGGTGCGTCTCGGCAAGGCCCAGCTCCCACGGCGCGCCCGCGTACTTGATGGATATCCATGGCGACGCGCCCGTGCCGCCCTCGGCGCCGGAGATGAGGATGTAGTCGGCGAAGCCCTTGGCCACGCCCGCGGCGATCGCGCCGATGCCCGCCTCGGCCACGAGCTTGACCGCAACGGCGGCGCGCGGGTTCACCACCTTCAGGTCGTAGATGAGCTGGGCTAGGTCTTCGATGGAGTAGATGTCGTGATGCGGGGGCGGCGAGATGAGGGGAACTCCCGGCTGGGTGCGTCGCGCGGCGGCGATGATCTCCGTCACCTTGTGGCCGGGCAGCTGGCCGCCCTCGCCGGGCTTGGAGCCTTGGGCCATCTTAATCTCCAGCACGTCGGCCATAGCGAGGTACTCGGGGGTGACGCCGAAACGCCCCGAAGCGACCTGCTTCATCCGGCTGCCGGTGCTGACGCCGTTCTTCTGCTCGCGGAAGCGGCGCGGGTCTTCGCCGCCCTCGCCGGAGCCGCTCTTAGAGCCGATCATGTTGAAGCCGCGGGCGATGTCCTCGTGCGCCTCGATGCCCAGCGCGCCGAAGGACATGGAGCCGCCGTTGAACCGCTTCACAATCTCGGCGGCGGGCTCCACCTTGTCGATGGGCACGGGCGGCCCGGCCGGCTTGATCCGCAGCAGGTCGCGCAGCGAGATAGGGTCTTGGCGCGAGATCGCCTCAAGGTACTGCTGGTAGCCGTCTTGCCCCGTGCCGCCCTCCTCCACGGCCTTGTGAAGGATGCGGACGCCGGCGGGCGAGAATGCGTGGGGCTCGCCGCCCCTGCGGTAGCGGTAATAGCCATAGTCGGCGAGCTTGCGCTCCTTGCCCGCGCCATTGGTCTCGGCGAAGGCGGCGGCGTGCAGCGCCAGCGTCTCCGCACCGATTTGTTCGAACCCGGCGCCGCCCACCGGCGACGGCGTCTCCGCGAAGCACAGGTCGATTACCTCGGGCGCGAGGCCGACGGCCTCGAATATCTGCGCGCCGTGGTAGGCGGTTATGGCGGAGATACCCATCTTGGACATGATCTTGAGCAACTGCTTGTGAATCGTGCGGACGTAGTTGGCGGCGGCGCGGTCGGCGGGGATGTCCTCGTCGTGGCCGCTCTCGATGAGGTCGCGCACAGTGGCGAGGGCGAGGTAGGGGTTGACGGCGCTGGCGCCGTAGCCGATGAGCGCCGCGAAGTGGTGCATGTCGCGCGCCTCGCCCGTCTCGGCCACGATGGACGCGCGCATCCGCTTGCCCGCGCGTATCAACCGGTGGTGGACGGCGCCGATGGCGGCGAGCATAGGGATGGGCGCGTGGGCATGGTCGACGCCCCTGTCGCTGACTACGACGATATGCGCGCCCGCGTCCACCGCCTCTTCCGCCTGCTCGGCCAGGCGCTCGATGGCGGGGCGCAACTCCGCGGCGCCTGCGGCGGCATGGAAGAGCGCTGAGAGCGTCTCCGTCTTGAAGCCGCCCTGATTGGCGTGGAGGGTGGCCAGCTGCGCGTCGGTCAATATCGGCCCGTCCAGCAGCAGCGCCTCCGCGTGCTCCTCGCTTTCCTCCAGCAGCGAACGGCGCGGCCCCAGGTACGTGTAGAGAGACATGACAATCTGCTCGCGCAGGGGGTCGATGGGCGGATTGGTCACCTGGGCGAAGCGCTGGCGGAAGTAGCCGTAAAGGGGGCGGGGCTTGGCGGCGAGGGCGGCGAGAGGCGTGTCGTCGCCCAGGGAGCCGACAGGCTCTATCGCCTGGGCGTAGAGAGGGCGCAGAATCAGATGCGCCTCTTCGGTCGTGTAAGAGAAGGTCTGCTGCAGGCGCAGGAGGTCGTCGCCAGCGGGCGGGGCGGGAACTGGCGCTCCGGCGGGCGGCGCGCCGAGCCTGAAGATGCGGCGCTCGGTCCATTCACGGTAGGGGCGGCGCTGCTTGTAGCGCTCCTTGATCTCGTCGTTGCGCAGCAGCACGCCGTTGGCCGTGTCCACCGCGATCATCTGGCCAGGGCCGAGGCGCCCCTTCTCCGCCACGTCGGCGTCGTCCACCCCGATGGCGCCCACCTCGGAGGCGAGGACGACGACGCCGTCGCCGCCGACCTTGTAGCGGGCAGGGCGCAGGCCGTTGCGATCGAGGGCGGCGGCCATCACCACGCCGTCGGTGAACCAGAGGCCCGCCGGGCCGTCCCACGGCTCCGTAAGGCAGGCATGATACTCGTAGAAGGCGCGCAGGTCGGGGTCGATGTTGGGCATATTCTCCCAAGCCTCGGGCACGAGCATCAGCATCGAGTGGAGCGGGTCGCGGCCCGATAAGACGAGGAGCTCGAGCGCGTTGTCGAGGCTGGCGGAGTCGCTGTAGCCGGGCTGGACGACCGGGCGCAGGCGGGAGACATCGTCCCCCCATAGGCGGGAGGTCAGCTCCTGTTCGCGGGCGCGCATCCAGTTGCGGTTGCCTTGCACAGCGTTGATCTCGCCGTTGTGGGCGAGCATCCGGAAGGGCTGAGCGAGCTTCCAGTTGGGGAAGGTGTTGGTGCTGTATCGCAGGTGCAGGATCGCCATAGCCGCCTCGAAGTCGGAGCGGTCGAGGTCGCCGTAGAAGCGGTGCAGCTGCGTGGCCGCCAGCATGCCCTTGTAGAGGATGGTGCGGTTGGAGAAGGAGGCGACGTAGCAGTCGATCCCCTCTTCGGCGAAGGCCCGTTCCGCCGTCTTGCGCGCCACGTAGAGGCGGCGGGGGAATCCCTCCATCGTCAAGTCGGAAGGCCGCCCCACTAGTAGATGCTCGACGCGCGGCATCGAGGCGGCGGCGGCGGGGGCGAGGATGGACGGATCGACGGGGGTCTCGCGCCAGCCCAGGAGCGTGAGACGCTGCTCCTTCACCGCGCGCTCGAGGATGTCCTTCGCCTCGTCGTCCCGCCCGCTGAGGAAGACGACACCCACCGCCAGGTCGCCGTCCTGCTCGGGCGCGTAGCCGAAGCGCTCGGCGATGGGGTTGAAGACCGCGCCGGGTATCTGGGTGAGGATGCCCGCGCCGTCGCCCACGGTGGCGTCGGGGGACGTGGCCGAGCGGTGAGCCATGTTGACGACACCCTCCAGGGCGCGGTCGATGATGGAGCGGCTGCGCCGCCCCGCGATGTCCGCGATGAAGCCGACGCCGCACGCGTCGCGTTCGAAGCGCGGGTCGTACAGGGTGCGTTGCGGGAGGCGCTCGGTCATGGCTACAGGATGGCCAGGTAGCGCTTCAGTTCGTAGTCGGTGACGGCGGAGCGGTAACGCTCCCACTCGATCCGCTTGTTCCGGAGGAGGCTGTCGTAGGTGTGGTCGCCCAGCGCACGGCGCAGAAGGGCGGAGCCTTCAGCGGCCTGGATGGCCTCATAGAGGCTGCCGGGCAGTTGGCGGACGCCCCTGTCGGCGCGCTCGGCGTCGGAGAGGGCGGCGGCGTCCTCGGCGGCGGCGGGCACGGGGTCGTAGGCGCGCTCGATGCCGGCGAGTCCGGCGGTGAGCATCGCGGCAAAGGCGAGGTACGGGTTGCAAGTCGGGTCGGGTAGGCGGAACTCGACGCGAGTGGACGCCTCCTTGCCTGGGCGGTAGGCGGGAACGCGCACGAGGTCGCTGCGGTTGACGGCGGCCCACGAGACGTAAGTCGGCGCCTCGAAGCCGGGGACAAGGCGCTTGTAGGAGTTCACCCATTGGGCGCAGACAATGGCGATCTCGGGCGCGTGGCGCAGCAGCCCGGCGACGTACCGGTGGGCCTCGGCGCTGAGACGATAAGGATCGGCGGCGGCGTAGAAGGCGTTGTCGTCGCCGCGGAAGAGCGACTGATTGACGTGCATTCCGTTGCCGTTCTGATCCTCCAACGGCTTGGGCATGAAGGTGGCGTAGACGCCGTGGCGCATGGCGATGTCTTTCACCGCCTGGCGGTAGGTCATGACGGAGTCGGCCATCGTGAGGGCATCGGTGTGGCGCAGGTCGATCTCGTGCTGGGAGTGGGCCGCCTCATGGTGGCTGTACTCGATGGGGATGCCCATCTCTTCGAGCGTGAGCACTGTCTCGCGGCGCAGGTCGGTGGCCGTGTCCAGCGGTGTGAAATCGAAGTAGCCGCCCTTGTCGAGAGGCTCCGGCGCCTGCGCGCTCTTGAAGTAGAAATGCTCCATCTCGGGGCCGACCATGAAGGTGTACCCCGCGTCAGAGGCGCGCTTGAGGGCGGTCTTGAGCACGTGGCGCGAGTCGCCCTCGAAGGGCTCGCCGTCAGGCCTGGTGATGTCGCAGAAGACACGGGCGACGGCGTTCTGGCGCGGACGCCACGGGAGGATGGAGAAGGTGGCGGCGTCGGGCATGGCGACCATGTCCGATTCGTCCACGCGAGCGAATCCTTCCACCGCCGAACCGTCGAACGCCATGCCGCGGTCGAGGGCGCCTTCCAGCTCCGCGATAGTGATGGCGAAGCCCTTTAGGCTGCCGAGGATATCGGTGAACCAGAGGCGTATGAAGCGCACGTCGTTGTCCTTCGCCATGCGGAGGACGTAGTCGCGGGGGTCGCCGTGCCCGTTCATAGGTTGCCGCTAGAAAGCAGAATGGCGCCGCTGCCCGACGCCGGACAAGAATGATAGGCGAATTGTGAAAGCAAGTCAACTAAGTTTGTGAATGCTCTCACCAATGGCCGTGGAGCGGCGTGCAATTGCACGCATACACGCGCATCTTTCGGCGGCGCATGCTGGACGGCGGAACTACCCCGTCCTGGGGACGAGTTGGCCGAGGGCGCTCTGGGCGGCGGCAAGGCGGGCGACAGGGACGCGGAAGGGGGAGCAGGAGACGTAGTCGAGACCCAGTTCGTGGCAGAAGGCGACGCTGCGCGGGTCGCCGCCGTGCTCGCCGCAGATGCCCACCATCAGGGCGGCGTTCTCCGCGCGCCCTTCGTCCGCGGCCAGGCGCATCAGGCGGCCTACGCCGTTGGTGTCGAGGCTCTCGAAGGGGTTCCAGGGCAGCACTTCCGTCTCGGTGTAATGGCGGAGGAACTTGGCCTCGGCGTCGTCGCGGCTGTAGGCGAAGGTCATCTGGGTCAGGTCGTTGGAGCCGAAGGAGAAGAAGGCGGCGTCTTTGGCTATCTCGCCCGCGGTAAGGGCGGCGCGGGGCACCTCGATCATCGTGCCGAAGCGGAACTCGAGGCTGGCGCCGGCCTCCTCCAGTGTTGCGCGGGCGACCTCCGCCAGACGGGGCTTGAGCCTCCGCAGCTCATTGACGTGGGAGACGATGGGAATCATCACCTCGGGCAGGGCGGCCACGCCCTCCTGGGCGAGGCGGGCGGCGGCGCCGAAGATGGCGCGCACCTGCATGTCGTAGACCTCCGGCATGGTGATGCCGACGCGGACACCCCGGTGGCCGAGCATGGGGTTGCTCTCGCGCAGCGCCTCCACCAGCTCCAGCGTCCGCCGCTTGTCGGCGAGGGCGTCCGGGTCGGCGCCGCCGTGGGCGAGCGCCGCCGTCTCCGCTACTAGTTCGTCGTAGTGGGGCAAGAACTCGTGGAGAGGAGCGTCGAGGAGGCGGATGACGACGGGCAGGCCCGCCATTGCTTTGAGGATGCCGTAGAAGTCGTCCCTCTGGTACTCCTCCAGCTTGGCGAGCTCTGCGTGGAATTGGCGCACGGACTCCGCGCCGCGCACCTGCTCCTCGGCGGCGGCGAGGCGCTCGGCGAGGGCGGCGCGGCCCGACGCGGGCGCCTGGACCAGCTGCTCGCGCAGTGCGGCGGCCTCGCGCTCCAAGCGCGACGCCTGAGGGCCGACGCTGAGCATGCGCTGGACGTGGGGCAGGCGCTCAGGGTCGAAGAACATATGCTCGGTGCGGCATAGGCCGATGCCCTGCGCGCCGTTGGCGCGGGCGCGGCGCGCGTCGTCCGGGGCGTCGGCGTTGGCCCACACCCGGAGGCGGCGCAGGTCGTCGGCCCAGGCGAGCAGCGTATTGAGGTCGCCCAGCTCGTCGGGTTCGGGCGCCCTGGCGGACACCTCGCCCACGAGCACCTCACCGGTCGCGCCGTCGATGCTCATCATGTCGCCCTCGGTCAAGACGTGGCCGCGCGCGAAGACGGAGCCGTTCTCAAAGCCCAGCTCCTCGCAGCCGACGACCGCGGGTTTGCCAAGGCCGCGCGTTACGACGGCGGCGTGGCTGGTCATTCCGCCCTTCGCCGTCAGCACGCCCTCGGCGCGGATGATGCCGTGCACGTCGTCGGGGCTGGTCTCGTGGCGAACGAGGATGACTTTGAAGCCCTGGCCGGCCAGCTCGACGGCGCGGTCAGGGTCGAAGACGGCCGCGCCGGAGGCCGCGCCCGGCGATCCGGCGACGCCCTCGGCGAAGAGGCGGCCTGCGGCGACGGCCTCCGCCTTTGCGGCGGAGTCGAAGCGCGGCATCAGCACTTGCGTCACCTCCTCCGCGTCGATGCGCCCGACCGCCTCGCTGCGGCTCAGCACACCCTCCGCCTCAAGGTCGACGGCGATCTTGACTGCTGCGTGCGCGGTGCGCTTGGCGCCGCGCGTCTGGAGGATGTAGAGCTTGCCGCGCTCGACGGTGAACTCGATGTCCTGCACGTCGCGATAGTGCCCCTCCAGCTTGCGCGCCGTCTCCTCGACCTGCGCGTAGACATCAGGCATGTCGTCGCGGAGCTGCGCGATGCGCGCGGGCGTGCGAACCCCGGCGACCACGTCCTCGCCCTGGGCGTTGGTCAGGAACTCGCCGTAGAGCGTGCGCTCGCCGGTGGCGGGGGAGCGGGTGAAGAGAACGCCGGTGCCGCTGTCGAGACCCAAGTTGCCGAACACCATGGCCATAATCACGCAGCCGGTGCCCAGGTCGTGCGAGATGCCGTGGAAGTCGCGGTAGGTGATGGCGCGCGGGTTGTTCCACGAGGCGAAGACGGCCTCCACCGCCTGGCGCAGCAGCGTCCACGGGTCGCCGGACAGCGGCGCGCCCGTGGCGTCGACGATGACCTGCTTGAAGTTGGCGATGAGGGCATGGAGGGCGTCGGGCGGGAGTTCGTAGTCGAAGGTCAGGCCGCGCTCAGCCTTGGCGGCCTCAAGGCGCTCCTCGAAGCGGGCGCGGTCGATGCCGAGCACCACACCGCCGAAGCCCTGGATGAAGCGCCGGTAGGCGTCGAGGGCGGGGCGCTCGTCGCCCATCATCGCGGCCAGCCCGCGCCACGTGTCGTCCGTAACGCCCATGTCGAGGATGGTGTCCATCATCCCGGGCATGGAGACGGCGGCGCCGGAGCGGACGGAGACGACGAGGGGTTCGTTCGGGTCGCCGAAGCCGCGCTTGGCGCCGCGTTCGAGGGCGTGGACGTTCTCGACGATGGCCTCCCACAGACCGTCGGGGAGGCGATGGAGGCGGAGGTACTCGCGGCAGGCGGTGGTGGTGATGACGAATCCGTCGGGCACGGGCACGCCGATGCGCGCCATCTCGCTGGCGTGCGCCCCCTTGGAGCCGAGCAGGTGCGCCATAGCGGCGCTGCCTTCGGCAAGGCGATACACCAGCTTGCCGCCGGTAACCGTGGCCATTCGCCTCGTCCTCCTCCGTTGCTGACGCGGCGCGGCGCCCGCCCGAACGGGCCGAGTTCGCGCCGGGGCGCCGGGCCAAACGCGCCAAGGCCCGAAGCGCCGAAGGGCGAGTATAGCACTGCTAGGTTTCGTCGCGCGCACCGCCGCCGTCACGCGCAAGTGGGGCTAGGGCGCGGCGCTGACGGTGAGGGCTCAAGCGCCGGGCGAGCGGCGCTCCGTCCCATACACGCCCCTATAGGCCGGCGGCAGCAGCGCAGCGATGCGCTCCATAATCGTCTCCGTCATCGAATGGAGCGCTGCCCGCGGTAGCCGCCCTTCCACCACAGGGAGCGTGAACGCCTCGCCGATGGTCACCTTGACCCTGGTGAAGGGAAAGGCGACGCGCACGTAGTTGTTGATGCGCTCCGTGCCGGTGATCCCGACGGGGATGATAGGCGCTTGAGTGCGGAGCGCCATGTAGGCGAGGCCGTCGCCCCCGGGGGCGAGCGCGCCCGGACTGCGCGTCCCCTCGGGGAAGACGAGCAGCGCGCGGTCTTTGGCCGCCTGCTCCATCGCCCACCTCACTGCGTCAAGATCGCGCCCGTCGCGGTCGACCGGGTAAGCGTGCAGACGGCGCAAGATGTAGCGCATGGGAGGGGTGATGAAGAGGCCACGTTTGGCCACGAACCAGATAGGGCGCGGAAAGGCGTAGACCAGCACGGGCGGATCGGCGTTGGACTGGTGATTCGAGGCGATGATGAGCGGGCCGAAGGGCGGCACGTTCTCCGCGCCCTCCACCTCGATGCGCCCGAAAGTGGGC
Organism: Dehalococcoidia bacterium; assembly: GCA_021296055.1. Classification (GTDB taxonomy): domain Bacteria; phylum Chloroflexota; class Dehalococcoidia; order Lucifugimonadales; family Australimonadaceae; genus JAGWBE01. The sequence goes on along the minus strand of JAGWBE010000005.1, from coordinate 30,453 downwards.
ATCATCACGCGGGCGAGCAGCTTGGCCGCCTTGTACCACCCGTCGCGCAGCATGCCCGCCTACCTCCCCAGCGCTTCGAGTACGGCGGCGACCACGCCGTCGATGTCGAGGCCGTCGGTATCGACGATGACCGCGCCATCGGGAACGCGCAGCGGCGAATCGCCGCGTTCGCTGTCCAGGCGGTCGCGGCGCTCCAGCTCGGCGCGCACTTGCTCCTCGTCCGGCATGCCTGTCTCCGCGGCGCGGCGGCGAGCGCGCTCCCCCACGGAGGCGTCGAGGTAGACCTTGGCCGCGCCCGGCAGGACGACCGAGCCGATGTCCCGCCCCACCATCACCACGCCCCGCTCGGCGAGGCGGCGCTGTTGGGCGACCAGCGCGCGGCGCACGCCCGGCACGGCGGAAACGCGGGAAACGTTGCGCTCCACCTCGACGCTCCACAGGCCGTCCGTTACGTCGGCGTCGTTGGCGAGTACGCGATCGCCGGGGTCGATCCGCGCGCGCTCGGCCAGCCGCGCAAGGGCCTTGTCGTCGTCCAGGGGCACGCCCTGCGCGAGGGCTAGGCCAGTTACGGCGCGGTACATAAGGCCCGTATCCACAAATCGGCAGCCTAGCCTGGCGGCCAAGGCTCGGCCAACGGTGGTCTTGCCGGATGCGGCGGGTCCGTCGATGGCTATGGCAGGAGGAGCGGGCACGGCGGCGGGCGCATACTGCCTACGCCGCAACCGCGCGTCAAGGGCAGAATTAGCCCCTAGCCGCGCCGTAAGCGGCTATGCCCACGGGCGCGCAGCAGGTAAACTGCCTCTAGCGCCCACCGGCGCATCTCGGATGCGGGAAGAGCGGCCACAGCCGGGCAAGGCCCGCGCGCCGACCACTAGGCGCTAAAGCAGCCATCCTTCCCCTCCCCCAAGGAGAGCCGATCGGCCCCATGGTAGTCACCCAGAAGACGGTCCAGGGCTACACCGCCTCCGACATCCAGGTGCTGGAAGGACTGGAGGCGGTGCGAAAGCGCCCCGGCATGTACATCGGCAGCACCGACCACCGGGGCCTGCATCACCTGGTGCAAGAGGTGGTGGACAACGCCATCGACGAAGCCATGGCCGGCTACTGCGACCGCGTGGTGGTGGAGTTGCTGGCGGACAACACGGTGCGCGTTACCGACAACGGGCGCGGCATCCCCGTCGACCTCCATGCCGTAACCGGCAAGTCAGCGCTCGAGACCATCATGACGACGCTGCACGCCGGCGGGAAGTTCGGCGGCGGCGCCTACAAGGTCTCCGGCGGCCTCCACGGCGTCGGCGCGTCCGTCGTCAACGCCCTCTCCGAGTGGATGCGCCTCGAAGTGCGGCGCGACGGGCGCGTCTACTCGCAGGAGTATGAGCGCGGCATCCCCACGGGCGAGGTGCGCGACGAGCGCGAGATGGAGCCGGGCGAGGCGCGCGGGACGACGGTGACCTTCCGGCCGGACACGCAGGTCTTCGACTCAGTGGTGATGGAGCGAGAGACCCTGCGCAAGCGCTTCCGTGAGATGGCCTTCCTGAACAAGGGCATCTGGATATCGATGCTGTCCGAAGAGCAGCCGATGGACGACCGGACTTTCTACTTCGAGGGGGGCATCGCCTCGTTCGTCAAGCACCTGAACCACAACCGCGAGGTGCTCCAAGAGGACCCCTTCTACACGGAGCAGGAAGTTGACGCGACAATGGTTGAGGTGGCGCTGCAATACAACGGGGGCTTCTACGAGAGCACGCTCGCCTTCGCCAACTGCATCAACACGGCGGACGGCGGCTCGCACCTGGTCGGCTTCCGCACCGGCCTGACCCGCGCCATCAACAGCTACGCCCGCAAGAACAAGCTGCTCAACGGCGATTCGGCCAACCTCTCCGGCGAGGATGTCCGCGAGGGTCTCACGGCTATCATCAGCGTCCGTTTGGAGGAGCCGCAGTTCGAGGGGCAGACCAAGGGCAAGCTCGGCAACGCGGAGACGAAGACGCAGGTCGAGCAGGTGGTGGTGCAGCAACTGGAGTTCTACCTGGAGGAGCACCCTCGCGAAGCGCAGCGCATCATCGACAAGTGCCTGACGGCGCAGCGCGCCCGCGAGGCTGCCCGCAAGGCGCGCGACCTTGTGATCCGCAAGAACGCCATGGACGGCGGCTCCCTCCCGGGCAAGCTGGCCGACTGCTCTGAGCGCAACCCCGAGCTGGCGGAGCTGTTCGTGGTGGAGGGGGAATCGGCGGGCGGCTCGGCCAAGATGGGGCGCGACCGGCGCATCCAGGCCATCCTGCCGCTGCGGGGCAAGATTCTGAACGTGGAGAAGGCGCGGTTCGACCAGATGTTGGCGCACGACTCCATCCGCACGCTCATCACCGCCATCGGGGCGAACATCGGCGAGGACTTCAACCTGACCAAGCTGCGCTACCACAAGGTCATCATCATGACCGACGCCGACGTGGACGGGGCGCACATCCGCACGCTGCTGCTCACCTTCTTCTTCCGAAACATGCGCCCGCTCATCGACGGCGGCTACCTCTACATCGCGCAACCGCCCCTCTACCGCACCGCCAAAGGCCGTGCCGTCCAGTACCAGTTCGACGAGGCGGCCAAGGACTCCTGGCTCGCCAACCAGCTCTACGGGCGCTTGACGGTGTCCTCGGAGGACGGGGCGCTGACGGTGGGAGGGCCGGAGCTGCAAGCGTTGGTCGGCGCCCTGCGCGAGTTCCAGGGGTGGACGGCCTCCCTGGCGCCGCTGGGCGTCGCGCAAGAGCTGGCGGGCGCAATCGTGAAGGGCGCGCACGACCAATGGTTTCGTCTGATATTAGACGGCTCGGCCACCGTCAACGCGCTTCAGGAGTGCCTGGAGGAGGCGGGCTTCGCCTGCCAGGCGGAGGTGGACGTGGATGCCGACGAGTACCGCTTGATCGTCGAAGAGCACGGCGCCATCGACGTCAAGCGTCTCTTCGAGTCGCCCGCCCTGCACCGCGCCAAGAGCGCCATCGCCCCCATTGCCAAGTGGGTTAACGGGCACACCTTTCGCGTCGTCAGGCGGGACGCGGTGCAGGCCGAGGGCGTGCCGTGGCACGAACTGGCCGCCGCCGTCGAGCGCGCTGCCGATCGCCAAGGCATCAGCATCCAGCGCTACAAGGGGCTGGGCGAGATGAACGCGGAACAGCTGTGGGAGACGACGATGGATCCGGAGGCGCGGACGCTGCTCCAGGTCTCCATCGAGGATGCCGCCCGCGCCGACGAGACGTTCAACACGCTGATGGGCGACGTGGTGGCGCCGCGCAAGGAGTTCATCACCGCCCACGCGCGCCAGGTGCAGAACCTGGACGTCTAGCTCGCGACCGAGATGTTCCCGTCCGCGTCGGCGGACAGCAGCGCGGCGAAGGGATAGCCGCGCTCACGGAAGTAGTCGCCGCCGCCCTGGTTGCGGTCCAGGATGCACGCCACCAGCGCCACCTTGTGCCCCGCCGCCTCGGCGGCGTCCACCGCGTGAATCAGACTGCCGCCCGTCGAGCAGGCGTCGTCCACGATGGCTACTTTCGCCTCTGGCGCCAGCGGCCCCTCGATGAGCTTGCCGGTGCCGTGGTCTTTCTCCCCCTTGCGCACGATGAAGGCGTCGAGCGGCGGGCCGCCGTCCATTGCGCTGAGCATCGAGACGGAAGCGACCATAGGGTCGGCGCCGAGCGTCGGCCCGCCAATGGCCTCGGCGCCGGAAGCGCGCACGGCGGGCAGGAGCGCCCGCGCCACCATCGCCGCGCCGCGCGCCGAGAGCGTGAGCATCCGCCCGTCGAAGTAGTAAGCGCTGCGCTGGCCGGAGGCGAGGACGAAGTCGCCGAAAGTGAGCGCGCCCACCTCCAGCGCCGCCTCCTTGATCCGCTCCGCCAACTCCCTGGGCGCGCTTGTCTGCGTCATTCGGTCACCCCTTTGGTCTCGACCCATATGCCCCTTCGGTACAACTCCGTCTCCTCCACGTAGTCGGCCACGGCGTCGGGCACGCTGCCGCGGAGCGACCCACCCGCGGCAGCCCTCGCCCGCAGGGCGCTGGCGCTGACGGCGACGGGTTCCATTCGCACCGCCTCGATGCGCTTCGTTGCGCCAGGGACGGCGGCTTCGAGCGCGGACACATCCGGCTCGCTCCCTTCGCGTGGCGCGACCGCCAGGCGCGCCAGCACGAGAATCCTGCGGGGGTTCTTCCAGCGATGCGCTCGCGCGAGCGCATCGGCGCCAAGGATGAAGTAGGTTTCATCGGCGTCCCATCCGTCGCAGGCAAGCTCCTCCAGGGTGTCCACGGTGTAGGTGTCGCCTGGGCGATCGAGTTCGTTCGTCAGTAGGTGGAAGCCGGGTTTGTCGGCAATGGCGCGTTCCGTCATCTTCTTCCGCTCCTCTCGGCTCGTGAGAAGAGCGCCGCGGCGCATCCATGGCTGCCCCGCCGGGAGGAACCAGACGCCGGCGAGGTCGAGCGCCACCATCGCGGCGGCGGCCAGTCGCAAATGGCCGTTGTGCACCGGGTCGAATGTCCCGCCAAGGATGCCGCGCCGCACCTACTGCCACTCCAGTTCGAGTCCGCCGATGCGGACTGTGTCGCCCGAGTCTACGCCTTGCGCGTCGAGGGCGCGGAGCACGCCGGCGCGGTTCAGCCACTGGTGGAACTGTAGCCGCGCACGCCAGTTCTCCATATCCACTAGCGCCGCGATCCGCTCCGCCGGGCGGTGGTGAACGACGAAGGCCTCGCCGTCGCGTAGCACCCGGGGCTGCACGCGCGCACGTCGGGGTCCGGCGTCCGCCACGGGCATCGTGGCCGTTGGCCGCGGGCTTTCGCGGGCCGACGGCTCGTCGGGAAGAAGTTCCAGCACATAATCGAGAAGACGCTCAACGCCCTGCCCCGTCGCAGCCGAGACAGCCAACGCCTCCTGGCCTGCCGCCACAGCCAGCGCCGCACGCTGCGCAGCGAAGCGCTCTTGCGCCTCCGGCACATCCTGCTTTGTGACGGCAACCACGGCCGGAGGCACAGAGGCCTCGCCATGGTGAGCGGCAAGCTCAGCGGCCACCGCCGAGAACTCTTGCGCCAGGTTCTCGGCAAGGCCGTCTACGAGATGAATCAGCAGCCGAGACCGTTCGGTGTGACGCAGGAAGTCGAGGCCCAGACCGCGGCCCTCCGACGCGCCCCCGATGAGGCCCGGTACATCGAGTAGGACGATAGCGCGGTCGTAGCGCTCCACAACGCCAAGCACAGGCTCAAGCGTCGTGAAGGGATAGTCGGCAATCTTCGGCTGGGCGCGGGACACAACACTCAGCAGCGTGGACTTCCCCGCATTGGGCGCGCCGACGATGGCCGCGTCCGCAATCAGGCGCACCTCCAGCAGCAAGCGGCGCTCCTCCCCCGGCTCTCCAGCCTCGGCGAGGAGCGGGTCCTGTAGCGTAGGGCTAGCAAATCGGGTGTTCCCGCGGCCGGGGGCGCCCCCCGCCACAACGACAGCGCGTTCCCCGTCGTGGACTAGGTCGGCAAGCAGGCGTCGGTCGCCACGGTCGTCCAACTCCCAGACGGTCGTACCTGGCGGCACCTCGATGGTGCGGCTCTTGCCATTCCGCCCCGTGCGATTGCTCCCACGCCCAGCCACGCCCGCTTCGGCGCTCATTCGGCTCGTCCGCGCCAGGTGCGCCAGCGTGCGGCGCGAGCGCACGGCCTGCACCAGCACGGCGCCCCCGACACCGCCGTCTCCGCCGTCAGGTCCACCCATCGGCACGAACTTCTCACGACGAAAGGAGATGGCGCCGTTCCCACCACGGCCCCCTGTGACTTCGAGTTCCTTTATGTCCAACATCATTTCTTCTTCTAGAGATAGTAGAGGAGAATAGTCATGATAGAGGAGTGCGATTCTTTGGGTGAATAAAGTGGTGAAAGGTCAGTTAGGCGTGGCCGTTGACTTGCGTAGAGGGATGATAAGAGGGTGGAAAGGCAGAGGAAGGCTGGGCTAATCCTGTGGAATCTCTGAGGCGATGCGCTGCAGGCCTGGGTCGTCGGTGAGCGCTTGCTTCCCCTGTCGGATTGAGTAGGCGATAGTGGCGCGGTCGCGCTTGCCGAGGATTGCGCCGATTTCACCGGGGTTCAGCGATAGGCGCTCAGCCAGCAGGCAGGCGGCGACTTGGCGCGCCTGGGCAGCCTTACGGTCGCGGCGCTTGCCCGTCAGGGCCTCTGTGGGTAGACCGAAGGCCCTGGCGGCTCGAGTAATTATCTCTGCCGCGTTGAGTGGTTCGGGCATCGGCGCATATGCGGCGAGCTCCTTGCCAATGGAATCGAGTGTCAGCGGCACGCCGGCCCATTCGGCCGCGGCGATCAGGCGGCCGAGGAACCCCTCTAGCTGACGGATGCAAATCACGCCGCGGTGGGCGAGCGCCGATATCACCTCCGGCGGCACCGTGACGCGCGCCCGCTCCGCGATCCGCTGCAGAATCGCCGTGCGTGTCTCAGGGTCCGGCATGCTGACGTCGGTTACGAGGCCCCACTCGAGCCGTGACCGAAGGCGGTCGTCCAACAGCCGCAGCGCGCCGGGGGGCTGGTCGGAGGTGACGACGACCTGCTTTGCATTGTCGTGGAGGGCGTTGAAGATGTGGAAGAAGGTCTCTTGCGTCCCCTGCTTGCCCGCGAGGAACTGGATGTCATCCACCAACAGCGCGTCCAGCGAGCGATAGGACTGGTTGAACTCGTCGATGCGGCGGCGCCCCTCGCGGACAGCGGCGGTGTAGTCGTTGACAAGGCGCTCGCTGGTTACGTAGCGGAAGGCTTGGCCGCGGGAGAGGAGGCGGTGGCCGACGGCGTGGAGCAGGTGCGTCTTGCCGAGGCCCACGGCGCCGTGAATCACCAGGGGGTTGTAGTTGGCGCCTGGCGCGTCCGCCACGGCCTGGGCTGCGGCGAAGGCGAGGCGGTTGCTCGAACCCTCGACGAACGCCTCGAAGGTGTAGCGCGGGTTGAGCTGCGGCGAAGCCGGGCGTGCGGATGGGGCGTGCGCCTCGGCGTGCGGCGCGTGCGACGGCGCCGTCCCGGGCGCGACGACGACGAACGCCACGTCCGTCTCCTCCCCGACGACGGCGTGGACGGCGGAGCAGGCCATGCCGTGCATGCGCGAGTTCAGTTGCGCAGCGACGAAGGCTGACGGCACGGCGACCACCAGGCGGTTTGCGTCTAGCGATTGGCCGACGGAGCCTTTCAGCCAGGTGTTGTAGGTGGGCCTGGGCACCTGGACTTCGAGGCGGCCAAGGGCGGCCTCCCAGGCGCGCTGGGCGTTGGCGATAGTCGTCAGCGCTTCAACTCCGCGTTGATGTCGGTGGGGAGTTCCCCGTGCCCCCACTCACCCGGCCATGCGCGCCACGCCTGCTTAGTGAGCGGAGGCGGGCAAGGTATCACGCGCCGCTTTTGAGAACGCAAGAGGGTGCCGCGGGCAATTCGCCCCCCGGTTTTGGGAGCGGCGGCCTACCCTCGCCCGTCGCGCCGACAAGTGCCCGCCGCTCGCCTCGTGCGGTAAGATTTAGCCGTGGACAGCCCCCGCACCGTCTTTATGGGAACGCCCGCCGCCGTGCTTCCGGTGCTGCGCGCGATCGAGGCGTTGGGGTGGCCGGTCGTGGGTGTCTACACCGCGCCCGACAGGCCCGCAGGCCGAGGCCGCGCCCTCGAGCAGTCGCCGGTGAAACGCTACGCGCTGGAGCGCGGCCTCAAGGCGTACGCGCCTGAAGCCACCCAAGACCCCGATATGACCGCGTCGCTCCGCGCCCAGCGGCCCGACCTTGTGGTCTTGGCGGCCTACGGCAAGATTCTGCCCGGTGAATTCTTGCGGGTTGCGCCGCTGGGCGCGCTGAACGTCCACCCGTCGCTGCTGCCGCGCTTCCGCGGCGCCATCCCTGTGCAGGCGACGATCCTGGCGGGCGGCACTGAGGCGGGCGCCACGCTGTTCGTGATGGACGAGGGCATCGACACGGGGCCGATCGTCGCGCGGCGGGCGATCCCCTTGCGCGGCGACGAGCGCGCCCCGGCGCTGACGGCGCGGCTGTTTGAGCTAAGCGCGGAGTTGGCGCTCGAGGCGCTCCCCGCCTACGTGCGGGGCGACATCGTCCCTCAGCCGCAGCCGCCGGGGGAGGCGGCGTTGCGCCGTCTCACGAAGGAGGCCGGGGCCATCGATTGGAGCAAGAGCGCGTCGGAGATTGAGCGGCAGACGCGCGCCTACGACCCGTGGCCTGGGGCGTACACCTCGTGGCAAGGGCGGAAGCTGGACGTGCTGGAGGCGCGGACGGTCTCGGGGAGCGCGCCGCCCGGCGCGGTCGAGGCGAGCGGCGCCGGCGCGGCGGTGGGGACGGGCGAGGGCCTGCTGCTCCCGCTGCGGGTGAAGCCGGAGGGGCGAGCGGCGATGAGCGCTGAGGAGTTCGTGCGCGGTCACCGCGAGTTCGTCGGGGCGCAGCTGCCCAATTAGCGCGGGGCTACGCTTCGTCGGGCGCCGCCGGAGGCGCGGGCCCGTCCTCAGTCGGCGTGGCCGCGGCCTCCTCTTCCTCGGCCACCTCCGCACGCTGTTGCACGATACGCGCGACCAACGCGCCTGGGTCGGAGAGGATGGTCACGCCGGGCGGCGCGCTCAGGTCGCTCACGTGAACGGCCGCCGTCGCGTCCTCCAGGCCGGAGACATCGACGGTGAAGCCGCCGGGAATCTCCAGCGGCAGCGCCTCGACCTCCACCTCGCGCAGCTCTTGGACAAGGGCAGCGCCGCTCGCTCTTGCGCCGGGCGCCTCGCCTTCTAGGTGGACGGGAACGGAGGCGCGGACGCGCTCGGTGCGGGAGATGCGGATGAAGTCGATGTGCACGAGCTCGTCGGTTACGGGGTGGCGCTGCACCTCGCGCACCATGACGAAGAGGTCGCCGCCGCCGGCGACGTTGAGGGTGAGGGGCGCCGTCGAGCGGGTCTGGGCGAGAGCGTGGGCGGCGTCCGGCGTGGCGCATTGCAGCGCCAGCGACGGTTCGCCGTGGCCGTAGACGTGCAGCGGGGTGAGGCCGCCGCGCCGCAGCGCGCGGTTCTTGTGGCCGAACGCGGTGCGCGGCTCGGCGTCGAGAACGATGGCTTGGGTGGTCATTGGCTAGGCTCCATGCGGCCCCTAGCAGGCCGCAACGGCATAGGATAGCAGGTTCGGCTCGTCCGCTCTCTCCGCCGCGTCCGGAATTTCCGTAACAAAGTGTTACATTTACGCGGAGAGGGGCGATCGGCGAAGCGACGAAAAGGCGCCGCCGCGGGGCAACCGCACGGCGGCGGCAGGCGGAGATGTGACACTTTCGCGACACCGAGCGCGGCCGCCAAGGGCCGGCGGAGAAGGCCGCATAGGGGCAGAAGGATGAGCGATACAGGACAGTGTTTCACAGGAACGCCGTTTGCACAACGGGCTGATGTCGCAAGGGCGACGCACGCTGAGAAAGGCGCATTGTTGACCGACTTTATTGCTTTCTCGGCGCGTCCCTCGCTATCATGCGAGGGCGGGCGCGGCGGGGAACGCGCCGAAGGAGCGGCGGGATGCGCATCCCGATGAAGGTGGATTACGGCGTGCGGGCGCTGGTCGACTTGGCGCAGTTCACGGCGGACGGGCCGGTGCGGACGGCGGACGTGGCGCGCCGCCAGCACATCCCGGAGCCATACCTCGACCAGGTGTTGACGACGCTGAACAAGTTCGGCTTCATTCGCAGCCGTCGCGGGCCGCGCGGCGGCCACCTGCTGGCGCGCGACCCGCACGACATACCCCTGAGCGAGGTGGTCGCCACCCTTGAGGGCCGCATCGCGCCGCTGGATTGCATCGCCGACCAGGACGACTGCGTGCTGTCGGGTTCCTGTACGCAGCGGGAGATCTGGCGCGGCGTGGAGGACGCGGTGCAGAGGGTGCTGGAGGCCACGACGGTTTGGGAGTTGGCCTTCCCGCGTCAGCCCGTCGCGGGGCCGCTCTAGCCCTTTCGGGCTCGGCGGGCCGTCGAGTAGAGTGAGCAGGTTCGCGGCGCGCGAGGCCGCCAACGGAGGAGAGCACAATGACGACGGGACCGGCCCTAACCCCGGAGCAGGTGCGGCGCTACAGCCGCCACATCATCATGCCGCAGATCGGCTCGTCCGGTCAGCGAACCCTCATCGGCTCGAAAGCGCTGATCATCGGCGCGGGCGGTCTCGGCGGCCCGGTGGCGCTCTACCTGGCGCTGGCGGGCGTCGGAACCATCGGCCTGGTGGACTTCGACGTGGTCGACCTCAGCAACCTCCAGCGCCAGGTGCTCCACAACAGCGAGACGGTGGGGATGTCGAAGCTGGAGTCGGCAAAGCAGACGCTGCGCCGCTACAACCCGGGCGTGGAGGTGGTGGGCCACGAGTACGCCATCAACTCCGAGAATGCAATGGAGACGATGCGCGGCTACGACGTCATCGTCAACGGGGCGGACAACTTCGCCACTCGCTATCTGGTGAACGACGCCGCCTACCTTTCGGGCAAGCCGCTGGTGGACGGCAGCATCCTCATCTTCGACGGACAGGTAACGACGTACCTGCCCGGCCAGGGCTGCTACCGCTGCCTGTTCCCCTCGCCGCCGCCGCCGGGCCTGGTGCCCAACTGCGCGGAGGCAGGGGTGCTGGGGGCGCTGACCGCCACCGTCGGCAGCATCCAGGCCACCGAAGTGGTGAAGGTGCTGCTGGGGATAGGCGAGCCGCTGGTGGGGCGCTTGCTGCTGGTGGACGCGCTGAACATGGAGTTCCGCATGGTGAAGACGCGCCGCAACAGCGAGTGCCCGCTGTGCGGGGACAACCCCACGGTTACCGAGCTCATCGACTACGAGGTGTTCTGCGGTCTGGCGCCCGCGTCGCCGGACGCCGAGGCCGCCCCCGTCGCCGCCGGGTAGCCGGAGCGCGGCCAACGCCTTGCGCCACGAGCCGCCCGTCCATGCGTAGCGACAGCATCGTCGAAGCGATCGGCAACACGCCGCTTGTGGAGCTCCCCACCTTCAGCCCCAAGCCCGGCGTGCGCGTCTTCGCCAAGCTCGAAGGCCACAACCCCACGGGCAGCGTTAAGGACCGCATCGCCCGCGCCATGGTGCGCAAGGCGCAGGCGGAGGGCGCGCTCTCGCCCGAGAAGACGCTGCTCGAGCCCACCTCCGGCAACACGGGCGTCTCGCTGGCGATGATCGCCGCGCGCTTGGGCTACCGCTTCACGGCGGTTATGCCCGACAACGTCGGCCCCGAGCGCACCGAACTACTGCGCGCTTTCGGCGCCGAGGTGGTCTACTCGCCGGGCGCGGAGGGGACGAACGGCGCGATTGCTCTTGCTCGGCGGATGGCGGACGACGCGCCGGGCCGCTACACGATGCTCTACCAATACGGCAACGAGGCGAACCCCGCCGCGCACTACGAGACGACGGGGCCGGAGATCGTAGCCGACCTGCCTGAGGTAACCCACTTCGTCGCCGGGCTTGGAACGGGCGGCACGCTGATGGGCGCGGGCAGGCGCTTGAAGGAGCACAACCCGGCGGTCAAGGTCATTGCGGCGGCGCCCGAGCCCGACGACCGCATCCAGGGTCTCCGCAGCCTGGAAGAGGGCTTCGTTCCCCCTATCCTCGACCTGTCGCGCCTGGACGCGCGAATGATGGTCTCGGCCAAGGAGAGCTTCAACCTCGCCGCGGCGCTGCTGCACCAAGAGGGCGTGTTCGCGGGCGTGTCGTCGGGCGCGGTGCTCGCCGCCGCGTTGCGCGCGGGGCGGCGCCTCGACAGCGCCAACATCGTCTGCCTCTTCGCCGATGGTGGGTGGAAGTACCTCAGCACGCGCTTGTGGACGCGCTCCTACGAGGAGCTGGGCGCCGAGGTGGAGGGCAAGGTGTGGTGGTGAGAGCGGCGAGCAGCGAGGCCGCCGAGACCTCGACGCCTGCCTGGCCGGGCTACCGCTTGCAAGTGGCCCCGGCGGACGGCGCTCTCTCTCCGGCTCTGGCGCATTGCCTCGCGCGCGACGGCGCGGACTACGCTCTCGCCTCCGCCGACGGAGACGGCGCGCGCCCCGACGCGGTGCTGTACGAGCACCCCGGCGCGGCGCCGCCGCAGGGCAGGGGACGCGCCCCCGTGTTGGCGGTGGTGGCCGCCGAGCGCTTGGCGGACGCCGAAGCCGCGCCGCCCGGCGACGACTTCATCGTCTGCCCGTGGACACAAGGGGAGCTGGCGGCGCGCGTTCGCCGCCTGCTGGACGCCGCCGCGCCGCCGGACGCGCCCGGCGTGATCCGCTCCGGCGACTTGGTAATCGACACGAACCGCTACGACGTCTACTTGGCGGGGCGGCCGGTGCTGCTGACGTACAAGGAGTATGAGTTGCTGCGCGTGCTGGCGTCGAGCCCTGGGCGCGTCTATCGCCGTGAGACGCTGCTGGAGGACGTGTGGGGCTACGCCTACTTCGGCGGCACGCGCACGGTGGACGTGCACGTGCGGCGGCTGCGCAGCAAGATCGAGGACGCGGCGCATACCTTCATCGACACCGTCTGGAACGTCGGCTACCGCTTTCGCGGCTAGGCGCCGTGCGCTACAATCGACTCCGCCGAGGTGACCACATGCCGCTTTACGAGTACGTCTGCCCCCGCTGCAACGCCGAGTTCGAGAAGCTCCAACCGATGGCTCAGGCCGGGGCTGCCGACTGTCCCAACTGCGAGGCGCCCGCGAACCGCATCGTGTCGCTGATGGCTCCTGCGCAAGTGGCCGGGGGCAGCGTCGGAGGCGGCGGTTGCGCGTGCGGGGGCGCCTGCGCCTGCGGCTAACGCCGCGCCCCGCCCCCTACTCTCCGCCGTCCGCGCTTCCGCGTGCGCCGAACGCTGCCGCCTTGCGGCGCAGCGCGCGCCCGGCGGCGTAGAGCACGCCCGCCTCCGCTAGCGCCATCACGCCGATGAGCAGCGTAACGTCGCGCCAGAAGCCGAAGGGGAAGATGCGGACGAGAAAGCTGGTTCGCGTGTCGAAGCGGTAGTTGCCTTGCGGGAAGCCGAGGGCGTGGAAGAGGTCGAACACCGCATCGAAGGCGACGAGGCTGGCGAGGCCGACGGCGGCCACGAACGCCGCCGTTACGATTGCGCCGCCCATCAGCCAGCGCGCGGCCTCCGCAACGGCGCGTCGCCGCTCGAAGAAGATGGACGCGGCCAGCGCCGCGAGCAGGAAGAGCGCCGCGCCCAGTTGAACGCGCTCCACGCGGCGGAACATCGCCTTTACGTCCGCCATATGCGCCGCCTCGGCGTCCGTGAAGAGGTCGCGCTCCTCGCCGTAGACGGCGGCCCGCGCCTGGAGCGGCTCCTCGTCCCCGGCGAAGTAGTCCTGCACCTGACGCCCCACCTCGCGCAGGCCCTCGGGGGAGATGCCGGTGTCGGCGGCCACGCCGTGGCGGTCGAAGAGCGCCTCGTAGAGCCGCAGGCTTCCCGCCACCCATAGGACGTTGGCGGAGATGAGCAGGAGCAGCACGGCGACGGGCGCTGCCCCGCGAAGCGTCCGCCGCGCGCCGCCGGCGCGCTTTTCTGCGCCGTCTCTCATTGGGCGCGCATCATAGCCGCGCGGCCTTGACGGAATCTTCAACGTTGGGTGATAGGCTTGTTTGGCTATGAGGGGTCGGTCAATCCTTGCGGCGCTCCTCCTGCCGCTTGCGGCGGCGGCCTCCGCGTGTGTGCTGGTGAGCGCGCCCGCCCCCGGCGCTCCGCCGCCTACCCCGACCCCCACCGAGCAGCCCGCGCCTCAAGCCACTCCCGCCGCCGACCCTGCTGCGGAGGCGACGCCCACTCCCGCGGCGGGCAGGGCGCCGACATTGCATGGCCTGCCCGATGTGGCCTCCGTCGTCGAGGCCGTGGCGCCGAGCGTGGTGCTGGTTCGCTCGACGCTGGAGACGACCGACGCCTCGGGCCGCGCGAGCGCGGGCATATCGCACGGCTCCGGCGTCATCTTCGACGCGCGCGGCTACATCCTCACCAATCACCACGTCATCGAGGACGCGGTGAAGGTGGACGTGGTGTTCAGCAACGGTCAGCCGGTCAACGTGGAGGTGGTCGGCAGCGATACGGCGACGGATCTGGCGGTGCTGCGGATGGACTCCGCGTTCGTGAACGACAGCTTGGTGGTTACGGCGATTGGTGACTCGGACGCTGCGCGCGTTGGCGAGTGGGTGGTCGCCATCGGCAACCCGCTCGGCTTCGAGGGATCCGTCACCGTCGGGGTCATCAGCGCCAAGGACCGTTCGCTGCAGATAAGCGACAGGGTGCGGCTGCAAGACCTGATTCAGACGGACGCCGTGATTAACCCCGGCAACAGCGGCGGGCCGCTGCTGAACCTGGACGGGCAGGTGCTGGGCATCAACACGGCAATCATCCGGGGCCAACTGGCCAGCGGGCAGGAGGCGGAGGGCATCGGCTTCGCCGTCGCCGCGACCACGGTGATACCCGTGGCGCAGCGCATCATCGAAGAGGGGCGCGTCATCTGGCCGCGCATCGGCGTGAGCATCGACGACGTAGATCCGGTCGTCGCCGCCGAACACGGCCTCTCCGTCGATAGGGGCCTCCTCGTGCTTGGCCTGGCCGACGGCGGTCCCGCGCAGGCGGCGGGCGTCGAGGTGGGCGACGTCATCGTGGCGGTGGACGACGCGCCCATCGCCAAGTTCACCGACCTGCGCCGCCTGATGCTTTACCGCTACCGCGTCGGCAATACGGTTACGCTGCGCGTCATCCGCGCCGCCGTCACCCTCGAGCTCGAGGTGACGCTGGACGAGTTGGTGTTCTGAGGCTAGGCTTGCGCGGTCAAGGAGGAGCCTGATGCTGACCCCCGGCGAACTGGAATACGTCAAGAACACGCCGCTCTACCGCCTGGCCGTGTCCACGCCCGGCGGGCGCCCGCACGTCGTGCCGATGATCACGCGGATGGACGGCGACAACATCGTCGTGGGCGGCTATGAGTTCGACATCTCCTACAAGCGCAGGCTCATCGACAGGAACCCGTGGATCGCCTGCGTGTGGGACACGCGCGACGACGACGGCGCGATCCACGGCGTCGAGATCCGCGGCAAGGCGGTCGCCACCGGCAAGATATGGGACGGCAGCGAGTACTTCATCCTCGAGCCGGCCAAGGTGTTCAGCTGGGGCATCGACGAGCCCGCGTCGGAGTCGTTCGCCAAGAAGATGAAATTCGACGTAAGCCACCTCACGGCACGCGGCTCTTAGCCGCGCGCCATTCGCCCTGAGGGAAATCGAAGGGCGAACGAGGCGCGTTGGCGGACGCGGGCAGATTCGCGCCGCCTGCGCCTACTCCCGCAGCGCCTCCCCCGCTATGCCGACCTGAACGATGCGTGGCTGGTCGACGCCCGCCGCCCCGACGTACTTGAACTCCTTGTCGTCCAGTTCGCGGGGCCTCACGCCCTGGGCGACGACGCGCGCCTGCCCGGTGAGCAGCGCCGCGAAGGGGGCGGCTTGGCTGTTCGCGTTCGGGTCGGTGGGGAAGGCGAACTCCGTCCCCGGGATGTTGGTGTAGACGACGCGGCCCTGCTCGTCAGTGATTCAGAACTCGGAGATGATGGTCTCGGACGCCACCTGCGCTAGGACGGCGTTGATCTCCGCGTCGGGCGTGCCCGCCTGCCGTGCCGCCGCGACGTAGTGGGCGGTCAGCATCGCTTGGGCCGCCATATGGTCGGAGGCGGCTTCCTCCCTCTCGGCGTCGTTCGATTCGCCGCAGCCCGCCGCCAGGGCGGGAGCCAGTATCATCGCGATCACGGCAAACAGTTTCTTCAAGGGAGTCCTCCATCCGGCGGTTTTGCTCTGGGGCGCCCGGCCGGATACGCCGATTGCTTGGGAGTATAGGCGTGGGCGCGCCGCCGCTCGCCCCGCCATCGGCTACAATGGGGCTAGGCCGCTGCGCAGCGGCCATTTCGGCGTTGGCGGC
Organism: Dehalococcoidia bacterium; assembly: GCA_021296055.1. GTDB lineage: Bacteria > Chloroflexota > Dehalococcoidia > Lucifugimonadales > Australimonadaceae > JAGWBE01. Next base: position 14,524 of record JAGWBE010000005.1, on the reverse strand, counting down.
AGCCGCGCCGGTGAGCGCTGCGCAGGCCGCCGCGACTTATGAGCCTGCAAGGACTCCTCCCCTTACTCCGCCGCGTCCCCGCCTACGACGGCCTGCTCGACGCCGTCCGCGCCGGCGCCCGCCCGCGCGCCGCGCTCCCCGACGCGACTAAGCCCTACCTCGCCGCGGCGCTGTGGCGCGACCTGCGCCGCCCTGTGCTCCTGCTCTGTCCGCGTCCCGAAGACGCGCGCGCCTGGGCCGAGCACCTGGAGGTCTACTGCGGCGCGGACGCGCCCATCCACCACTTCCTCGAATCGGACGCGCTGCCCTACGAGCGCATCGCCCTCGACCCTTCCATGCTTCACCCGCGCATCAGCGCGCTCGGCGCGCTACAGAGCGCCGACCCGGAACGCCCGCCGCTCATCGTCGCCTCGGCGCTTGCGGTGATGCAGAAGACGTTGAGCGCCGAGCTGCTCGCGCGCCTGACGGAGACGCTGCGCCCCGGCGACCGCTTTGCCGTCGGCGCGGCGCTGGAGCGTTGGACGCGCCTGGGCTACGACCTCGCGCCGTCCGTCGAGGCGCCCGGTCAAGTGGCGCGGCGGGGCGGGGTGGTGGACGTCTACTCGCCGGGGATGGAGCTGCCCGCCCGCCTCGATCTGTGGGGCGACCGGATCGAATCCATCCGTTGGTTCGACCCGGCGACGCAGCGCTCCGCCGCCGCTGCGGACGGAGTTCGCGTGCTGCCCGCGTGGGAGGCGCTGCCTGCGTTCGCGGAGGAGGGGATGCTTGCGGAGACGCTGCGTTCCTTAGATTACACCGCGATGAGGACGGCGGAGCGCGACCGCATTCAGGACGACCTCGCTCAGTTGATGGCCGGGCTGTCCACCGAAAGCGCGTCGTTCTTCGCGGGCCTCTTCAACAGCGACACGCTGCTCGATCACCTCGTCGCACTTCCCGACGGCGCGCCGCCTCTAGTCGTGGTCGATGAGCATGGGGAGGTGGTCGAGGCCGCGTCCCACTGGGAGGCGGGGGCCAGCCAGCAGCGCCTCGACAAGCAGGAGCGCGGCGAACTTCCCGTCGGCTTCCCCTTCTCCTACGCCGAATGGCCCGCCCTCGGCGCGCAACTGGAGCGGATGCCCGCCCTCGACCTCACTCGCTACCACGCGGCGGACGCCGACGGAGCGGTGGCGCTGCCGTTCGACGCGCCGCCGTCCTTTCAAGGCGCATTAGACCGCCTGGCGGAGGCGCTCGGCGCAAGCGGAGCGCCTCCCGCCGCCGTCGTCACCCAGCACTCGCAGCGTGTCCACGAGGTGCTGCGCGACGCGGACGTGGCCGCGCGCGAATCGCACGAGGCGCCCCATCCGCCCGAGGCGGGCTTGGTCGAGGTTGTCCACGCCGCCGTGCCGGGCGGCTGGCGGCTGCGTGAGAGCGTGGGCGACGGCGCGCCCGTGTTGCTGACGTTGCTCGGCGACGCTGACCTGTTCGGCGCGGCCAAGCGCCGGCCCGCCCGTCCGCGCCGTCGCTCCGCTCCCTCCCGCAATCTGCTGGTGGAGGAGTTGTCGCCGGGCCAGTTGGTGGCGCACGTAGACCACGGCATCGGCCGCTTTGCGGGCACGCGCCCGATGGAGAACGGCGGCGCGGGCCGCGAGTACCTCGTGCTTGAATACGCCGAGGGGGATCGCCTCTACGTGCCTATGGAGCACCTCGACCGCGTGTCGCTCTACGCAGGGGGGAGCGACGCGCCGCCGTCGCTGACGAGGCTGGGCACGCAGGAGTGGAGCCGCGCCGTCTCCCGCGCGCGCGAATCCACTCGCCGCCTCGCCGTCGATCTGCTGGCCATCCACGCGCGCCGCGAGGCCGCGCCGGGCCACGCATACCCGCCCGACACGCCCTGGCAGCGCGAGATGGAGGACGCCTTTCCTTACACGGAGACGCCCGGCCAGCATGCGGCCATCGTCGACGTGAAGGAGGACATGGAGGCGTTCAAGCCGATGGACCGCCTGGTTTGCGGCGACGTGGGCTACGGCAAGACGGAGGTGGCGCTGCGGGCGGCCTTCAAGACGGTGATGGACGGCAAGCAGGCCGCCGTTCTTGTTCCCACCACCGTCCTCGCCCAGCAGCACTACCAGACCTTCTCCGAACGCCTCGAGCCCTACCCCATCCGCGTCGAGCTGCTCAGCCGCTTCCGCACCCACGCCGAGCAAGGGCAGGTCGTCGCTGCTCTCAAGCGCGGCGCGGTGGACGTGGTCATCGGCACGCACCGCCTCATCCAGAAGGACGTGGGCTTCAACGACCTAGGCCTAGTCATCGTGGACGAGGAGCACCGCTTCGGCGTCGACCACAAGGAGCGCCTCAAGGAGCTGCGCAGCGAGGTGGACATCCTCACGATGACCGCCACGCCTATCCCGCGCACGCTGCACATGGCCCTGGCCGGGGTGCGCGACGTCTCCAACATCGAGACCGCTCCCGAGGAGCGCCTCCCTATCAAGACCTACCTGGCGGAGGCGTCGGACGACCTGGTGCGCGACGCCATCCGCCGCGAACTCGACCGCGGCGGCCAGGTCTACTACCTCCACAACCGCGTCAACACGATTGACCTCGCCGCCGGGCGCGTCGCCGACCTCGTCCCCGAAGCGCGCGTCATAGTCGGCCACGGACAGATGCACGAAGGCCGCCTCGCCGACGCGATGGAGCGTTTCGGCGCGGGAGAGGCCGACGTTCTCGTCTGCACCACCATCATCGAATCCGGCCTCGACATCCCCACGGTGAACACGCTCATCGTCGATCGCGCCGACCGCTTCGGCCTCGCCCAGCTCTACCAACTGCGCGGGCGCATCGGGAGGCGCGCCCAACGCGGCTATGCCTACCTGCTCGTTCAATCCGGCCGCCGTCTGACCGAGGCAGCCCAGCGCCGCCTCCAGACCGTCGCGTCGGCGACGGAGCTGGGCGCGGGGTTCCGCATCGCCATGCGCGACCTCGAGATACGCGGCGCGGGCAACATCCTCGGCGCGGAGCAGAGCGGCCACGTCCACGCCGTCGGCTTCGACCTCTACACGCGCCTGCTCGCGGAGGCAGTCCAAGACCTGCGCCGCGAGCAGGGCGGCGCGCCCTCGCCCGCTCCGGCCACCGACCCCGTCATCGACCTCGATGTCCCCGCCGCCATCCCCGACGCTCTCATCGAGCATCTGCCCGCCCGCATGTCCGTCTACCAGCGCATGGCCAAGGCGCGCACCGTCGCCGACGTGAATGACGCGGCGCAGGAGCTGCGCGACCGCTTTGGCCGCCGCCTCCCCGACGAGGTGCACAACCTGCTATTCGGCCTCCGCGTCTCCGTCCTTGCGCGCCAAGCGGGCGTGGAGGCGGTGACGCGCCGCAACGGCGAAATCACCCTGAAGTTGCCCCACCCGGTGGGCGGCGCGCGCCTCGCGTTGGAGCGGGCGCTGGGCAACGGCGCGAACGTCGGCCACCAGCAGATTCGCCTGCAGGGCGAGGGCGCGCTGAGGCAGCCGTGGGGCCAAACCCTCCTGGAGGCGTTGGAGGCCCTGGCCGCTTTTCAACGCCACGCGGCGGAGCTAGCAGGGGCGGCAGGGCGGTAGGCAGCGGATAAGTTGGCGGCGAGGCGCTCTTTAACTGCGGCGGGAGTGCGTGGGAGTCGAACCCACCCCGAACCAGGAATCTGGCCCGGCAACGGTTTTGAAGACCGGGAGGCCCACCGGGACCTATCCACTCCCGTAAAACGCGGCGACGCCCCGGCAGGAAGGGCCGGGGCGCCGTTCATCATCGACTCTCTGACGGCGGGCGCTCCGCCCTTAGCCGCTGAGCGCCTGGTCGAGCGCCTTCTTCAGCACCGTCTTGGGCACTGCGCCGACCACCTGGTCGGCGACCTTGCCGTCCTTGATGACGAGGAGTGTCGGGATGCTGCGGATGCCGAAGTCCATGGCGGTCTTGGGATTGGCGTCCACGTCCACCTTGGCGAAGGTGATCTTGCCGTCGTACTCCTCCGAGAGCTCCTCGATGACAGGGGCGATCATCTTGCAGGGACCGCACCAGTCGGCCCAGAAGTCGACCAGCACGGGCTGGGATGCGTCGAGCACCTGGCCTTGGAAGTCGCTGTCCGTTACGGCAAAGGGCTTCGCCATGGTTGCCTCCCTGAGGGCGCGTCTGTGGCCCTGTCGATTCGCGGCGCCCTGCGTCGGACGCGCAGGTTCAGTCTACGCGTTTGTCGGGGCAGCGTCAACGCGGGGGCGGCGCTGCGCTGCCTCGCCGCGTCCGTCAACGCGCGCATGCCCCCTACACTCGCCGGCGCATGACGATGCGGCGCTTGCCCGCGCGGCCTGCCTCCACGAACCCTGCTTGGGCGAAGGCAGGGGTGAAGCCCATGAAGCGGTAGCTCGGCGCGTCGGGCGGAACGGGGTAGGCCTCGACGGTCTGCGCGCCGTTGCGGGCGGCGTAGGCGGTGGCGGCGTCGATGAGGGTGCGCATCATGCCGCGGCGAGTGTAGGCGCTGCGCACATAGAAGCAGGTGATCGACCAGACGGCGCCGGGCGGCTCGCCGGGGTTGTCTATGCCTCCTAGGGGGGCGAAGGTCTCGCGGGGGGCGACGGAACACCAGGCGACCGGCTCGCCGCCGTAGTAGGCGAGGAGGCCGACGGGGACGTCTCTGCGCGCCATGCCCTCCAGCAGCGCTTTCTGCCCCTCTCTGTCTTTTGGCCTGCGGCCTGTTGCGTCTCTGCGGAAGACGGAGCACCAGCACCATCTGGGGCCGCCGCGCGCCTCGAACAGGCGCTCGAGGTCGGGCCACGTCTGCGCGCCCACTTCACGCGTCTCGAAGCTCAGCGGCGCGTTCACTCGCTCGCCTCCTCGAGGCGGGCGTAGCGCCAGAAGTCGCCCGCGCCAGCGGGCATGTTCGGCGCGAAGTCGATCACGCCGGGGCCGTAGGCCCATCGCTCGGCGGCGATGGCGGGCATGAACAGGAAGGCATCGTCGAGGATGCGCTGCTGCGCCTCGCGCACTAGGACGCCGCGACGCGCTGCGTCCGGTTCCGCCGCCTGCGCCTCGATGAGCGCGTCGAGCGCTGCGTCTTGGTGGCCGAACACGTTCTGCGCGCCGTCGCCGTGGACTAGCCCTAGCAGGAAGGAGCCGGTGGTGGTCACGGGCGGGAGCGGCCCGACGAACGCCTCGAAGTCGCGCTCCTCCCAGACCCGTTGGAAGTAGGCGGAACGACTCACGACCTCCACCGTCACGTCGAAGCTCGTGTCGCGCATCTGCGCCGCCAACGCCTCGCCGTGCGCCGCATAGCCCTCGCCGAAGTTGGCGACGGTGAGCGTCAACGCCGCCACGCCGCCCCCGGCCTGCTCGCCCCGGAAGACGCGCCGCAGCTCCTCGTCGGGTAGCAGCCAATCGGGCTCGATGACGGGGACGCCGACGCCGACCCACGCGGGGCGATCGAGCGCCCCCAACGCCGCCCATGGGTCGAGCGCAGCGAAGAGCGCGCGCCGAACCGCCGCGTCCGCAAGGGGGCCGTCGCGCACGTTCATGCCGAACGCGACGCCGAACCCCTGCCGTCGCACGACGACGGAGCGGATATCTCCGCCCGCCAGTTCCGCCCACTCGCGCGCGCTCACCTGCGCCGCGTCCACTTGTCCAGCCCTGAGGAAGGCCGCGCCCGTGGCGAAGTCGCGCACGGGCACAATCTCCAATGCGCTGACCGACGGCTCCCCAGGGCGGTGGTAATCCTCCCGCGCGGTGAGCCACACTTGCCCCGACGCTCCCTGGTCGAACAGCCACGGGCCGGAGCTGATTACCGGCCCCGTTCGCAGATCCGCGCCCACCGCCTCCGGCGCCATGACGACGGCGTAGGGACTCGCCAACTTCTGCGGCAGGTCGGCGTCGGGATAGCGCAGGCGCAAGCGCACGGCCGCATCGCTGGCCACCTCGATGTCCTCCACGGCCGCCAGCAGCCACGCGTGCGGCAGCCCCGGCGTGCGTAGGCGTTCGAGGCTGAAGGCGACGTCCTGCGCCGTCACGCCTCGCGTGAGCGCGCCGTCCGCCGACGCCCACGCGGCGTCCGGGTGGAGGTCGAACTCGTAGGTCAGGCCGTCCGGGGAGACGCGCCACGCCTGGCACAGGTCGCACGCAACGTGCATGCCGGGCTGCGCCGCTCTGGGCCCCGCCTCGAACCGCAGTAAGCGGCTGTACGCCAACCCCGGCCCGAACAGTGTCGCCCACTCGGAGACGAGCCGATGCAGATCGCGATGCGGCGCCGCGCCCACCGCCGCTACGCGCAGCGCGCCATCGGAGGGAGGCCCGACGTCGGCGGTTGGGGTAGGCGCGAAGGTAGGCGTCGGCGTGGGTTCGGGGGTGGGAGTGGGCGCGGCGCACGCTCCGGCGAGCAAGCACGCCGCCGCAAGCGCGAGCGCCCACGCTAACGTGCGCACGCTGCTAGACGCGGCGGTCGTCCGCTAAGCGCCGCCCGGCGTCCGGCAGCGCCCGCGCCTCTACCGCCACCGGCGCGGGCGGGTGGCCGGAGCCGTTCACGCTCGCCGTCCGCCCCGCCTCCGCCTCCACCAGACCGTTTCGCTTCAACAGCATCCCCGCCCCGACGCGCGAAAGCATGTACAGCGCGATGGCGGTGGGAGGAACGAAGACCAGCAGGTGCATCATGAAGGCGAAGGTTGTCGCCTGCTCCTGGCCGACGCCCAGCAGTCCCAACGTGTAGACCACCGCCCAGTGATACGCCCCCACGCCCGCGGGCAACGACGGCGCAGCCGAGGTGAAGAAGGCTGCCGTCACCAGCACCACCGCCATCGTCAGCACGTTCGCGTCGAACCCCACCCCTTGCGCCAGCAGCCAACCCGCTATCCCCATCAGCCCCCACGACAACGTGGTCGCCCCGAAGGACGCCGCCAGCCGCAATGGATGTTCCCGCAGCACTCCCACCGCTGTCGATATTTGTTGGAAGAACCGCGCGTCGCGGGCGACGGGGATGCTCCCGATGCCCCTGGCCGCCACCACGAGCACGACGATCGTCACCACCGCTAAGATCACGAATCCCGCCAACTGGATGCTCGCTCCGCGCAGAGAGCTGACGAACACCAACCCCAGGCCCATCAGCAGCACCGTGGCGAAGATGTCCATCACGTTGCCCGCCACGAGCGACGCCAGCGCCGTCGAGAAGGGCGTCTTGTAGCGGCGCGTGATGAGGATCAGCTGCACCGGCTCGCTCATCATGCGGACGGGCAGCAGGTTGTTGATGCCGATGCCCGTGTTCTGCGTGACGTACACCTGCCAGAAGGAGGCGCGCTCGCCGGGCATGAGCAGATGCCAACGCGCCGCCCGCAGCACCCCGCTCACCAGCAGAGGAACGATGGCTAGGAGGACGTATTCCATGCGGTCGGGGAACCCGCGAATGGTGGCGGCGACCTCTGACCAGTTCAGGCTGCGCGTGACCAGCCACACCAGCCCGCCGCCCACGACGATGCTGAGGACAAGTTGGAGCCGACGGAATAATCCGCTGGCAATGAACCTTTCCAGATGGCCCTGGATGATCAAGCGCCGCTCCATCGGGGAGCATCCACTACAATGGCCGCTATGGAGCAGGCCATCGGTGCCGGGATGCTCGTGTCCGCCGTTCCCCTTGTCGACGGCCACACGCACATAGACCAGTACGCAAGCACGGAAATCGAGGGAGTGCTCGAACGGGCCAGCGCTGCGGGCGTCGGCCTCATCATAGCAGCGGGCGTATCCATCTCCTCTAGCCGCCGCATACAGGTTCTAGCGGAATCGCACCCCATCATCCGCGCCGGTGCCGGCATCCACCCTACCGATCTCCCGCCCGTCGTGGACGACGCTGTCGAGGCCGAACTCCGCCGCATCGCCGAGCACCCCGCCGTCGTCGTCTGGAGCGAGACGGGACTCGATGCGCTGCCCACATCGCCGCCCGCCGCCCTGCAAGAGAGCGCATTTCGCTTGCAGATACGCCTCGCGCGTGAGTTCGCCCTGCCCCTGGTCGTCCACTCCCGCAGCGCCGACGCCGAGGTGCTCCGCATGCTGCGCGAGGAGAGCGCAAATGAGGTCGGCGGGGCGTGGCACTACTTCGGCGGCGACCTCAACCTCGCCGACGCCGTCATCGACCTGGGCTTCCACCTGTCCTTCGCCAAGACGTTGCTGCGCTCCCCGGAGCTGGAAGTCGTCGCCGCCCAGGTTCCCCTTGACCGCGTCGTCATCGAGACCGACTCCTATCCCCAGCCCTTCAAGAAGAAGCGCGAGCGCTGGACAGAGCCATGGAACCTTCCCCAGATCGCGGCCAAGCTCGCCGAGGTCAAGAGCCTCTCCCCGGAGGTCGTGGGACGCGCCGCCACGGCCAACTACCTGCGCATGGCCCGCTCCCGCCTCGGCGGCGTAGCGCTGCCCCAGCCCGTTCGCCCGTAGCGCGCGCCGCCCATCCGCCACCGCGCTCCGCATGCGCTATACTGCGAGTGAACGCGCCAAACTCACGAGGAGGCTTCTCCGATGACTACGAATCAAGATAGTGTCGCCAGACACGGTGATTCCCCCATGCCCGGCATGGGGTTCGTCTTCGGCTGCGTCGAGTTCGACTCGGCTCATGATGCGGTCGAGGCAGCTCTAAGGCACCGGAGCCGCGCCAGCCAGCGCGCCCGCGACGCCGCCAACGCGGCCATCGACAACTCCGGCATCGTGTTGGACGGCTTCAGGAAAGCCGCGCTCGCTCCCCTTGCTAGGCTCACGGACGCGGTCTCCCTGGAGATGGTCAAGCACCAGAACCATCGGCTAGCCGGCGCCGTCCTCGAACTTTGGAGGGAATCGCAGCCCAAACTCGCTCAGGCGGCCATCCGCCGCCTTGAAAGCGACGGCCTCTCCGCTCTTGGTCCCAAACGGGAGCAATTCGACGCGCTCAGGCCCGTGGCCGAGGCCCGCGCGGAGGCGGAGAGCCTGGTCGAGGAGCACGCGGACGCCGAATTCAGCGCCGACCACGCGCTGTTGATGATTAGCTATCTCTCAGGGCGCTTCCCCTTTGACCACCCTGCCATCTCCGGCTTCCTCGCCGAATGGCTCGATCGCCTCGAAGGCCTGCCGACGGAGGCGCCGGAGTGGGCGGACGTTCCCGCCTTCGCCGCGAGGGCCTCCGAGTTGGCCGCCGAGAAGGGGCGCTCGCGCAGCGATGCCTTGGAGGCGGCAATCTCCGGCGAGATGGAGCGGATAGTCGAGGACTTCGGTGATGAGCTCGACTTCCTCGAAGCCTCGCCCCTCCCGGACAGCGGAGGGGTCGCCGCCCAGCTCGACCTCGCTCCGGAGGGCAAGCGAATCCTAGAAGAATTGCGCGCGGCGCTGGCCGCCTTCGCCGAGGTGCGCCTCCCCGCTCCTACGATGAGCGAGGAACGCCATCGCGCCGAGCAGCGCATCACCCGCGCCGATGACGCCGCCCGCCTCGCCGCCGAGTGGCAAGCGCTGGCGGCCAAGGCGGGACAGGCCGCCGCCGAAGCCGACGCCCCGGACGAGCAGCCGCCGAAGGCCGAGCCCTCCGTCGAACTCCAGCGCCTTGAAGCGGAGAAGGCCAACCTCATCGCCGCGCGCGACGCTCTCGCCGTCGAGAAGGCCAAGCTTGAAGAAGACAACCGCCGCCTGCAAGGGCATGTCGAGGAGCGGCAGCATGCCTACGACAAGCTCTTCACGGAGAAGGAGACGCAGAGCGACGACAACAGTCAGCTCAGGAGCGAACTGCGCGAAAGCAGGCAGCTCGTGGAGACGTGGCGCCTCGCCAGTTTGCAGCGCGCGGAGGAGGAGGGGATCGAGCCGCTCTCCATTGAGAACGTGGCCGACGCCATCGAGGCGGCGCGGAAGATGTTCCCCCATACGCTCATCATCGAACTCAACTCCGCCTCGAGGCCCGATCAGGCCTACAGGCACCCGCAGGAGGTGTACGACGCGCTCCGGTGGCTGGGCACGGAGTACCACTACCTGCGGACGACGCCCCTTGGCAAGAACCCGGAGTACGACCTGCGCCTCAAGGAGGCGTGCAACGGCTGGACGTACCGCGGCAAGCAGTCCGACACGGCCAAAGGGATGTTCACCAAGGAGTACGAGACGACAGTGAACGGCAAGACCTACCTCCTCGACGCCCACATCGGCGAGGGCACCCGGGGCAATCCCCAGAACATGATTCGCATCGCCTTCGCGTGGGACCCCAACCTCGAGAAGGTGGTCGTGGGCTACGTCGGCCCCCACCAGAAGACCCAAGCCAGCTGAGGCGCTGCGTGGACGCGTACGCCGCCATCCGCACGAAGCGCGATTCGCGCTCCTACCTGGCCAGGCCGCTCGACGAGGGCGTGAAGCGGCGCATCCTCCAGGCGGGGCGGATGGCGGGCTCGTCCACCAACCGCCAGCCGTACCGCTTCATCGCCATCGAGACGGCGGAGCAGAAGGAGGCGTTGTCGGCATGCGGCGGCTTCATGCGCCACGTGCCCCAAGCCGCCTGGGTGGTGGCCATCGCCATGCCAAAGGAGCACACCCTGTTCGACGCGGGCCGCGCCGCCCAGAACATGATGGTGGCCGCGTGGGCGGAGGGGATCGCCTCCTGTCCCGTGACCACCCACGACACCGAGGGCACGCGCTTTGTGCTAGGCCTCCCCGACGGACTCCAAGTGCTGCACGCCGTGGCCTTCGGCTATCCGCCTGACCCGGCGAGGGTGGGCGTCGGCCGCCCCCGCAAGCCCCTCGCTGAGATCGTCCACTACGAGCGCTACGGCGGCGCACGCGCCTGACGGCGCGCGCCGGGCGCGTTGACACGGCGCGTCCCGCGCGCCGATACTCGCGGCGTAGGCAACGGAGGCCGCGCAGCGGCGCCGCGGAGGGCTGCGGCCCAGCAGGCGAAGAAGGATGGCGCCACGGAAGCCCCGTCCCTTTAGAAGGGCGGGGCTATTTGTTTGACGAGGCAAACGGCAATGGCCCGGCATACGCCAACGTTGGAGGAGTTCAGGGCGCTCGCGCGCCAGGGCAACCTCGTGCCCGTCTACCGCGAGCTCCGCGCCGACCTGGAGACGCCGGTGTCGGCGTACTTGAAGATTGCGCGCGGCAGCTGCTCCTTTCTGCTCGAGTCGGTGGAGGGAGGCGAGCGCCTAGGCCGCTTTTCCTTTATGGGAGCCGAGCCCTACCGGATCGTCCGCACCGGGCCCGGCCAACCGGGCGGCGCGGGCGACCCGCTGTCGCACGTGCAGGCAGAGCTGGGGCGCTTCACGCCGGTGGCGGTTCCCGGCCTGCCGCGGTTCATCGGCGGCGCGGTGGGCTACCTCGCGTTCGAGTGCGCCCACTACTTCGAGCCGCGCGTCCCTCATCCGGCCGCCGATCCGGTAGGCGTGCCGGAGGCGGTCTTCCTGTTCGTGGACACGCTGTTGGTGTTCGACCACGTGCGCCACAAGATTCAGGTGGTGAGCCACGCGCATATCGACGGCGACGTGGACGCCGCCTACCGCGCCGCCGCCGCGCGCGTGGACGCGCTGGCGGAGCGGTTGGCGCAGCCGCTTGCGCCGCCCGCGCTCAGCGCCGAGAGAGGAGGGAGGGAGGCGGCCTCCAACAGGTCGGCGGAGGAGTATCACGGGATGGTGGAGCGCGCCCGCGCCTACATCGAGGCGGGCGACATAATTCAGGTGGTGCCGTCGCAACGGCTGGCGCGGCCTACGCTGGCGGCGCCCTTCGAGCTGTATCGCTCGCTGCGGAGGGTGAACCCCTCGCCCTACATGTATTACCTCGACCTCGACGGATTCGCCATCGTGGGGGCGTCTCCGGAGATGCTGGTGCGCGTGGAGGAGGGGCGCATAGACACGCACCCCATCGCCGGGACGCGCCCGCGCGGCGCCGACGAGGCGGCGGACGCGCGATTGGAGGCGGAGCTGCGCCAGGACGAGAAGGAGCGCGCGGAGCACGTGATGCTGCTCGACCTGGGCCGCAACGACGTGGGGCGCGTCGCTAGGCCCGGCACGGTGCGGGCGACGCAGATGATGGACGTGGAGCGCTACTCGCACGTGATGCACCTAGTGTCGCATGTTACGGGGGAGTTGGCGGACGGGATGACGGCCTACGACGCGCTGCGCTCGTGCTTCCCGGCGGGCACGGTGTCGGGCGCGCCGAAGATACGCGCGATGGAGATTATCGCGGAGTTGGAAGGGGAGCGCCGCGGGCCGTACGCGGGCGCGGTGGGCTATTTCTCCTTCGATGGCAATATGGACACGGCCATCGGCATTCGCACGATGGTCGTCAAGGACGGCGTGGCCTACGTCCAGGCGGGCGGCGGCGTGGTGTACGACAGCGACCCGGAGGCGGAGCGGTTGGAGGCGCTGGTGAAGGCGCGCGCGGCGCTCCGCGCAATCGCGGACGCGGAGGAGGAGTGAGCGGGGCGGGGCGGATGCGCCCGCGCTTCTTCTACGGCTGGTACATCGTCGCGTCCAGCATGGCGGCCAACGCCATCCTCTCCGCCGCCTATTTCCAGGGGTTCAGCGCGTTCATCCTGCCTATCGAGAGCCACTTCGGGTGGGGACGCTCTGCCATCTCCGCTGCGGCGTCGCTGCGCCAGGTGGAGACGGGGGTGCTGGGGCCTGCGGTGGGGCTGCTCGTGGACAGGTTCAGTCCGCGCAAGCTCATCGTGGCGGGCGCGGTCGTGTGCGGCGTCGGGCTGATTGGCCTGGGGCTGGTGAACAGCCTGGCCACCTTCTTCTTCTTCTTCCTGCTTATCTCGTTCGGCGCGTCGGCGGTGGGGCATGGGGTTACCTGGCCGACGCTGATAGCGCGATGGTTCCGGCGCAAGCGGGGGCTGGCCATTGGCCTGGCGGTGAACGGGCCGCTCTTCGCGGGGCCGATGGTGGTGGCGAACACGGCGTTAATCGCGGCGTTCGGCTGGCGCCCGATCCTCATCGGCTACGGCGTCGTCGTGCTGATCGTGGTCACCGCGCTTGGTCTCGTGGCGCGGGACAGACCCGAGGCGTACGGGATGCTGCCGGACGGCGACGCGCCGCACGCGGTCGGCGGCGGGTCGAGGGGGACGCCGGCGCAGTTGCGGGCGGCGGCGCGTAGCGCCGAAACGGGGCTGACGCTGCGGCAAGTGCTGCGGAGCCGGGCGTTCTGGCTGTTGTCGTTCTACCTGGGGGCGATGTTCATCGTGAACAGCGGCTTTCAGCTGCACCAGATCCCCTACTTCGTTAACGACCGGGGCTTTAGCGCGGCGGCGGCGGCGGTGACGGTGGTCATCGTCGTCTTCGCGAGCGGTGTCGGCAGGACAGGCACGGGGTGGTTGCTGGACAAAGTGGGCTATCGGCTGGTGCTGACCGCGGTGGCGCTGACGATGGCGCTGGCGTTCCTCTACTTGCAAGTTGCGGGCATCGACTCGATGCTGGAATCGCTGCCCTTCACCTTCTTGTTCGGGGTGGCCTTTGGGGCGACAATCCCGATGCGCGGAGCGTTGGGCGCGTTGATTTTCGGCAACCGCTCGTTAGGCAGCGTGATCGGCGTGCTACAGGGGACGAGCATCGCAGCGGGGGTGGTCGGCCCGATCCTGATGGGGGCGATGTTCGACGCGCTGGGGGATTACACCGCCGCCATCTGGATATTGGAAGGCGTGGCGCTGGCGGCGCTGCTGCCGGTGCTGCTGATGGAGCCGCTGCGGACGCTGCAAGCGCGAATGGGGGGCGCGGAAGGACCGTAGGCTGCGGCGCGGCGGTGGTAGAATCGCCGTGCGCGGGGCGGCTCGAAGCGAGGTTCCCGCTCCTCGCCTCCCCGGGGACAGGCTTTGCGGGAACGACGGAGAAGGGTGCGGGAGCGAGCGTGACGCGAGCGTTGGTCACCGGCGGCGCCGGATTCATCGGCTCCCATATCGTCAATCTGCTGCTCGACGAGGGATGGGAGGTCGCCGTCCTCGACGACCTCTCGACAGGGCGGCGCGAGCGCGTGCCGGACGGCGCGCGATTCCTTCAGGGTTCGGTTACGGACGCGGAGGCGGCGCGCGAGGCGCTGGAGGGCGCGGAGTATATGTTCCACACGGCGGCGCTACCGCGCATCCAGCCTTCCTTCGACGACCCCATAGCGCACGAGTGGGTGAACGTGTTGGGGACGCTGACTTGCTTGGAGGCGGCCAAGGACGCGGGCCTCAAAAAGGTAGTCGTTTCGTCGTCCGCGTCGTGCTACGGGAATACGCGAGTGCTGCCTACGCCGGAGGACGCGCCCATCGACCTGTTGAATCCCTACGCCTTGCAGAAATACGCGGCGGAGCAGTACGCGCTCATCCTGGGCGCGCGCAACAGCATCCCCATCGTGTCGCTGCGCTATTTCAACGTGTATGGCCCCGGCTCCTACAATCCCGATGACCGTCACAACGCCTACAGCTCCGTCGTCGGGGTGTTCGCCCACCTGCGCAAGACGGGGCAGGCGCTGACCATCACGGGAGACGGCGAGCAGACGCGCGACTACGTGCACGCGGCGGACGTTGCGCAGGCGAATCTGCGCGCGGCGCTCTCCGACGCGGCGGGGCGCGTCTACAACG
>JAGWBE010000047.1:2489-8958 GCA_021296055.1 Dehalococcoidia bacterium | reverse complement strand
CCTTCCCCGTGTGCGTCGGGACGGGGCAGGGGGATGCGGGGCGCCTCGCGTCGAGGCCCCCGCTTTCGCGGGGGTGACGGATGGGGAGCAGGAACGACGGAGAAGAGGGGGCGCCCTTCGAATTCCCTCAGGGCGAATGGAGGGGGCCTTAGGGCAAGCGGAGGAGGAGCGAGGGCGGTTGCTGCCGGAGGGCGCGGGTTCTGGTAGGCTATGGGAAAGCACGCAAGCAACAAGGAGGCGACCATATGGCAGTGCGCATCAACGACACCGCGCCTGACTTTACGGCGGACACGTCGCAGGGGCAGATCAACTTCCACGAGTGGATCGGCGATGGCTACGCGATGCTGTTCTCGCACCCCAAGGACTTCACGCCCGTCTGCGCGACCGAACTGGCCTATGTGGCGAAGCTCAGCGGCGAGTTCGCCAAGCGCAACTGCAAGGTCATCGGCCTCAGTGTCGACAGCGTCGACGACCACCAGCGCTGGGCGAGCGACATCGAGGAGCTGGCGGGCGCCCCCCTCACCTACCCGCTCATCGCCGACGACCACCTCGAGGTGGCCAAGATGTACGACATGCTGCCGGGGGACGCGGGCGACTCGGCGCAGGGGCGCACGGCGGCGGACAACGCGACCGTCCGCTCCGTCTTCCTCATCGGCCCGGACAAGAAGGTGAAGATGTCCCTCACCTACCCGATGAGCTCGGGGCGCAACTTCGAGGAGTTGCTCCGCGTCATCGACTCCGTCCAGCTCACGGCCAACTCCAAGGTGGCGACGCCCGCCAGCTGGCAGAAGGGCGAGGACGTCATCATCGTCCCCGCCGTGAACAATGAGGCGGCGAAGGAGCTCTTCCCCGGCGGCTGGGAGACGGTGAAGCCCTACCTGCGGAAGGTTCCCGACCCGAGCGCGTAAGCCCGCGCAAGGCGCATACCGCAACGCAACCGGAGGCCCCCGCCGCAGCGCGGGGGCTTCTTGCGTGCGGGGGGCTACGGCAGGGCGAGGGGCGTGTCGTCGCGGTTGGCCCACTCGGCCATGGAGGCGTCGTACAGACATACCCGCTCGTAGCCGAGGAGGGCTAGGACGAACGCGCCGTGCGCCGCACGGACGCCGCCCATCGGAGCTCCGCTGCCGTTCAGCCTAGCGCTCGAAGGCGGCGGCGATTACGTCGTTAGGGAATCCGTTGTCCAGCAGATCTTGGCGGAGGTCTTCAAGCGTGATGCGCTCCTCTCCGAGGTCAAGCACTACCGGCGCATGCGGCGTAAATTCACTCACATAGATAACCAGGCCCTAGGCCTCGCTTATCGCCTGGTAGCCGAGTTCGCGCATCACGAACTCGACTTCTCCTCGCTCCATCAGTGGACGGCCAGCTCGAATTGCTCCTCGATGCGCACAAGCTGCTTGGGCGCGTTGTCCTTGTCGATGGTGTGGGGAACGCCCTTGCGGTGCAAGTACGCGCTGAAGGCGTCGGCCTTGGCGAAGTAGCGGGCGACCTCCTGCATCGCCAACTTCACGCGAACCTTGACCTCATCGATATCCGCGCCGTAGACCGTCGTTCCTATCCGCTCGATGCGGCCAGCCCAGTGGTCGCCGCGGTCATCGAGCCTGACGTCCACCTGCGCGAACACACTCGCGGTGTCGTGCTGCGTTGGCCGCGCTGCGGCAGTCATGGCGCCTCCTCTTGCCCCAGGGGTTCGCCTATGCGGAGCAAGACAACATAGTTGCCGCGTAGATGCCCGCTGTCAAGCGCCGCCGCTGTAGCCGAGCGCCATATGCCCCCCTGTGCGCCTACCCTCTTACGGGAGGGCGAGGGGGGTGTCGTCGCGGTTGGCCCACTCGGCCATGGAGGCATCGTACATACATACCCGCTCGTAGCCGAGGAGGGCGAGGACGAACGCGCCGTGCGCCGCACGGATGCCGCCCTGTCAGTACGTGTGCACCGTCTTGTCGGGGGTGACGCCGATGCGCTCCAACGCCACCCGCATGCACTCCGCCGGCGCGAACGTCCCGTCCGGCGCCATCAGGTCGGACCACTCGAGGAAGGCGGCGCCGGGAACGTGGCCGACGCGCGCGTTGCCCCGGTCGTTCTCGCCCGTGAACTCCGCCTCGGAGCGGGTGTCCCAGATGGCGGCGGAGGGGTCGCCGACGGCGGCCATCAGGCTGTCGGCGGTGGAGAGGACGGCGTCGTTGACGGCGGGCGTGAAGGTTGCGGGCGGGGCGGAAGCGGACGCGCCGGTCGTAACGGGGCGGCCCTCGGCGGCCCACTTGTCGAAGCCGCCGTTGAGGACGCGGACGTTGTGGTGGCCGTAGTAGCGCAGCACCCACCAGAGGCGCGCGGCGTTCACGGAGCGCGCGCTGTCGTAGGCGACGACGAGCGTGTCGTCGCCGATGCCCAGCGCTCCGAAGATCGCCTTCGCCTCGTCCGGCGTGGCGACGAAGCGGGAGTCGTCGGCGCTCTTGATGTAGTGATGGGGGGAGCCGGCGGCGCCGGGAATGCGTTCGGCGCGGGGCGGCTCGCCGGTGCGGACGCCGGAGTCGACGAGGCGAAGATTGGGGTCGCCGAGGTGTTCGGCCAGCCAGCCGGTTTCGACCAGCAGGCCGGGGTTTGCGTAGCCCTGGGCCATTCGCCCGCCTCCGTTCGGTGGTGTGCGCGGCTAGTCTATACTCTGCGCACGCTGCGCGCCGCCAGGCAGCGAACCCGCGAAGGAGGCCGCCGTGGCCGAATCCCCTCTCCGCCTCGAACGCGTCGATATGGTCAAGATTGTGTCGTTGGCCAAGCGGCGCGGCTTCGTCTTCCCTGCCAGTGAGATCTACGGGGGCATCGGCTCCACGTGGGACTACGGGCCGTTGGGGGCGGAGTTGAAGCGCAACGTGAAGGACGCGTGGTGGCGCTCGATGGTTACGGAGCGCGACGACGTTGTCGGCCTTGACAGCGCCATCCTTCAGCATCCCAAGGTGTGGGAAGCGAGCGGGCACGCGGCGGGCTTCGCCGACCCGCTGGTCGAGTGTCCGGAGTGCCGCAAGCGCTACCGCGCCGACCACCTCGACGACCCGGAGCGCTGCCCGGACGACGGCGCGGCGCTGTCGGCGCCGCGGATGTTCAACCTGATGTTCAAGACGTTCGTAGGGCCAGTGGAGGACGAGGCGAGCCAGGCGTGGCTGCGGCCGGAGACGGCGCAGGGCATCTTCATCAACTTCGACAACGTGCTGAACGCGACGCGGATGAAGCCGCCGTTCGGCATCGCGCAGATAGGCAAGTCGTTCCGCAACGAGATAACGCCCGGCAACTTCATCTTCCGCACGCGCGAGTTCGAGCAGATGGAGATGGAGTATTTCGTCCGACCGGATGAGGACGAGCGCCACCACGACTATTGGATCGAGCAGCGGCGGCAGTGGTTCCTCGACCTGGGCGTCAGAGCGGAGCATCTGCGCGTGCGCGCTCACGAGGCGGACGAACTCTCTCATTACTCAAAAGCGACCTCCGATATCGAGTACCGCTTCCCGTGGGGATGGGGCGAATTGGAGGGGATAGCGAACCGCACGGACTTCGACCTGCGCCGCCACTCCGAGGCGAGCGGCAAGCAGTTGGCCTACTTCGATCAGCAGGCGAACGAGCGCTACGTGCCCTACGTCATCGAGCCGGCGCTGGGCGCCGACCGCGCGGCGTTGGCCTTCCTCGTCGACGCCTACGACGAGGAGCAGGCGCCCACCGCCTCGGGCGGCACGGAGACGCGCACGGTGCTGCGGTTCCACCCCGACGTCGCGCCCGTGCAGGTGGCCGTGCTCCCGTTGAGCCGCAACGACCGCCTCGTGCCCGCCGCGCGGGAGGTGTACGCGACGCTGCGCCGCTCCTTCGCCGCCGCCTACGACGACGCGCAGTCCATAGGCCGGCGCTACCGCCGCCAGGACGAGGTGGGCGCGCCGCTGTGCGTAACCGTGGACTTCGAGACGGTGGAGCAGGACAACGCGGTAACCATCCGCAACCGCGACACGATGGCGCAGACGCGCGTGGGGCTGTCGGAGTTGGAGGCGGCGCTGCGGGAGCGATTGCGGGAGATGGGGTCGCGTCGGGTGTAGGATTGCCTTACGGACTACGTTGACTATCGAGTGCAGGTGGAGCGCGACACGGAGACGGAGCAGGTGGTGGTCACCATCCCTGCGCTTGGCATTGGGGACTATGGCCGGGACCCGGAGCGGGCGCTCCAACGCCTGCACAAGATGGCGGCGTTCCACTTAGAGTCGCTGGCGCTGGAGGGTAAGGAGCCGCCGGGGGAGCCTGTGGAGGGCGAGGGGCTCTTTGTGAGAGTGCGGGCGGCTGCCTATGCCGCTT
The DNA here is from genome assembly GCA_021296055.1 of Dehalococcoidia bacterium. Lineage (GTDB taxonomy): Bacteria > Chloroflexota > Dehalococcoidia > Lucifugimonadales > Australimonadaceae > JAGWBE01. The sequence continues at coordinate 4,635 of JAGWBE010000047.1, read as the reverse complement.
AGGCCTCTGCGGGCCAGAGAGGTCATCCGCAAGCTTCAGCGCGCCGGTTTCCGCCAGGTTCGACAACGCGGGTCGCATGCCGCTACGCAGCCCCAGGGAACCGTAGAGTAACGGTAGCCCGCCACTCCGACGGCGTATCGGTTCCCATCATCAGGCTTATCCTCCAGCAGGCAGGACTAGCGGAGGCCGAGTGGGACAGCCTGTGAGGCTCCCGCGGGAGGTCGCGCTCTCTCCAATAACTCGCCCTTCTCGACGTGCAGGGACAGCCTACGCGCAATCCGGTCGGGGATGTTCATATTCGGGTATGAGGTGTACACGGGGGCATGGGCGGACTAGCCCGCCGCCCCGGTGTAGACTGCCCGTATGGGCGAGACCTACGTGGAGTTGACCATCTCGGGCGCGACGGCTGCGGACACGCTGCGCTGCATCGTGGATACGGGGGCGACGTTCACCAGGATTCCGGCGGCGCTGGGCGAGCGGTTGGGGTTGGAGGTCGTCCGCGAAGTGCGGGTCGAGCTGGCCGATGGGCGCGAGATCGTCAGGCGGCTGGCCGTCGCAGACGCGCAGGTGGACGGCGTGCGCAGCCCCGTGCTCGTTACGCTGGCCGAGGATGGGGGGCCGCCGCTCATCGGAATGACCACGCTTGAGAACCTCGGCTTCAAGGTTGATCCGGTGGCGGAGCGGCTGGAGCCGCGGACGGCCATCGAGTACTGACCCCTCCCCTGCCCTAGCCCAGCCCTATGCGCATCCTGCACCTCTCCGACATCCACGTTGGCGTAGAGAACTACACGCGGCCCGCGACGGAGGCCGACCTGGCGGCGCTGCCGGACTACTTTGCGCCGGGCGACGACCGCTCGCGCTACATGGGCGCGTCGACGCGGATGCTCGACCTGCTGGCGTCGTTCGACTACGCGGTGGACTATGCGCTGCGCAACGGCGTCGATCTGGTGCTGTTCGCAGGCGACGCCTACAAGAGCCGCGACCCCTCGCAGACGCATCAGCGCGAGTTCGCCAGCCGCGTCGCGCGCCTCGCCAACGGCGGCGTGCCCGTCTTCTTGACTACCGGCAACCACGACGTGCCCCACGCGCCCAACCGCGCGACGGCGCTGGACATCTTCCCCACGCTGGACGTGCCGAACGTCGTCGTGGGCCATGAGTTGGGGACGCACCGCGTGAAGACCCCGGTCGGCCCCGCCCAGGTCGTCGCGTTGCCATGGATACGCACGGCGGCCTTCATGGCGCGCGACGAATCGCGCGGCATGAAGATGGACGAGATTAACCGTGCGCTGGAAGATCGCCTGGCCGCGATGCTCCAAGCGGAGGCCGACGCGCTCGACCCCGCCCTGCCCGCCTTCCTGTGCGCACACCTCACGGTGAGCGGCGCCGCGCTGTCGTCCGAGCGGTCGCTTATGCTCGGCAACGACCACGTGCTGCTGCTCAGCACGCTCGCCAACCCGGCCTTCGATTACGCGGCGCTGGGGCACGTCCACCGCCACCAGGTGCTGACGCGCAATCCGCCCGTCGTCTACTCGGGCAGCCTGCAGCGGGTGGACTTCTCGGAGGAGGACGACGCCAAGGGATTCTGCGTCGTCGATCTCGACCCGGCGGCGCCGCGCGGCGAGCGTATCCGAGGCGTGGAGTTCGTGCCGGTAGACGCGCGCCCTATGCGCACCATCGAGGCGGACGCGGCGGCGGGCCAAGACCCGACGGAGGCGGCGCTGACCGCCATACGCCGCGCCGAAGGCGTCGCGGGCGCCATCGTGCGCATACGCGTGAGCATGGACGCGGCAGACGCGGGCGCGTTCCGCGAGAGCGCCGTCCGCGAGGCGCTGGCGCACGCCCATGCCGTCGCGGGGATCGAGCGGCGCGTCCGCAATCCTCGCCGCACGCGCTTGGGCGAGGACGGCGGGGACAGCCTCTCGCCTATGGAGGCGCTGCGGCGCTATCTGGGCACGCGGTCGCTTTCCGCCGACCGCGAAGCCGCGCTAGTTGAGCAGGCCGAGGCGCTCCTGCGCGAAGAGCGCGAGGCGGCGGGCGAGTAGCGCGACGGCTCTTGCCGTCGCTCCCGCCTTCCATCCCAAGAAGGTTAAAAAAACCTTTGTGGGGGATACCCCCACGCCCCCAGCCGAGGGGCTGGCCGCCCCTC
>JAGWBE010000047.1:687-2176 GCA_021296055.1 Dehalococcoidia bacterium | reverse complement strand
GGGGGCCTTACGGGTTCCCTCAGGGCGACCCTCCGGGGGCCTCAGGGTAAGCGGAGAGGGGAGGCCGCCCGGCCCTTCGCCGTGTGCGTCGAGAGGGGGCCGGGGGATGCGGGGCGCCTTACGTCGAGGCCCCCGCTTTCGCGGGGGTGACGGATGGGGAGCAGGAACGACGGAGAAGAGGGGGCGCCCTTCGAGTTCCCTCAGGGCGAACGGGAGTGGGAGCGGAGGCTAGAGGGGGCGGAAGAAGGAGTGGAGCAGGTCGCGCCGGTGGGCCCAGCGGTGGGCGGCCTTGACGGCCTCAGGGGGCATGCGGTCCGCCGACTCCACGTTCACTGCGTGGTACTGCGGGCCGGGCGCCTCCCGCAGGGCAGTAGGGGCTTGCGATGGGTAGGTCACCTGGCAGCCGGCGGCCTCCAGCAGCGCCTTCAGCTCGCGATAGCCCTTCATCTTGTGATGGCGCGGCACGAAGATGGTGATGCGGCTGACGCCCTCCAACTCGAAGAGATGGTCGTCTCCCGTGCCCCGATTCGACGATTGGCGCAGGTCGCGCCGCGATGCTCCGCCCCAGCGCATGGTTAGCGCTCCCCGCCGCCGTCGGCGTTGCGGGCGAGGGCTTGGAGCGCGTAGAGGCGGTTGAGGGCCTCGATGGGAGAGACGGCGTTCAGGTCGAGCGCTAGCAACTCCTCGACCACGGGCGAAGGCGGCGGTTCGGCGAACAGGCCCAGCTGCATGCCCGCCGCCTGGGGCGCGCCCCGGCGCTGCGCGACGCCCTGTCCTGCCCCGGCGCCGCGCTCCCCCTCGTGCGCCGCGAGCAACTCCCACGCGCGTTGGAGCACGGGCCGCGGCATCCCCGCCAGTTGCGCCACGTGCACGCCGTAGGAGCGGTCTGCGCCGCCGGGCGCGATGCGGTGCAGGAAGACGACGTCGCCGCCCTGCTCGGCGACGGCGACGCTGCAATTGTGGACGCGGGGCAGGCGCGCGGCCAGCTCGGTCAACTCGTGGTAGTGGGTGGCGAAGAGCGTGCGGCAGCCGAGGCGCGGGTCGTTGTGGACGTGCTCGGCGACGGCCTGCGCGATGGACAGTCCGTCGTAGGTGGATGTGCCCCGGCCGATCTCGTCCAGAACCACCAGCGAGCGCCCCGTGGCCTGATGGAGGATGCCCGCCGTCTCCACCATCTCCACCATGAAAGTGGACTGCCCCGCGCCCAGGTCGTCTTGGAGTCCCACGCGCGTGAAGATGCGATCCACCATGCCGATGCGCGCGGAGTCGGCAGGCACGAACGAGCCTACCTGCGCCAGCAGCACGATGAGGGCGGCTTGGCGCAGATAGGTGGACTTGCCCGCCATATTCGGCCCCGTAACCACCAGCACTTGGCGCTCGTCCCGCGAGAGGGCGAGGTCGTTGGGGACGAACTCCCCCGCGGCGAGCAGCCGCTCGACGACCGGGTGGCGGCCGCCGCGCACCTCGATGGCGCCTCCGTCGTCCAGCG
>JAGWBE010000047.1:0-617 GCA_021296055.1 Dehalococcoidia bacterium | reverse complement strand
GGCCTCCGCCATTCCCGCCACCTGACGGCACAGCTGACGGTACAGCGCGCCCTCCAATTCCTCCATGCGCTCGCGCGCGTTCAGAACGCGGCTCTCGTACTCCTTGAGCTCCGGCGTGTAGAAGCGCTCCCCGTTGGTCAGCGTCTGGCGGCGGATGTAGTCGTCAGGGACGCGCGCCAGGTGAGGATTGGTGACCTCCAGGTAGTAGCCGAACACCTTGTTGTAGCCCACCTTCAGGCTGGGGATGCCGCTGCGCTCGCGCTCGCGCTTCTCCAGGCCCGCGATGTACGCCCGCGCGTCGGTGGACGCTCCGCGCAACTCGTCCAGTTCCCGCGAGAATCCTTGGCGGATCACCCCGCCCTGCCCCGGCTCTCCTTGCGGCTCGTCCGCCAACGCCGCCGCGATGAGGGCGACCGCCTCCGCGCACGGGTCGAGCCCGTCCCACAGCCAAGCCAGCCAGTCGCCCGCCTCGGCGATGACCTCTCGCAGCGGCGGCGCCTGCTCCAGCGCGCGGCGCAGGGCGGCCACTTCGCGCGGGGGCGCCGCGCCCGCGCCCATGCGGTGGAGCGCGCGCTCCATGTCGCCAACCTGCGCCAGGCAGCGCTCGACGCGGCTCC
>JAGWBE010000046.1 GCA_021296055.1 Dehalococcoidia bacterium | reverse complement strand
CCCCTGGTTCGCGCCGCCGATGAACTCCAGCTCCGCTGCTTGGCCGTCGGCTAGCGCCAGCACCACCAAGCGGCGCTGATTCGCCTCATCTCCGTCGTCGTCCAAGGCATCGGCGGAGAAGTCCAACGGCGCTAAGGTGAGCAGCGTCTCCTCCGCGACGGCCTCGAGGCGCGACACCACCTGCGGCCCCCATCCCCGGCGCGCCGCGAACTTGGCGACGAAGGCGTTGAGGTCGGGGAGCGAGTCCGCGTGCAGCGGCGCTTGGAACCGCATGCGGCGCGGACTGGTGACTTCGAGGAAGAGGATCATCACGACGACGGTGATGCCGCCGGTGGTCACGCCGCTCTTGAGCAGCGCGCCCCAAACGTGGCCCAGGTTCGGCAGCGCGAACAGACCGAACTGGAACGCGGCGGCGATCCAGTAGGAGATGCCCGCCACCGTCAGCTTCTGGCGATCGCGCTCCGTCTGCACTACCGTCCGGGCGCCCTCGACGAACAGCGTGCCCGTCACCAGAATGAGGTAGCCCGTCATGACCGGGCCGGGGATGGTGCTGAGGAGCCCGGACGCCTTGGGGACGAACGCGAGGATGATGAAGACGGCGGCCATGCAGTAGCCCACGCGCCGGGACGCGACGCCGGTGGCCTGGATGAAGGATGAGCCGCCGGAGTTGACGATGATCGGCACGGCTCCCGCCGCCCCCGCCATCAGGTTGGCCGCCGCCCCGCCGGATAGCGAGCCTTGCACCTCGCGGAAGTCGATCGCCCGCTGCTCCCGCCAAGCGGCGCGTTGCAGCGTGATCGATTCCCCGTTCACCTGGATGGAGATGATGATGCCCAGGAAGAGGAAGGCGGGCAGGAGCGTCCAGAAGTCAACGCTGAAGTCCAACCCAAACCCGGGCCAGAAGGACGGCAACCCCACCCACGCGGCGCGAGCGGCCAGGCTCGCGTCGTAGATGCCCAGCGCGGCGGCCACTATGCATCCCGCTGCGATGCCAATCACGGGCGCCCACAGGCGCAGGACGGGCGACCCGCGCAGCACTAACCCCGCGACGACCACCAGCGTGGCCAGCGCGGTCAGCGGCGCAGCGGTCGGCTCGGCGGCGGAGGCCTCGTTCAGCAGGCCGAACACGACGGACGCCAGGGTAACGGAGAGAATCATCAACACCGTGCCGCCGACCATCGGGGTGACGATGCGGCGGAGGAGTGAGAGCCACTTGGAGATGGCCACCTGGAATACGCCCGTAACCAAGATGAGCGTGGTGAGCGTGGCCGGGCCGCCGTCCACGAGGGCGCTGATGCAGAAGGGAATGGCGAAGGGCGCCGTGGTCATAGGCAGCACCGCGCCCGCGCCCACGAACCCCAGCCGCCGCACTTGGATGAACGTCGCCAGCCCCACCACCAGCAACGAGGCGAAGACCATCCACGCCAGGTAGGCGTCGTCCTGCCCCGCCGCTTTGGCGACGACGACCGGGGTTATCAGCAGCGTGGCCGAGGCGATGATCGCGAACTGGAGGCCGAATCCGACGGAGACGAGCAGCGGCGGCGCTTCGTGCGCCTCATATTTCGGGTTTCCGGAAGTCGCCGCCACTGTTGCCTCGCGCCTCCATCGGCCGGGAGCCCCGGCCTAGCGCCATTATCCCAGCGCGGCGGCGGCGGTCAACCGCACGGCGGCGCGCTCGCGCCTACGCGGCTTCGTCCGCGCTCTTCCACAAGCGACGCGCAACGCCGAAGGCGATGATGACGTACAGCATATTCATCATCGGAAAGTGGATGAGGTGGGAGGTAATCGCCCCGCCCGTCTCGCTGTCGGGATTCAGCGTCCAGAACCAATTCCAGCAGAAGATGACGGCCAGGACGATGACGCCGTAGAAGGCGAACGCCACCCGCAGGTATTCCACAGCGTTGGTCTCGTTCGGGTCGCGCTCCATCCAGCGCCGGACGTTGGCGGCCGCGGCTATGACGATTCCCGCGGCCATGAACCAATTCAGTATCTGCCACAGCGGATACTCTTCGGAGCCGTCGTGGATCAGCGGCGTAGCGGCAAGGAGCAGCGCCACTGCGGCGGCGGTGAGGATGAGGTAGACGGCGACGAGGCGCTTTGCGATGCCCATAGGCGCACACTCCCCTGCCCCGACCGTCTGCGGACGCGGCGGTCTGCCGACGCGCAGTATCCTATCCGGCGCGGCGGCGCGGCAATGAGCGCCGTATGCATCAGCGCGCGGACTATCAGGGCGAAAAGCGGAGCAAGGAGGGATCCTGGACTTCGACGTAGAAACGCACCTGAGCGCGGTGGAGCGCTCCGTATCGGCTTTGGAGCGCGGCGGCCAACCCGCCCGCGCGGTCACGCTCTCGCGCATCTACTCGACCACGTTCGATGACCTGTGGGACGCCGTGACGAACCCCGAGCGCATCCCGCGCTGGTTCCTGCCGATCAGCGGCGATCTGGAAGCCGGCGGGCGCTACCAATTGGAGGGCAACGCGGGCGGCGCGATCGAAGCTTGCGAGCGCCTGTCGCACTTCGCCCTCACCTGGGAGTTCGGCGAGGACGTGAGCTGGCTGGAGGCGCGCCTCTCGGACGAAGCCCCCGGCCGCGCGCGCCTTATCCTCACGCACGCCGCGCACCTTTCGGAACACTGGAACGCCTACGGGCCTGGCGCCGTCGGCGCCGGCTGGGAGTTGGCCCTGGCGGGCCTCGCGCTCTACTTCGCGCAACCGACCGCGCCTAAGCCGGACGAGGCGGAGTTCGCCGCGTCGCCCCAAGCCAAGGCGTTCATCGCGGCCAGCAGCGAGGCTTGGGGACAAGCGTCAGCCGCCGCCGGAACACCCCCCGGCGCCGCCCACGCGGCGGCAAAGCGCACCACTGCTTTCTACACCGGGGAATCCGCCTAAGGCTAGGCGCTGCCGAAACTTCTTGCCGAGGCGTACCGCCTACTCCGAATCGGGCGGCGGCGCCTCGATCTCGCCGCTGCGGAACCACACGCCTTGGGGCAGCGCGGCCGGGAGGAAGCGCACGGCGGGCGCGATCCACTCCCCGTCGGCTCGCAGGAAGCCGAGCTCCAAGCGTCCGTCGGCCAGGCGGCGGGTGCGGATCTTGCCGATAGACGCGCCGTCCACCTCGACGGCGCTGCTGACGCGCCACGCGCCCACAGCAGCGTCGGCGGGCAGGTATCGCTGTGTCGGCAGCGCCACCTCGCCGCCCGCCAACTCCACGCCGTGCTCGACGCGCCCGTCCTCGGCGAGCCTGGCCACGATGCGCAGGCGCTGAGGCGGCGGGGCTGGTTGCGTCTCCGCAGGCTGCTCCTCGCCGGTGAGCCCGAGCGCGTCGGCGCTGTCGCCAATGCCAAGGGTCTCTAAGAAACGGGCATTGTCATCGTCGGCGGCCAGCGCGCCGCAGAGGGCGGCGTCGATGGCCGAGGCGTAGGCGGGCAGCGCCGCGCGCATCTCAGCGTCCAGGCCCAGCAGCGCCTCGGCGTTCGCCGCGCCCGAGGCCGCCAAGGCGGCGCGCAGGGCGCCGCGAGCGCCCGCGCAGGAACCCTGCCCCGCCAACTCGCTCGTCATCTGCTGAACGGCGGGGGCGCCCCAGCCCTCCTCTGCTTCCCGCGCCGCCGCTGCCGCCTCCCCGGCCGCCGCCAGCGGCGCGATAATCCGCTCGGCGTAGACGAGCTGAGCATGGAGCGCCCGCGCCTCGGCGAAGGAGAGGGCGGCCCCGCCCTCCACGCGGTCTTGCAGGCCGCGCCACGACGCCGCCAGCGCCGCGTAGCGCGCCTCGGCCATCTCGCCCATCCCATGCAGCAGGTCTTCCACGGCAACGGGGTTCACCGCCTCGCCTCCAGCGAGCGACGCGGGCAAGCCCGACGCGGCGAGGGCGTCGGCGTACTGACCGCCGAGCAGGCGGAGCATCGCGCCGGACGATGGGTCGGAGACGCTCACCGCAGCGGGCTGCGCGTCGGTCGGCAGGCCGGCGAGCGCGGGGCGTTGGAGGGCGCCTTCGAGGAGCTGCGTCAGCGCCCCGGCGGCGTAGACCGCCTTGGCCCGAGTCTCGTCGTCCACCTCCGCGTCCGGATCGGCGGCAGCGATCACCGAGGTCGTCACCACGCCCTCCGCGTCGGCTACGGCGGCAACCTCGTACTCTTCGCCGTCCACCTGGACGGTCACGGCGTCGAAGACGAGCCCGCTCAGCGCCGTCAGGTTATGCCACAAGCCGTGGAATCCCCGCTCTTCACCGTCCTTGTCGTAGGTGATGACCCCGACGAACACCCACGAGGGGCCGTGGCCCCCGAGCGTTACCTCAAACGGCGCTATCTCGCCTATCGAGACGCTTGCGGAGTTGGCCGTCGAGGGGCCTGTGTGATAGGAGACTCCGGCTTGCCACCGCATCTCCGACGCGGCTATCGAGGCGGTGCGATCAAACACGCGCGCGCCCACCACGTAGACCACCGCGTTTCCGCCAACGTCCGCCAGGCCGCCGCGGCCCAGGTTGCCCACGCGATAGTGAACCGGGAACGGTTGACCCGCGACCACGTGCTCCGCCGTATGGACCTCCTCGATTTTCAGCAGGAAGCTGTCGTGGCTCGCCTTCTCGTCCACGAGGTGGACCACAAGGGTGAAGTCGGCCATCAGCGGTTGATAGTCGCGCTCCAGGTAGGTGGTCGCCTCCAGCAGATAGACGCCCGGCTCGAGGTAGCGCTCGATGCGGGAGTTGCGCCGCTCGCCGCCGTCGTCGTTCGCGGCGATCAAGCCGGCAGAGGTGGAGACGAGCGATAGCACGGGGTCGCCGTTTTCCGAGGTCAGGTCAATGCGCACGCGGCCGCCCTGGGGCAGATCGAACAGATAGCCGTGGGCCGGGTGCTCCACTACGAAGCGTGAGCCGCAGGTGTCGAGCGTCCATGATCCCGATGCGGTCAGATCTAGGCCCGGCCTCAGCGAGCCTAAGGGGACCGGCTCGCAACCCGTGACACGGCTGACGGAGAGGCGGAAGTCCGCCGGGCCGCGGCTGCGCCCGCCGACCGTGGTCGCCTCGACTATGTACGCGCCGGGCGTCAGGTCGCGCTCGATCCGCGCGTCGAGGCCTGCGCCGCCGTCATCGTTGTCCGCGAGGCGGCGTTCATCTTCAGCCAGCAGATAGAGGAAGGAGTCTCCTTCTGCGGAAATCAGGTCAATCCTGACCCGCGCGTCCTGGACCACCTCGAAGCGATAGGCATGGGCATCGTTAGCAGCCCGGAAGCGCGAATCGCAGTCGCTTGTCGTCCACCGCCCCTCCGCCCGCAGCGTGTCCTGCCCGTTCTCCCCCAGCGCGCCCAGCTCGATCGGCGCGCACTCGTCCGCCTGCTGCGCCGCGACGGGCGCCGCGCTCTGGAGCGCCATCGCCAAGGCGGCCAGCAGGGTTGCGGCGCACGCAGCCGCCAAGAGGCGCGCGGAGCGTTCGATGCGTGAGATGGGCGGCGTCTCGGTCTTCACGGGTTTGCCTGGGCGCCCTGCCGGAGGCGGGACAGCGTAAGGCTACCGGGGCGGGGGGCGCGGGGGCAAGGGTTGGGGGCGGCGCCAGGCCCGTCGCCTGCGACGCAATCGCTGTGTCCGCCGACGCCGCGATGCCCTGCGTCGAGAAGTTCGGCTCCGGCGCCTGCCCGAAGGCGAACACCGGCGCCGCCGTGCCGCTGCCGTTCTCGTGAACCGCCCACTTGAACCATCCGGTGAGGAACTCCTTCGGCATGAATGCCGTTGTGAGGGAGGCAGGCGGTATGAACATCAGCCAGCCGCTTTGAGTTAGTACAGCTGGGGTAGGTCGGTCCTATAGGGAAATCCTCTTAAGGCACTGCCGCTGAGGCGAAGGGCAGCAGGGACTCGAACCGCTGGGAAACAGTCTATGAAGCAGCTGTTCCCTTCTGGGGCCACATCCGGCGTAGCCGGTGGACCACCCCCGTCCCGCCAGCTGCGCCTCCAACCGTGCCGCACGCTCCTGCAACTCGATGTTCACCGCCTCCTGTTCGGCGATGACTTGCTGCTGGCGACGGGGTCCGATGCCCGGGGATCCGTCCGTTCCGTGTATGCAGGGTTGCTTTCGAATCGGCGCCTGGCACGGGCTCAGGCGCGCCAGGTGTGATTGCTCGATGGGTGGGGGAGGGTCAGCCGCCACTCGAACTGGTGCGCTGTGCCGCGCGGGGGCGGCTGCTTCGGCCCTTTACTGGTCCAATCCGCCAAACCGTAACGCCACCCCGCGCGTCGAGGGCGGCAAGCCCGTCCCCGTCAGGCCGCCAGTACAATTCGGCCACTGAGCCCCCCACGTCTTCGGCCCCAATCGGGCTGCCGTTTCCATTTTTCTGCAGCGACCACACAACCACGGCGCCATCGCGGCCTCCCGATGCCAGGCGCCTCACGCCGGGAGCGAAGGCAAGCGTCGTTATGGGTTCAATATGAAACTTCAGAACGCCGGGCCGCGTGCCTTCGGGCCCCTTTCTCCGGAAGCTCCAAACCGTGACCGCCTCTCCGCCACCGGTGGCCAAAAGGGCGCCGGCGCTATCGAAAGCCAGGGCCGACGGCTTGCCGGGATACCCTGACATCATGGAGTCCTCTTCCGTGGACCGACGCCAGAAGTGCACCGTGTTGTCCTGGCTGCCGCAGGCCACGATGCCCCCGTTCGGGCTCAACACCATCGACACCAAGGATCCCTGCCACTCCATCTTCTGGCGAAGCGAGCCGGTGGAAGGGTCGAAGAACGTCACTCGGCCGTAACAGGCCGTCGCCAGCTCCCCTATGCTCGACCAGGCGATGGCGCTGACGGTGCTGGGGTGATCGTCAGACCGCCAAACCTCCGCTCCGTCCGCGTCATACGCGCAAACCTGCCGGGAGCACGAGGCCGCCAACAATTGGCCGTCCGGCGACCACGATACGTTTTCCACCCAACCGCTGCCG
>JAGWBE010000045.1:1717-12396 GCA_021296055.1 Dehalococcoidia bacterium | reverse complement strand
CCGCGCGCCGCGCAGTGTGGGAGCGGCATGCCGCCGTGAGCAACTGTAGGTCGTGGTCGCGGAGCAGCGCCTCTCCGGAGGCGACGCTGGCTTGGTCGATGGCGAGCAGAGCGCACGCGGCGGCGTTGGCCAGCATGATGCGGTTGGCGCCATCGACCACTAGCGCGCCGTCGGCCACTCCTGCGATGAGCGCGGCGCTGCGCAGGCGTTCGGCCTCCAGCGCGGCGGTCAGAACGCGATGGCGCTCGGCGACGCGGTTGAGAGCGTCGCGCAGACGGCGGGCCTCGTCGTGTCTGGCTGCGTCGGCGGAGGCGCCGCTCGCGAGGCGCTCGGCGGAGGCGGTGACGATGCGGAGCGATGCCATCGTCCGTTCGGTGATGCGGCCGAGGAGCCACAGCCCGACGCCCATGGCCAACGCCCACGCCACGACCGTTGCGGCGATGGGCGCCCACTCCCTGGCCGCCGCGCTAACAATGAAGACGGCCAGCGCCAGGGCGGTGACCATCACGGCGTAGGTCAGGGAGAGGCGGCGGTCGAGCGAGGTTGGGAGTTTCATCCGTCGAAGCGGTAGCCCACGCCCCGCAGCGTAACGATGCGCTTGGGTTGCGCGGGGTTGTCCTCGATCTTCTCACGCAGCCAGCGGACGTGCACGTCGACGGTGCGTTCATCGCCAACGTAGTTGTGCCCCCAGAGCGAGGAGAGAATCTGCTCGCGGGTGTAGGCGCGGCCGGGGTTGCTCACCAGCAGCGCCAGCAGGTCGAACTCGCGGGGGCGCACCTCGATAGGCGCGCCCGCCTTCCGCACCACGTGCGCGGCGCGGTCCACCTCCAGGTCGCCCGCGCGCAGGACTTCAGCGGATTTCGCTCCTGCGCTCGCCTCGTGCGGGCGGCGAAGCAGTGCGCGCACGCGCGCCATCAGTTCGCGCATGCCCACCGGCTTGGTAACGTAGTCGTCAGCGCCCAACTCGAGGCCGACCACCTTGTCGATCTCCTCGCCCTTAGCGGTAAGCATCAGGATAGGCACGTTGGAGCGCCTGCGCAGCGCGCGGCACACCTCCAGCCCATCCAGTTGAGGCAGCATAAGGTCGAGCACGACCACGTCGGGGCGCACGCTTAGCGCGGCCTCCAGGCCCGCTTCGCCGTCGGCGGCGGTGCGCGCGTCGAACCCCTCGCGCTCGAGGTTGTGGCGGATAGTCTCGCGCAGGTTCTCTTCGTCTTCTATGACAAGGACGATTCGCGCCATGGCGTCCCCCCGCGCAATGCTACCCCGCGGCGGTGGGGCGCTCTATCAGCGACCACGCCTTCTGAACGCCGCCTTGGAGTTTGGCGACGAGGTCGGCGGGCTTCTCGCGGTGGACGGCGTCCATATACATGCGCTTCCACACGCCGCCGAGCGCCCCGGCGTTCCACGGGCAGACTTGCAGGCAGATGCCGCACGCCTCGTAGGACGCCCAATAGGGCGCGCACTTCTCAGTCTCCACTACCCACTTCATCACGCCGCGCACGTCCTGTTTCTCCGGCGCGATCGCCTCGCCCGGGCAGAACTGCGTGCACATTTGGCACTTGGAGCAGAAGTCGTCGATGCCCTCGTCGCGCGGCGTGTCCGGAGCCATCGGCAGGTCAGTGGTTACGACGGCGAGGCGGAACATCGAGCCGAGCCGCCGGTTGATGAGCGAGCCGTGCTTGCCCAACTCGCCGAGGCCGGCGGCGTAGGCGTGCGGAATCATCGCCAGTTGCTCGCCCCGCAAGGTGTGGGCGCGCGCGGGATAGCCCATGCCGCGGATGCGCTCGGCAAGGGCGACGGCCGTGCGCGACGCCTGGTCGTACACGCGCAGCCATTCCCAGTTCGTCTCCCACGGAACGTCCTTGATGGTCTCGTAGTCCATCTCGAACGCCATCACGACCGCGTAGCGGTGTTCCACCTCCTCGCCTTCGTACACGTAGTACGGGTCGACGAGCGTAACGCCCACATCGTCCGCGCCCAACTCCACCGCCATCGCCTTGACGGACTCCGCCGCCTCGCGCTCGCTCCCGAAGTGGAAGCGCGCGGGGGCGGTCTCGCCGTCCTGGAGCGAGACGCGCGCGCTGATGGAGGCGGAGTAGTAGTCCTCGGCGGGCTGACGGCGGTGCGAGAAGGTGTAGCCCAGCTTCCAGCAGGTCTGCAGGGGGCCGACGTAGCGGAGCTTATCGCCGCTCCATTCGGGAAGCACCGGTCGTTCCATACGGATAGCGTAATCCCAAACTACCGCCCGCGCTAGGCGTCCTCAGGCGCTTGGCGCTGCTGTTTGGTGCGCGAGCGGCGGCGCTTGGCGTCGAGGCGGCGCTCGACCGACTGCGGGGTCGGCGCCGTGGGCAGGCGGCGGGGGCGCTCGGCGGCGCGGCGCACAAGGTTGACGAGGCGCGCCACGGCGTCGGCGCGGTTCGCGTCCTGGCTGCGGAAGCGGCGCGGGGTGATCACGACACCCCCCGCCGCGTTCACCCGCCGGCCGGCGACGCCGCGCAGGCGGCGGCGCACTTCGTCCGGGAGCGAGGGCGAGTTGGCCGCGTCGAAGCGCAGCTGCGCCGCCGTGGAGACGCTGTTCACGTTCTGACCGCCAGGCCCGGGCGAGCGGATGAAGTGAAACTCCAACTCGTACTCAGCGATGGCGATGGACGGGGTTACGCGAATCATGCCCTGCCCGCCCTCCGCCGCGCGTGCCGCACCGCAAGCGCCGCGAGCACGGCGGGCGCCGCCAGCAGCAGCACGCCGCCGATCGCTACTCCAACCACGGGGTCGAAGGGCAAGAGGCGATCGACCTGGTGCAGTATCCAATCGAGCAGGGTCGGGTCGACTGGCTCGCTGTGGTGGAGCGGGGGCGAGCGCACGGGCTAGGCCTCCGCAGGGGCGAGCGCGACGCCGACGTAGCGGGCGGAGGTCAGCCGCTCCTGCACGAGGGACGCGGTTACGCCCGCAACGACGAGGGTGGCCGCCGCGCCGGCAAAGGCGGGCGTGTAGGAGCCGAGGACGTCGAAGGAGACGCCCGCCAAGAAGACCGCCGCCGCGCCGCCGAACTGGTGAACCATCGTCAGGATGCCCACGATGGCGCCCATATTCTTCACCCCGTAGATCTCCGACGCCAAGGCGGAGGTCAACGGGACGGTGGCCAGCCACGATATGCCCGCCACTGCCGCGAATGCCCAGATGCCGACTCCCGCGGGCAGGAAGGCCAGCAGCAGGAACCCCAAGCCGCGCGTCCAGTAGATAGCCGTCAGGATGTTCTTGCGCGGCATACGGTCGGAGAGCCAGCCCGCGCCGATGACGCCCATCAGGTTCATCGCGCTCAGCAGGCCAAAGGCCAAGGCCGCCGTGCTGGCCGAGATGCCTTCGTTTTCGGCATAGGGCACGAAGTGCGTCGCCACCATCGCCGTGGTGATGCCGCACACGACGTAGCTCATTCCCAGCAGCCACAGCGGGGCGGAGCGGAAGCACTGCGGCCAGCGCTCCACCGTCAGCGGGCCGAGGCGCTGCGGTCCGGCCCGACGGGCCTCTTCGGCGGTCTCTCCGTCGGGCTGCAACCCCAGTTGCCAAGGGTCGTTCCTGACCACGAGCAGCAGCAACGGCAGCGCGAGAAGGAGCATGACTGCCGCCACGATGCCCCACGTAAGCCGCCAGTTGGTCAGCAGCAGTAGATAGGCCAGGAAGGGAACGCCCAGGATGCCGCCGAAGGAGCCTCCCGCGGCCAGGATGCCCATGGCCGTGCCGCGCTTGCGCCGGAACCATCGCGCGATGACGGTGGTCGAGGGCGTGAACATCACGCCGCCCACAGCGAAGGAGATGACGGCGGCGTGGATGAAGCCGAGCACCCAGATGTTGGGCGCGACGCTGAGGATGGCCGTCCCTACGCCCAGAATCAGCAGACTCGTGCCCATTGTCACGCGTCCGCCGTAGCGGTCGGTCAATCGCCCGACCACCGGCTGCGCGAGGCCGTTGATGACCCAGCCGACGGAGGAGATGGCGGAGATGGTGGCGACGGAGACGCCGAACTCCTTCGACCACGGGTTCACGAACAGGCCGAAAGCCTGCCGCGACCCGATCGCCGTCATCGAGACGAAGAAGATCGCCGCGACGACGTACCAGCCGTAGAAGGAGGGCAGGCGGAGAAAGCGCATAGGCGGGATTGTAGCGCGGCGCGGAGGAGGGCGTGCGCCCATTCGGCGCGTGGCGCCCCCAAGGGGATTCGAACCCCTGATCTCCACCTTGAAAGGGTGGCGTCCTAGGCCTCTAGACGATGGGGGCGCGCTCCGCCATTGTCGCACATCGCAACGGCGCGTTCACGCAGGGACAGGCGCGAGATGCGCGCCCGTGCGCCTCACGGGTAGAGCGCCAACTGCTCCAGGCCCGCCTCTTCCGGCAGGCCGAACATCAGGTTCATGTTCTGGACGGCCTGGCCAGCGGCGCCCTTCACCAGGTTGTCGAGCGCCGCGAACACCATCAACCGCCCGGTGCGTTGGTCGACGGTGGGGTAGACGAGGCAATGGTTGTTGCCCCACGTCTGCTTCGTCTGAGGCGAGGCGCCCACCACCCTCACGAAGGGGTCGTCTTGGTAGAAGTCGCGATAGAGCGCTTGCACCTCCGCCTTCGCCTGCTCGGGGGAGGCGAAGGCGCCGTCGGCGAAGTCGGCGTAGACGCTGTCGAGGATGCCGCGCGTCATTGGGATGAGGTGGGGGATGAAGATGACTTCCGGCTCGTAGCCGGGGCGCAGGCGGCGCAGCTCCTGCGTAATCTCCGGCAGGTGGCGATGGCCGTCGACGCCGTAGGCGAAGACATTCTCGTTCACCTCGCTGAAGTGCGTAGTGAGGCTCAGTCCTCTGCCCGCGCCGGAGACGCCCGACTTGGCGTCCACGATGACGCGCTCCGTGATGAGGCCCGCCTTAGCCGCCGGGGCGAGGGCCAGAAGCGCGCCGGTGGGGTAGCAGCCGGGGTTGGCCACCAGCGCCGCGCCCGCCACACCCTCGCGGTCGAGCTCCGTCAGCCCGTAGACCGACATCTCCAGCAGGTCGGGCGCGGGATGGTCGGCGCCGTACCAGTCGCGGTAAACGGCGGGGTCATGCAGGCGGAAGTCGGCGCTGATATCGATCACCTTCACGCCGCTCCGCACGAACGGAACGCACGCCTCGGCGGAGGCGACCTGCGGCAGCGCCGAGAAGACCACGTCTACGCTGGCACCGATCTCCGGCTCGATGGCTAGCTCCACATCGTCGAGGTGGGGAAAGACGTCGCCAAGCCGCTGACCCGCCGCCGACCTGCCGGTGACGCTCACCAGGTCGGCCTCAGGATGGCGATGCAGGATGCGCGCCAACTCGACGCCTGCGTAGCCGGTGACATTGACGATGCCTGTCTTCATACGCGCGCACGCTCCGCGTGGAATGGCTGCACTACCGCCTCCGCCAGCGCCGCCATCTGGTCGAAGACCTCATCCGGCGGGCAGGCGGGGTTCAGCACGAACTTGGTGATGCCCGCGTCCACGTACTCGCGGATGCGGGCGGTTATCTGCTCCGCCGTGCCAAGAAGGTTCAGCGCCTCGATGCTCACGTCCGTCCGGCGGCGCAGCAGGTGGCGCTCCACTTTGTCCATCGGGACGGCGCCGCGCTCGACGATATAGGCGCCCAGCTGCACGCCGTAGTGATCGTCCGGGATGGAGCGCCCCGCCGCCTCGGCGTAGCCATTGATGCGCGCGATTCCCGCCACGCAGTCCTCGGGGAGCACCTGCGAGGGCAGCCAGCCGTCGCCGAGGCGCCCCGCGCGGCGGAATGCGGGCTCCGTCCTGCCGCCGATCCAGATGGGGATGAATCCGCGCGGCGGCCGGGGCGTCACGCCCGCGTCGGCGACGCGCTGATAGTCGCCTTCGAAGGTAACGCGCTCCTCGGCCCAGAGGCGGCGCATAACGCGGATGGCCTCGTCGAGGCGCGAGCCGCGCTCGCGCTTGCGCACGCCCATCGCGTCGTACTCCAGCGTGGACTCCTGCCCGACGCCCACGCCGACGGAGGCGATGCGCCCGCCGGACAGGTGGTCGATGGTGGCCAACGCACGCGCGGCGGCGACGGGGCTGCGCATGGACATCAGCAGCACGCCCGTGCCGAACTTGAGACGCTCGGTGCGCGCCGCCGCCATCGCCATCGCCGCGAGCGGGTCGACCACCCACGCCGGGCCGACGATGCGGTCGGTGAACCACACCGAGTCCCACCCTTGCGCCTCCAACGCGTCCAGGTAACGCAGGAAGGTCTCGCGCCCCTCGCGCGCCATGGGCGACGGAGAACCTATGCCGATGCGGATAGCCATCGCGGTGGATTATCGCACGCCGGGGCTGCGAGGCGAATTCGCGGGCCGCGCATCCGCGCTTTAACGCAGGAGCGCCCCGCTCCGGTTGACCGGGGCGAGGCACCCGCTCATCACTCCCCTCTGCGGAGGGGAGCCGCACCTGCTGCGCCCTCGCGAGCCCCTGCCGGGAGGCCCAACGAGCATAGGCGCCGGTGACCGCCTTCGACCGCGGCGGTCCCTACCGGCGGGCAGCGGGTGACGCAGCAGTGCGGTTTCGTTTCGGTAACACTACTGGATCACCCCCTTTCTACGGCCTATCGCCGCACACGCCATACTAGCGTTCCGCCGCGTGTCTGCCAAGTGGTCTTGCGCGCAACGCGCGCGGCAAACAGGGCTTATGGCTGCCTTGCGAGTCGCGTGGTGAGGGCAGATTTGAAACCTGTCCCTGCGGGGGAAGGAGCGGACCGCGGGCTGCGCCTAGGCCGGGACGCTTGGGGCAGCTCCCCCGACGCCGGGCAGCGCGAGCTGCTCCTCTCTAGGCGCGTTGGCCCAGCGTGTCACCTCGGCGTAGTCGCCGCGCAGCACGCGGCGGAGGCGGCCGCGGCGCGGGCCGCAATCGCCGTGGTAGAGGCCGCGGATTACGCGGCGGCGCACGAAGCGCTGACCGCAGGCGTCGCACACCAGGCCCGTCGCGGCGGCGGAGCTGGGCGCGGCGTTGGCGGGAGGATCGCGAGCGGCGCTCGCGCCGAGGCGTTCGCACCACTCGCGCCACAGCGGGCCGTGGGGCGCTTCCTTGCGCCCCTTCTTCGCCTGCGCGTAGACGGCGACATGGGCCAGTTCATGGCGCAGCGTCGCCGACGCCTGCTCTTCGTCCAGCCAGGCAGACAGGCGGATGGTGGGCGGACGGCTGAAGGCGCGGCCAAGCGAGCGGCGCATCCGCTGCGACCACTCGAGGCAGGGCACAGCCAGCCCATGCTCGGCGCACAGGCGATCGAGCAGGGCGGCGACATTGGCGGCGTAGAGGGGCGACGTCATAGCGGCTTGGCGGCCAGCTCCGGGGAAGGCACGCCGGTGCCGGGGCGCGCGGTCAACCCTTTGGCCTCCAGATCGGGGCGTTCTACGCAACGCTCGGCCAGGACGCAAGCGCCGCACAGCGGACGCTGCGCCTTGCAAACGCGGCGCCCATGGGTGATGAGGTAGACGTGGGCGGGGAAGACGCGCTCCGGCTCGATGGCGTCCTCGAGGATGTCATGTGCCGCGTCCGCGCTCACTTTGGGGCCGATGAGGCCGAGCCGCCGCGCGACGCGGTGGATGTGCGTATCGACCGCAAAGGCGGGACGGCCCAGGGAGAAGCTGAGCACCACTGCCGCCGTCTTGGGGCCGACGCCTGGCAGCGAGCGAAGCCACTCCTTCGCCTCGGCCAGGGGCCTCTCGGCGAGGAAGGCGATGTCGAAGCCGCCCGTCCGCTCGCGCACGGCGGCGAGCACGCTCTGGATGCGCGGCGCCTTCTGCGCGGCCAGCCCGCCATGACGGATAGCGTTCTCCACCTCGTCCGGCGGAGCGGCGAGCACTCGCTCCCATGTGGGGAAGCGCGCGCGCAGCGAATCGTAGGCGCGCCCCGCGTTCAGGTCGGAGGTGTGCTGCGAGAGGATCGTCCACACCAGTTCGTCGATAGGAGGTAAGCGGGGGCGGTGCTCCACCTCGCCGTAGTAGTCGGCCAGCAGCGGATAGACCTCGCGCAGCGTATAGGGCGCCGCTCCCCTGCCCTTGCGACGCCTCGGCGCGGCGGCCGGGCGCTCCGCGCGAGAGTTAGCCGCGGCCATCGAGCCCCGCCAGGTGGGCGGCGTCGTTGTGCGATTCGAGCGTCCAGCGCCCGCCCTCCACGTTGATGACCGTCAGCGACGCACACGGCGTCGTGAGGTCGGGGTCGGTGTGTCGGGCATCGGGCAGGCCGAGGGCGATGGAGGCCGCCGTGCGGACGGGCGAATCGTGCGTTACGACCAGCACGTCGCCTGCGCCGTTCGCGCCTGCGCGCTCCACGAATCGCAAAACACGCGCGCGGAGGTCGCCCAGGCTTTCGCCGCCTGGGAAGGTGGTGCGGTCGGGAGCGGCGCGCCAGCCCTCCCACACGCGGGGATAGGCCGCCTTGAAGTCGTCCAAGCGCGCTCCGGCGAGATGGCCATAGTCGAGGTCGCGCAGCAGGAAGTGCAGCGAGACGGGCAGGCCCAGGACACCTGCGACGATGTAGGCGGTCTGGCGCGTGCGCGGGTACGGGCTGGCGTAGATCGCGTCGAAGGCGGCCCCGGCGAGGCGCGCGGCCAGAGCGCACGCTTGCGCGACGCCGAGGCTATCGAGGTTGCCGCCGCCCTGAACGCGCCCCTCGACGTTCCAGGTGGTGCGGCCATGGCGGACGAAGTGGAAGCGGGGCACGGCGCCTATGGTAGCGTAGTCATACGGCGGCGAGCGCGGGCCGCAAAGACGCGCCCACTCCTCCGCCCAGGGCGCTCGATGACCGAACGGCAGCTGCACCTCATAGGTTGGGCCATCTTCCTGGGGTGCTCGGGGTTGTTCATCGTCCAGAGCGTACGGGCGCGCGACCCGTGGGGGCTTGCGGCAAGCATCTTCTTCGCCGTGGGGTGCGTGATCTTCCTAGCCGCGATGCGCGGCGGCGCCTCGAAGGGGTGAGGGCGCGGGAGCGGGCACAGCCCTCCCCCCATAAGAGATGAAGAGTTTCTTGTGGGGGATACCCCCATGCCCCCAGCCGAGGGGCAGCATTCGCCCTCCCGATCCTTCATCAGGGCGAACGATCGACTATAGGTAGTCGCGGGGGGCGTCGCCGTAGCGTTCGGCGTAGCGCTCGCGCATGCCATCGAAGGCGGCGGCGATCTCCGGGTCGGGCAGCGAGCCAGTGCTCATGATGAAAGCGTCTTCGCCGTTGTCGGCGTAGTAGCGGCGGCGCAGACCCACCTGCTTAAAGCCGTACTTCTCGTAGAGCGCGACGGCGGGGTCGTTGGAGACACGCACCTCCAGCGTGACCACTTGCGCGTCGCGGCGCATGGCCATCTCCATAGCGCCGATGATGAGCAGTTCGCCGATGCCCTGGCGGCGGAAGCCCTCGCGGACCGCAATCGAGACGATATGCGCCTCGCCCGCCATGTACCACTGGCCGACGTAGCCGAGCAGCAGCGGCTCCTCCTTGCCGGGCAGCGGTTCCTGACGGCGGCGCCTGAGCCAGTCGAGCAAGTTGCGCTTGGGCGGGCGGGCGGGCAGGAATACGCGCTCGTCCTGATGGACGCAGACGCTGTATTCGGCCTGGCGGTTGCGCATCTCCCTGCGATAGGAAGTGCCTGGCCAGAGCGTGGGGAACGCCTCGCGCTCGATGTCGCCCACCTGATCGACGTCGTCCCACGTCATCGGGCGCAGGCTGTAGGGCAGCGTTCGTTGTCCGCGCGCCATAGCCGGGCAGTCTACCAAAGCGGGCGGCGCGGCAATGCGGCGCTCACTCCAGCGGCGGGCTGAGGCGCACGCCCAGCGCCTGCTCCGCCCAGTGCGCGGCGGCCAACAGTCCCTCTTCCCCAAATCGCGCCCCGACAAACTGGACGGAGAGGGGGAGGCCGTTCACCGCCAAGCCGATGGGCAGAGCGATGCTGGGGAGGCCGGTGAACGACCATGGGCTTTGGAAGCGAGTGTCGCCCGTGTTGGAGAGTTCGCCCGGAGCGGGACCGCTGGCGGTGGGCATCATCAGCGCGTCGCAGTCGGCGAGGACGGCGAGGGCGCGGTCGCGCATCACGGCGCGGTAGTTCTCGGCGCGGACGAACTGGACGGAGGTGTAGGAGAAGCCCGCCTCGAGGTACTCCCGCGTGCGGGGCAGATAGTCGTCCTCGTGGCCTCGGAAGAGCGGCTCGTGCCACTCGGCCATCTCCGACTGTTGCACGGTACGGTGCGCGGTGTAGCCATAGGCGAAGTCGATGCCTGGGTCGGCGTCGCGCACGTCCGCGCCCGCGGCGGCCAAGCGCTGCGCCGCCGCCTCCACCGCGCCGCGCGTCTCTGCGTCCGCCTCGTCGAGGAAGTAGCCGCGCAGCAGCGCCAAACGTGGCGGCCGGGCGGCGTCGAGCGCGGCAGGGAAGTCGGGCACGGGCAGATTCATCGATCCGGAGTCGTTGGGGTCGTGCCCTGCCATTACTTGGAGCATCACGGCGGCGTCGCGCACGCTGCGGACGAGCAGGCCGACGTGGTCGCAGCTCCACGACATGGGGATAACGCCCGTGCGCCCGATGCGCCCGAAGGCGGGCTTGAAGCCGATGACGCCGTTGTAGGCGGCGGGGCGCAGGACGGAGCCGACGGTCTGCGTGCCAAGGGCAGCGGGGACGGTGCGCGCGGCC
>JAGWBE010000045.1:1005-1404 GCA_021296055.1 Dehalococcoidia bacterium | reverse complement strand
AGGGCGTCGATGCGGGCGAGCAGCGCCTCGACCAGTTCGACGGGCGAGATGTCTCGCGCGGCGATGCGCTCGCCCGCTTGGGCGACGCCGAGTTCGTGCAGGTCAGTCATATCTTCTCCTTGTGCGCCTCACGAGGCGTGGACTAGGTCGCCGAGGTGGCCGGTCTCGTTCCAGGCGTAGAGGGCCATAGGGCCGCGCTCGTCGCTGAGCACGGAGATGCTGGCGGAGCCAAGGCCCCGCAAGCGCCAATAGTAGCGCGGTTCGAAGCCGAGCAGCAGTATGGCGAGCACGCGCAGCGTGCCGCCGTGCCCCGCCACGAGCACGCTGCCCTGCCGGCCGGAGGCGCGCTCGAGGAATCCGCGCTGCCGCGCGAAGGCGTCGTGCAGGCTCTCGCCTTCG
>JAGWBE010000045.1:0-754 GCA_021296055.1 Dehalococcoidia bacterium | reverse complement strand
CATGGGCACGTCGCTGTGGCCCTGGATGCGCCCGTCGCGGTTCCACTCCGTCTCGCCGTGCCGAACGAGGAACCAGCGCGTCATCGGCAGGCGCTCCTGCAGGCGGGGCGGAAGGCGGCGGGGAGTGGGGGCATAGGGGGGAGCTCAGGCTACTCCCAAGATTTGCTTCGCCTGCTGCGCCATTTCGTAACGCGGCGGGCTCTGCTTTACCATTTTCACATCGTATTCCTTAAGGAGTGGCCATATCTTGTTCTTGAATTCGGTGCCGAAAACTGCGCCTGTGGCCAGTGACAATGGATGTTGCGGCAATCGATTCTTGAGAATCTTCTGGCAGTCAGGACTCCTAAATTGACCTACAGGAACGTCGGCTAAAATCGCCTGGACTATCTCGTTCAGAGAATCCAGTGAGGATTTCGATGGCTTGGATGTTGCTTTGGGAGACTTTGGCTTGACCGATTCTGTCGGGGTGGTGCGGCTATCTCTTGGAGCACTGACCACATGCAGCATGCCTGGCGGGACGAACTGCTTTACCTTAGCCGACAGCGTGTTTCCTCGATCAGTCACGACCCATGAGAAAGGAACTTTGCCATCCGCCGACGTGATGCCTGACTCGTCGCGAATGGTGGCGTACAAGGATATGAAGTCGCTGTCGTCGCTGAACACGACGACGTGCCCGATTCGTCCGCGAACCAAGTCGGCCATGGCCTGAGTGGCAATGGCGATGTCCGCCGAATTCTTGGACCGTGAGCCGCTG
>JAGWBE010000044.1 GCA_021296055.1 Dehalococcoidia bacterium | reverse complement strand
GTGCTCCTCAGTCAAGATCCGGTTGAGCAGGGTAGTCTTGCCAGAGCCGAGGAAGCCGGTGAGGATGGTGACGGGTACTTTGCGAATGTCCATATAGGGTCCTCCTTATAGACCTTATTGATACGAAGTATCACTATGTGGAGCGCAGGCTACCACGATGGCGGCGCAGTTGTCAACCATTACGGAAACTCCATACCCGCAGTATTGATATGAAGTATCACTATGCGGGAGCGCAGGCTACCCCGCCGGCGGTGCAGCTGTCAACCATTACGGAAACATCCATACCCGCAGTGCCCTTCGCACTCGTTGCCGAACCCGTCAGCCCGCCCCACCCTCCCCGTGCCCGCCTCTCGAGTTCGACCGCTAGAGTCAAGGGCCATCTGCGGGCGTGCAGGTAGGCTCCTTGGCGAAGGCCAGCCCGGTCCGCAAGTAGGCGTCGATCTCCGCGGCTTCGGCGAACAGCGTCGGCCACCAGCGCTTCGTCTCCACCCATCTCGTGCCGGACTGGAAAGGACAGGCGACACAGGCCGCGCGTTCGTGGGGCCGGTTGTAGCGGGCCGCCTACCAGTCGGCGCAAATCCCTCCGGGACATCATGGAGATGCCGAGCCACAGCCCAACCGTCATACCGGACCCACTGACCCCGCCGTAACCCCGGCAGCTCACGTATCCGCCGACGTATGGGGCTGACCCGTATTCTCCGTGCCCAGACGTCGCCTGTGCTGTTCGCTCTCAACTCCGGGCCGCGTTGGCCTGTTCAGCCTCAACGCCTTCCATCTCGCGGACCGACGGCAGCAGCCGGTGGGCCGGGAAGGACTCGAACCTTCACCCAGTCGGTTATGAGCCGACCGCTCAGCCTTTGAGCTACCGGCCCTAGCCCAGCGGCAGGCGCGCGGGCGCCCTACCCTTCCTCTTCTTGCTCCTTGCGCCGCGCGCCCACCAACGCTCCCAACTGCTCCACGAACGCCCCCTGGTCCACCGGGCGCAGCAGCATCCGCCGGCCCGAGTGCATCACCACCAGCACGCCGCTGCCGATCATCGCCATTCTCACCGTCCCCGCGTCGGCCACCGCGTCGTAACGCACCGTCGTCCGGCGCAGCGCCAGGCAGCGGATAACGAGTCTGTCGGGGTAGAGGTCGTAGCGCCACTGCGTGGTGTAGAGGATGAGCAGCGCGATGGCGATCATGAAGAGCAGCCAGATCTGGTCGCCCCGCGTCACAGCGGTCGCGACGAACCAGACCAGCAGGATGGCGATGGCGTAGTCGAGGATGCCCAGCTTGCGCCGGTGGCTATGGAGCGGTTGTTCGGGCTGCGCTGACACGGGCTTATTCTACTCGGCCGCAGCGTACAACGGCGCGGGTCTCCGCCGGACTAGACCGACTCGTCCGGCCCGAGGCGCCGCAGCTCCCCGGCCAGGCGCTCCGGCGTCACCCCCAGTTGCCTAATCAGCTGGCCCGACACGTCCTCCCGCGCCTCCGAGATAGCTTGCAGGAAGTGGCCGGTGCCTATCTGGGTTCCTTCGCTGCGCGCCTTTTGGGACGCTTGCTCGATCACCCGCTGGGCGCGGCGCGTCATCCCCGACGCCCCGGTGTACAGCGCGCCCCGCCGCCCGATCAGCCCCTCCACCTGCACCCGCAGCGACTCCAAGTCAACGCCCATCCCCAACATCGCGCGCACCGCCAGCGACCGATGCTCCATGCTGAGCGCCAGCAGCAGGTGCTCCGTGCCGTAGAAGGAGTGGTCGAACCGCTTGGCCTCCTCCTCCATAGAGTTCAGCACAGTCCACGCGAGCGGGGTGAATCGGCCGCGGCCTGTGGGCGCGTCTTCCCCCGCCGCAGCCTGCGGCCGCCGCGAGAAGACCTTGCGCAAGTCGACGCCCCCCAGGAACAGCGCCCCCAGCGTCGCGCCGACCATCACCCGCCCAGGCACGCCCACCAGCACGTCCGGCAAGTCCAGGAACGCCTCCGACCCGTAGCGCTGCAAGGGCACGAACAGCAGGACGGCCAGCGGCAGGCCCACGACGGCGTAGACCAGCCACGCGTATTGGCGCGTGACGTACTTCGCCTGCTTCACGCCGACGAGCGTAACCGCCGCCGACAGCAGGGCGAGGCCGCCCGTGAGCAGCGTGCCCAGGTAGGCCCACGACGCGCTGGCGCCGCTGGGCAGTGGCCCGTGCCCCAACACGTTGTCGAACCGATCGACGAAGTAGAGCGTGAGCGCCAACAGACCCAGCACCACGGCGGAGACGCCGATGGCGATGACGGCCTGCGCCGCCGACGAGCGCTCTTGGGAGGAGGCTGCGTTCATGATAGGAACCCCGCGTCCGCACCCGGACTGCGGCGATTCTACCGAGGTGCCGGGGCACCCTCAACGAGTTTCGCTTCCCCGTTGCGCCCCCTTCCCGTCTTCCCCTCCCCTGACAACCGCGCGCCAAGGGCGATAACATCGGGCGCAAGCGGCGGCGCCCACCGCCCCAAAAGTCCGCAGGAGCGCATGATGACCGACGCCCCACCCACTCGAACCGAACGCGACACTATGGGCGAGATGCAAGTGCCCGCCGACGCCTATTGGGGCGCCTCGACCCAGCGCGCCGTGCTCAACTTCCCCATCAGCGCTCTGCGTTTCCCCCCTGAGTTCAACCACGTCTTGGGCCGCGTCAAACGCGCCGCCGCCAAGGCCAACGCCGACCTCGGCGCGCTCGACCCCGCCGTCGCCGACGCCGTCGCAGCCGCCGCAACGGAGGTCATCGACGGCGCGTTCGACAACCATTTCGTGGTCGACCTGTTCCAGACCGGCTCCGGCACCTCCACCAACACGAACGCGAACGAGGTCATCGCCCGCCGCGCCCGCGAACTCGGCGCGCCCGCCGCTCACCCGAACGACCACGTCAATATGGGCCAATCCTCCAACGACGTGATTCCCACCGCGTGCCACCTCACCGCCGCCCTCGCCATCCAACGCCAACTGCTCCCTGCCCTCGCCCAGGCCCAAGCCACGCTCGAGGCGAAGTCGCGCGAGACGTGGGACATCATCAAGACGGGGCGCACCCATCTCCAAGACGCCACGCCCATTCGCATGGGGCAAGAGTTCCTGGGCTACGCGCAGTCGCTTGAGTTGGCGCGCGGGCGCCTCGAAGCCGCCGTCGATGAGCTCGGCCAAGTCGCCCTCGGCGGCACGGCGGTCGGCACCGGCATAAACACCCACCCCGATTTCTCCGCCAAGGTCTGCGCCATCCTCGCCGACGAGCTCGGCCTGCCCGTCCGCGAGACGCCCTACCACTTCCAAGCGCAAGGCACGCAGGACACGATGTTGGCCGCCAGCGCGGCCGTGCGGAACGCGGCGGTCTCCCTTCAGAAGATCGCCAACGACCTGCGCTGGCTCGCATCCGGCCCTCGCGCCGGGCTTGGCGAACTCGACCTCCCCGCCGTCCAACCCGGCTCGTCCATCATGCCCGGCAAGGTGAACCCGGTCATCGCCGAGGCGCTCACGCAGGTGGTTTGCCACGTCATCGGGAACGACGCCGCCGTGGCCGCCGCCGCGCAAGGCGGCTACCTCGAACTCAACACCTACTGGCCCGTCTCCGCCTACAACCTGCACCAGGCCGCCGCGCTGCTCGCCGCCGCGACCGTGAACTTCGACATCCAATGCCTGCGCGGGCTGACGCCTACCTCGCGCGGCCCCGATTCGGTGGAGCAGGGGCTGATGCTGGCGACGGGTCTGACGCGCGCCATCGGCTACGACAAGGCCGCCGCCATGGCCAAGGAGGCCGCCGCCACCGGCAAGACCATCCGCGAACTAGCCCGCGAGCAAACCACCCTCACGGAAGACGAACTGTCCCGCCTGCTGGACCCCCTCCGCATGACCGCCCCCAACCCCGACGCTATCGGCGCCGGAGGCGGGTAGAGACGCACGGGCGGCGGAGCAGCCCCCCTAATTCCGCGGCATCGACTCCGCTTGGCGCGAGACCGCCCACTTGCTCTCGCCGTCCCGCAGCTCCTTGGGCAACACGAACGTCACGTCCTCGTCGACCACGTCCAGCATGGACACCTGCTCCGGGCGCAGCCACTCGACCACTTCCTGCACCAGCGTCTCGGGCGTGGAGGCGCCCGACGTTACGCCGACGCGGCGCACGCCCTCGATCCACGCCGAATCGATGCTCGCCGCGTCGTCCACCAGGTAGGCGGGGACGCCCATCTGCTCGGCCACTTCGCGCAGGCGGTTGCAGTTGCTGGAGTTCTGGGCGCCGATCACCAGCACCAGGTCAACCTTCTTGGCCAGCGCCGACACCGCCGCCTGGCGGTTCGTCGTCGCGTAGCAGATGTCGTTGCGGGAGACGACGTGCGGGAAGCGGCGCTTCAGCACCTCGATGATCTCCCGCGTGTCGTCGACGCTCAGCGTCGTCTGCGTGAGCGCCACCACCCGCTCCGGGTCCGACACGACCACGCGCTCTGCCTCCTCCACCGTCCCAACCAGCTGCGACACCATAGGCGACTGCCCCATCGTGCCGACCACTTCGGGGTGTCCCTCGTGGCCGACCACGATGACGGAGTAGCCATCTTGGGCGTACTTGAGCGATTCGAGGTGCACCTTCGTCACTAGCGGGCAAGTCGCGTCGATGACGTTCAGGCCGCGGCGCCTTGCTTCCTCCCAGACCGTGGGCGCGACGCCGTGGGCGCTGAACACCACGGTCGCCTTGTCCGGCGCCTCGTCCAGCTCCTCCACGAACACCGCGCCCTTCTTCCGCAGATCTTCCACCACGTAGTGGTTGTGGACAATCTCGTGGCGCACGTAGACTGGCGCGCCGAAGCGCTCCAGGCATATCTCCACAATCTCGATGGCGCGCACCACTCCGGCGCAGAATCCGCGCGGCGAACTCAGCAGGACTTCCATAATGGGCATTGCTCCCGCGCGGTCTG
Organism: Dehalococcoidia bacterium; assembly: GCA_021296055.1. Lineage (GTDB taxonomy): Bacteria > Chloroflexota > Dehalococcoidia > Lucifugimonadales > Australimonadaceae > JAGWBE01. The sequence goes on along the minus strand of JAGWBE010000044.1, from coordinate 5,474 downwards.
TCGGGCAGACCCTCACGGTTAGACTATAGGCGCGCCCCGCCGTCAGCGTCAACGAACCCCGCCCCCGCCAACGCCCGCCTCCTCCTTGCCCGCCGCGCTACAATAGAGGGCGAGGCGCAAGGGAAGAGCGCCCCGGGAGGCATCGCCAATGGTTGACCAGGACGTTCGCGAGCAGCAGCTCTGGGCCATCGACGACACGGAGGAGGCAGTCGACGAGGTCGAGCGGCGCAAGCCCTACCAGAACTACCTCGACGCCGAACTCGGCCTCCGCAACCACTGGTACCCCGCCCTGTTCGGCCAGGAGCTGAGGGAGGGGGGGACGCGCGGGGAGATGCTGCTCGGCGAGCGCATCTACTTCAAGCGCGCCGGTGGCGCGGTCTACGCGGTCGAAGACCGCTGCCGCCATCGCGGCGCCGCCTTCTCCGCCAAGCCCGAGTGCTACTCCCAGAACACCATCACCTGCTGGCTCCACGGCTTCACCTTCGACGTTCGCGACGGCAAGCTCGTCCAGGTCATCACCGAGCCCGGCAGCGGCGCCATCGGCAAGATCAATCTCAAGTCCTACCCGGTCGAAGAGCGCAACGGCGTGGTCTTCGTCTTCATCGGCGACATGGACCCGCCGCCGCCCCTCGCGGGCGACGTGCAGCCCAAGTTCTGGAACCCCGGCCTGAAGTTCCATCCGCTGATGCGCCACCGCATCAACGCGAACTGGCGCATCTCCGCCGAGAACGGCTACGACGCGGGCCACATCTACGCCCACCGCAACTCCGCCATCGTCACCGAGCTCAACATCCCCCTGCCCCTCGGCACCTTCTCCCCCAAGAAGGAGGGCGTTGTCGTCTACGACGAGGAAGGCCCTTCCCCCAAGGGCGTCGTCAAGCTCCAGGGCAAGGACGTGCAGGTCTGGTCGGCGGACGTGGAGGACCAGACGGTGGTCGCCGCCAACATCGACGATCTCGACAATCCGCCCGAAGAGGGCGCGGACATCGACGTGGGCCTCTTCATGCCCTGCGGCCTCGAGGTGGACTGGTTCCCCATGCCGGGGATGATCCACTTCGAGTGGTACGTCCCTATCGACGAGACCAGCCACATGTACATAATCACGCAGTCCAAGTACTGCGAGACGGAAGAGGAGGAGCGCGCCTTCCACGAAGAGTGCGAGAACTGGCTCGGCCCTCTCGTCTGGAAGCAGCCCAACGGCCAGACCGACTACCCCGGCGACGGCCCGACGTGGGGATTCAACAACTTCGACTCCTTCGGCAGAGAGCAGCTCGAGCACGTCTACGCCAAGGAGGACTGGTGGCAAGAGGAGCGCCTCTACCGCCCGGACTACATCATCGTCCGCTGGCGCATGCTGGTGGCCAAGCACATGCGCGGCATCCAGAAGCGCGGCGCGCTCAAGCGCGGCAACTGGGCCAACACCGACGGCTGGTCGCCCGACGGAAAGGGCTACTCGCCCAGGCGCGCCCCCGGCCACTGGTAGCCCTCTCTCGCGCCATGCCCATCGACCCTGCAAGGGCGCTCTTGGTCTGCCACCATCGCAACCCCGGCGCGCTCGAACTGGGCGAGCGCCTCAAGGCGGCGCTCGCCTCCGCTATGCCCGTCTGCTCCACCGGAGAGGGCGAACTCTCCCTGCCCGCCGAACCGCCGTCGGTCATCATCACCGTCGGCGGCGACGGCACGATCCTGCGCGCCGCCCGACTTGCCGCCTCGCTGAGCGTCCCCGTGCTGGGCGTCAATATGGGGCGCCTGGGCTTTCTGACGGAACTGGAGGCGATGGACGCCGAACGCCTCGCGCCCCGCTACCTCACGGAGGAGGGGTTCGCGCGGCTGGAGCGCCGCCGGATGGTGCGCGCCGTCCTCGACGGCGAGGCGCGCCAAGCCCCCCTCGTGCTTGACGCGCTGAACGAGGTGGTGGTCGGGCGCGGCTCCGCCGGCAACGTCAGCCGCGTCAGCGTATCGGTGGACGGCGTTTCCCTCACCACCTACGCCGCCGACGCCGTCATCGTCGCCACCGCCACCGGCTCCACCGCCTACTCCATGTCCGCCGGCGGCCCCATCCTCCACCCCGAATCGCCCGGCCTCATCCTCACCCCCGTGGCGTCCCACGGCGACCTCTCCTCTCCTCTCCTGCTGCCGCCCGACAGCGTGATCGAGATGGAGGCGGAGAGTCCCGCCGACGGCTTCCTCGATTTCCCCTTGCAGCCCGGCGACATCGTCCGCGCTCAGGCTAGCGACCTTCACGCCGATTTCCTTCGCGCAGGCGCGCGCGCTTCCTTCTACGAAACGCTGGTCTACCGCCTGCGCCGCGGCTCCGACCAAACCCTGTCCGTCGCCCGGATGATCGCCGAGGCGGAGGCGCGCAGCCGTGGCTGAGCCCCACCGCGTACTAGCGTCCGCCGAGCGCTACCGGGGCAGCCGCATCCGCGTGCGCCAGGACACGGTGGCCATCGCCGGGATCGAGGGCGTCCACACCCGCGAGATCGTCGAGGCGCCCGACGCGGTGGTCATCGTCCCCATCGACGCCGACGGCAACGTGCTGATGGTGGAGCAGTACCGCAACGCCGTGAGGCGCGTGCTGCTCGAACTGCCCGCGGGCGGCATCGACCCCGGCGAAACGCCGCAAGAGTGCGCCCAGCGCGAACTGCGCGAGGAGGCGGGCCACTCAGCCGCGTCGTGGACAAAGCTCGGCGCCTTCTACACCGTCCCCGGCATCGCCAGCGAGCTGATGCACGCCTTCCTCGCCGCCGACCTCACGGAAGACCCGCTGCCCGCCGACGAGGACGAAGACGTGGAGATGCGCCGCGTCCCGTGGAGCGAGGCGCTCCGCATGGCCCGCAGCGGTGAACTGATGGACGGCAAGAGCATCGCCGCCCTCCTCCTAGCCGAGCCGCTCGCCCCCCAACGCGCCGACTGAGTTGCGCCCCCTCACGCCTCGGCCACGGCGTCCGCCACCGCTTGCGCCGCGCGGCGCGTGCCGCCTTCCGGCTGGCCGTTGGCCGCGACGCGCAGCGCCCCCGTCTCCAACGCCCGCCATACGGCGCGTCCCACGACTTCGCCCGCCTCCTCCTCCCCCAGGTAGTGGAGCATCATCTCCAGCGTGAGTACCTGCGAGATGGGGTTGGCGCGGTCTTGCCCCGCGATGTCGGGAGCGGAGCCGTGGATCGGCTCGAAGTAGGCGTGCGCGTCCCCCACGTTGGCCGACGGGCACAGCCCGATCCCCCCCACCGTCCCGCCGCCCAGGTCGCTCAGCACGTCGCCCAGGAAGTTCTCCATCACTAGCACGTCGAACGTGCGAGGCCGCATCACCAGCGCCTGCGCCGCCGCGTCGCCGTACAGATGTTGCTTCTCCACGTCCGGGTACTCCTCCCCCACCTCGTCGAACACGCGGCGGAAGAAGGCGTAGGAGGCGAGCACGTTCGACTTGTCGACGCACGTCACCCGGCGCACGCCGTCGCCTGGAGCGCCGCTCCGCTTGCGCGCGAGGTCGAAGGCGAACCGCACGACGCGCTCGGTCCCTTTGCGCGTAACCATCAGCGTGTCGGCCATCGCCTCCTCGTTGCCGACGCCCTTCCCGCGCGACAGGTAGAGGCCCTCCGTGTTCTCGCGAACGATGACGTAGTCCACTTCGCCGGGGCGCAGCTTCAGCGCCGATTCGACGCCGGGGAGCAGTTTGACGGGGCGCACGTTGGCGTAGACGTCAAGGCCGGTGCGTAGCACGCCGCCCAACGACCCCGCCTCCGTCCCGTCCGGGCGGCGCACGTCCGGCAGCCCCGTCGGGCCTTTCAGCAGCGCGTCCGACTCCCTGACGGCTTGGAGCGACTGCTCCGAGAGATTGCGGCCTTCGCGGCGGTAGAGGCCCGCGCCGCCCTCATGGCGCTCGAAGTCGATGCGGACGCCCGTGCGCGCCTGAACGGCCTCCAGCACAGTCAACGCCCCGGCGACGAGCTCGGGCCCGATGCCGTCGCCCTCGATGAGCGTCACTCGATGCGCGCGGTGCGCGTTCCCGCCTTCCATTGGGGCCAAGTGTAGCACCGGACGGAGCGGCGCCCGCGCAGCGCGATGCTTATAGGAGCGTTAACGTTGTGCGCCTACGGCGGCGGCGGGCCGCGCCTGCTACGATAGAAGCGTTCCTATGGACGACCGCCAACTGCGCGAGATCGAGTCCGCCGCCGTGGAATTCGCCTATGGCGCGGGCCGGATACTCCTAGACCACTTCCGCAAGCCCTTGCGGATCGAGTTCAAGGGACGCGACAACCGCAATCCGGTAACGGACGCCGACTACGCCGCCGACGCCTACTTGCGCGAAGCCATCGCGCAGCGCTTCCCCGACCACGCCATCATCTCCGAGGAGACCGGCTCCACAGAAGCAACGTCGGAGTTCACCTGGATCATCGACCCGCTGGACGGCACGACCAATTACCTCCACGGCCTGCCGGTGTTCGGCGTCATCATAACGGTAGTGGCGGGCGACAGACCGGCGGCGGCGGCCATCTTCACGCCGTCCATCCGCGAGCCGCAGGGCGTGGTTACGCACGCGCGGACGGGCGGGGGCGCGTTCGCGGGCGAGGAGCAGCTGAACCTGCGCACCGAGCATGCGCCCGAGGTCGACCGCATGCTCGGCGCCGTGCCCGGCGCGTTCCTGCGCATGTTCCGCTTCGACAAAGCCGTGCGGCGGCGCCTGGGCGACATCCGCACGTTCGGCAGCACGGCCTACGAATCGGCGATGGCCGCGCAGGGGGTGTTCGACTACCTCGTCTTCAACCACTCGCACATCTGGGACGTGGCCGCCGGCGTGCTGCTGGTGCAGGAGGCCGGGGGCGCGGTGATGTGTAAGCAAGGGCGCAACGCCAAGGAGTGGCGTCCGTTCGACCGGTTCGTGATCGAGGGCGCGGGCGATTCCCCCACCGCCGCTCAGCTGCGCAATTGGCGCGGCTCGCTCATTATGGGCGCGTCCCAGGCGGCGCCCTTCATCGCCAACGGGATTACCCACCGGCCCTACCGCGTGCGCCGCGCGTGGATGCGCTTGAAGCAGCGCCTGCCCAACCTCCCAACCCGCCCCGCCCCCAAACCGTCGCCCTAGCCTCGCCTCTTATCCGTCATTCCCGCGAAAGGAGACCTTTGCGCAACCCCTGGCCTCTTCACGCTGGGAGCGCCGAGGGGCGGCCAGCCCCACGGCTGGGGGCGTGGGGGTATCCCCCACAAAAGGTTTTTTTATTTCTTGGGGGCAGGCAGTGGAGTAGTTACGCAAAGGCAGTGGGTTCACAAACGAAGTGCAACACCAGCATAGGGTGTTGCCATGGGATACCGACAGCTCTCCATTGAGGAACGGTGTGAGGTTGCCCGCCTACGCGCCGCGGGCGCCTCGCGTCGGGAAATCGCTCGATGTCTGGATTGCTCGCCATCGACCGTCTCGCGCGAACTGAACCGCAACGCCTCCCGCTCCAACGGCTACCAGCCCTCCTACGCCCACG
>JAGWBE010000043.1:2045-9425 GCA_021296055.1 Dehalococcoidia bacterium | reverse complement strand
TACGCCTTCGGGTCGTAGAACTCCGGCGGGATGTCCTCCTCCGGCGGCGCAGGCTTCGTGTCCCCGATCCACGCGAACACCACGCCCTTCAGCGTGATCGTCGGGTATACGTACGCCTCCGTCCCCGTCCGGCCGCACACCCGCGACTCCGGCCCTTCCGACAGGATCATCACGTTCTTCCCGTCCTCGTCGAACGTCCATCCGTGGTACGGGCACGAGATGAGGCCCTTCCAGTCCTCGGAGAGGCGCGCCCCGCGGTGCGGGCACACGTCCTGGAGCGCGGCGGGCGTCCCGTCCTTCCCGCGGAAGAAGACAAGCTCCTCGCCGAGCATTTGCACCTGGACGGGTCGGCGCTTGGGGATCTTGTGCTCGCTGATGGCGGGGTACCAGTAGTTGCGGAGGCCGTACTTGGGGATGAGATGGCGAATGTCGCCGGAGAGGTCGGGCACGTCGCCGATGGGCGCGTCGTGCTCCAACTGGCCTCGTGTCTGCGCGGTGAAGGTCGGCATGCTTCACACTCCTGCGGTTGCTGTAGGCGCAATCCGCCAATTGGAGCGACAATAGCCCCGGAATCCCGCCTTGTCAATGCTATACGCACGGTTGACGGGGCGGGTCGCCGGGAACGACGGAGGCAGAGGCCGTTCGCCTTGAGAGGAATCGCAGGGCAGCCGCCGCGTCTAGGAGCGGCGTCCGCCCATGTAGTCTGCGAGCGCGGCCAAGGCGTCGCGAGCCTCGCCCGCGGGCAAACCCTCCAGCGCCGTCTGCGCCTCGCGGCGGTAGCGCCCGCACGCCTCCAGCGAGCGGTCGATCGCGTCCGAGGCGGCGACCAGGCCCGCCAGTTCCCGCAGGTCGTCGTCCGCCGCGCCCCCATTGCGCAAGCGACGCACCGCCGGTTCGTCCGAGCGCGCCTGCACGAACAGCAGCGTAGGGAGCGTGAGCGTGCCTTGGAGCAGATCCGCGCCTACCGGCTTGCCCAGCTCCTCCTCCGTGCCCAAGAAGTCGAGCACGTCGTCCATCACCTGGTAGGCCATGCCGATCGCGCGTCCGTAGCGCCGCAGCGCCTCGCACGCGGCGGCCTCCGCGCCGCCCAGCACGCCGCCGGCCTCCGCCGCCGTGGCGAAGAGGGACGCCGTCTTGCTGTAGATGCGGCTCGTGTAGTCGTCCAGCGTCTGTGTCCAGTCGAAGGCGCTGAAGTGCTCGGCCAACTCGCCGCGCGCCAGCTCCATGATGGTCTCGGAGAAACGGCGGATGACGTAGACGTCGCCGGTGTCGCAGACGTAGGTGGCGGACGCCGCGAATACGTAGTCGCCGAGCAGGATGGCCACCTTGCCTCCCCACAGACTGGGAGCGGTGGCGCGGCCCCGGCGCGTGAGCGCTCCGTCCACCGTGTCGTCGTGGATGAGCGTGGCGATGTGCAGCAGCTCCACTGCCGTGGCCATGACGATGGGCTTGTCGCTGCGCTCGCCGCCGACCCGCGCCGCCAGCAGCGTAAGCGCCGGGCGCACCTTCTTCCCGCCGCTGAGCACGGCCTGGGCGAAGAGGCGGTCGTCGAGCGAGAGGTTGGCCTTGGCCGCCAGGTCGAGCAGATTGGCGTCCACTCGATCGAGCTCGTCGCGCACGGGCGCGTAGATCGCCTCCACCGAGCGGTTGGGCGGCGCGGCCATCAGGCGCCCATCGACGCGAGCATGCGGTCGGCCAGCGCGTCGTCCAACTTGGCGAACAGGGGCGTCGGCTCCGGGAGCGGCGTCCCGGGCGCGGGCGGCGCGATGGTCCAGCCCGCCTCCTCGACTCGCCCCACGCCGCCCAGCAACTCGTGCAGCCGTTGCGCGCTGAAGGGCAAGTAGGGGCAGAACATCTGGCGCAGCGCCGCTATGGCGTACAGCGCCGCGCTGAGCGTGCGGGCGGCGGCGGCCTTGTCCTCCCGCACCTGGCGCCAGGGCGCTTGCGCGTCCAGGTAGCGGTTCGCCTCCCGGGCGAGGCCCATCGCGTGGCCAAGCCCCTCGCGGAAGCGGGGCGCGTGGTCGAGGCTCCGCGCCTCCGCCGCCATCGCCGCGTCCGCGGCGGCCATCAGCGCGCGGCCCGCCGAATCGGGAGCGTCCGCTTCTGGGGCGCGCCCGTCGAAGTTGCGCCGCGCGATGGTCAGCACCCGGTGCACGAGGTTGCCGAACGCGGCCACCAGTTCGTCGTTGTTGCGGCGCACGTACTCTGCCCACGAGAAGTCGGAGTCGCTCGTCTCCGGCATAGCGGCGGCCAGGTGGTAGCGGAGAGGGTCCGGCGGCAGTTCGTTCAGGTAGTCGGGCAGCCACACCGCCCAGTTACGGCTGGTGGAGAGCTTCTGCCCCTCGATGCCCAGGTACTCGTTTGCGGGCACGTCGGTGGGCAGATTCAGGCCGCCCGCGCCCATGAGAATCGCGGGCCAGATGATGGTGTGGAACGGGATGTTGTCCTTCCCCATGAAGTAGTACGAGCGCGTCGCTTCGTCCTGCCAGAACGGGCGCCACGCCTCAGGGTCGCCCGAGCGCGCCGCCCACTCGCGGCTTGCCGACAGATACCCCATCACCGCCTCGAACCACACGTACACCCGCCTATCCTCGTAGCCCGCGATGGGCACGCTCACGCCCCAGTCCAGGTTGCGCGTTACGGCGCGGTCTTTCAGCCCCTGCCGGAGGTAGCCGAGCGTGAAGTTGCGCACGTTGGGCCGCCACGACTCCTTGTCCGGCTGCGACAGCCACTCCCGCATCCGCTCCTCGAACGCGCTGAGCTTGAAGAACAAGTGCTCCGTATCGCGTATCTCCACCGGGTGGCGTACGCCGTCGCGCTGATAGAACGGCTCCTTCAACTCGATGGGGTCGAGGATGCGCCCGCAGTTGTCGCACTGGTCGCCCCGCGCGCGGTCGAAGGCGCAGTGCGGGCATTCGCCGTTCACGTAGCGGTCGGGCAGGAAGCGATCGAAGTCGGGCGAGTAGGCCACCAGCATCGAGCCGGGGTACAGGTAGCCGCCTTCGTGCAGCAGCCGCAACAGCTCGTGCGTCGTGTCGCGGTGATTGTCCGTCATCGTCGTCGTGAACAGGTCGAACGACACGCCGAAGCGCTCCCAGCAATCGAGGAACGACGCCGTATAGCGCGCCGCCGCCTCCCCGGGCGTCACCCCGTCCTCCTCCGCCCGCAGCGTAACCGGCGTGCCGTGCGCGTCGCTGCCCGACACCATCAACACCTCGTTCCCCCGCAGGCGATGGAATCGCGCGAAGATATCCGCCGGGAGGTAAGAGCCCGCGATATGGCCCAGGTGCAGCGGGCCGTTAGCGTAGGGCCACGCCACGCCGATGAGGATGCGCTCAGCCATAAGGGGATGCGTTCACGAAAGCGTTGCGGCCATTCTAGCAGGACGCCCCGCTACCTCAGCCAAAGGCGGTAGGCTTCCCGCCGCGACACGCCGAAGCGCTCGGAGACGGCGGCGGCCGCCTCTCGCCGCGTTGCGCCCGCCCTCTGCATCATCTTGATGTGCCCCAGCGCGGCTATTGAGTCCACCTCGCCTATCTTCACCGGCGGCGCCCCCTCGACCACGATGGTGAACTCGCCTCGCGGCTTCACGAAGTAGGCGTGGGCCTCCTCCAACGTGCCGCGCCACACCTCCTCGTACACCTTCGACAGCTCGCGGCACACCACGACGCGCCGCTCGCCCAGCGCCTGCCACAGGGCGTGCAGCGACGACCGCAAGCGGTGCGGCGCCTCGAAGAGCACCAGCGTCTCCCTCTCGCTCGCGGCGCGCTGATAGAAGTCCACCCGCGCCTTCTCCGCCCGCGGCGGGAATCCCAGAAAGCGGAAGCGGTCGGCGGGCGCGCCCGCCGCCGCCAACGCCGCCGTAACCGCCGACGGCCCCGGCAGCGGGGACACACGGTGGCCCGCCTCGGCGGCGGCGCGCACCAGCGCCGCGCCCGGATCGCTCACCCCCGGCGCGCCTGCGTCCGTAACCAGCGCCACGTCTTGGCCGGCCTCAAGCGCCGCCAGGATGCGCGGCGTCTGCTTCGCCTCCGCGTGCGCGTCGGACCGCACCACCTTGGGCGATGCCCCGATATGGCGCAGCAGCACGCGCGCCGAGCGCGTGTCCTCCGCCGCCACCAGCGCCGCCTCTCCCAGGATGCGCGCCGCGCGCAGCGTCAGGTCTTCAAGGTTGCCGATCGGCGTAGCGACGACGTACAGCGTGCCTGGCATAATGCTTCCCGCCGCGATTATAGGAGGGAACCTGCTTGGACGCGCTGTTGACCGAGGAGGAGCGGATGCTGCGCGCCTCGGTGCGCGAGTTTGCCAACCGCGAACTGGCGCCGCGCGCCGCCGGCTACGACGCGAGCGAAGCCTTCCCGTGGGACAACGTCGCCGCGCTGTCGGCGCTCGGCCTGATGGGCCTCACCATCGGCGAGGAATACGGCGGCGCGGGCGCCTCCTGCGCCCAACTCGCCGTCGCCATCGAGGAGGTCGCCCGCGCCTGCGCCGCCACCAGCGTCATCCACCTCACCCACCTCTCCCTCGGCGCCGAGTGCGTCGCACGCTACGGCGACGACGTCCAACGCAGCCGCTGGCTGCCCCCTATGGCGGCGGGAGAGACGCTCGGCGCCTTCGCCCTCACTGAACCCTCCTCCGGCAGCGACGCGGGCGACATGCAGACCCGCGCCGTCCGCGACGGAGATCACTATGTCCTCGACGGCGCCAAGACCTTCATCACCAACGGCCCGGAGGCGGGGCTGACCGTGGTGTTCGCGGCCACCGACCCCGCCGCCGGACGGCGCGGCGTCTCCGCCATCGTTGTCGAGAAGGGCGCGCCAGGCCTGGCTATCACTCCGCAGAAGGGCAAGATGGGCATCCGCGCCTCCTCCACCGCCGAGCTCGCCTTCGACGCCTGCCGCGTCCCCGCCGCCAACCGCCTGGGTGAAGAAGGCGCGGGCTTCCGCATCGCCCTCAGCGTCATCGACTCCAGCCGCATCTCCATCGCCGCCCAGGCCGTCGGCATCGGCCAGGCCGCGCTCGACGCCGCGACCGCGCACGTGCAGCAGCGCAGCACCTTCGGCGAACCCCTCGCCGAGCGCCAGGCCGTCCAGTTCATGCTCGCCGATATGGCGACGCGGCTCGACGCCGCGCGCCTCCTAACTCGCCGTGCCGCCCAGCTGAAAGACGCGGGCCGGCCCATCAACAAGGAGGCGGCCATGGCCAAGGTCTACGCCTCCGAGGCCGCCCACTTCGCCTGCGACAGGGCGCTCCAACTCCACGGCGGCTACGGCTACTTCCGCGACAGCCCCGTCGAGCGCCTCTACCGCGACCAGCGCGTTACCGAGATCTACGAGGGAACGAGCGAGGTGCAGCGCATCGTCATCGCCCGCGCCCTGCTGCGCGAGAACGCGCCCTAACCCCCTTACGCCGCGCGCCCGCGCCGATATAGCATCGGCGCATGCGTATGACGGACTCCCTACGCCGCCCCCTGCTCCGAACGGCGCTGCTGCTCGCCCTCTGCTCCATCGCCCTCACCGGTTGCTTCCGCGTCGAGCTCGCCATCAGAGTGCATGAGGACGGTTCGGGCGTCGTCAGGACGGTGGTTGCGCTCGAGGACTCCTTCCTCCGCCTGGTAGGCGAACAACCGGCCGACGACGGCCCCTTCGACCCTGAGGCCCTGCCGCCAGGCGCGGTCATCGAGGAGTACCGCCAAGATGGTTTCACGGGGCAGCGCGTGAGCGTCGAGATTCCCGACATGGAGCAGCTCCCGCAAGTACTGGCGGAAACCGCCGTTGAGGTGAGCGAGGTTGTCGGCGACCTGGAACTGGAGCGCGAAGGCGACGATTGGCGCTTCACGGTGATAATGCCGCCGCCGGGCGAGGGGCTGGCAAACGGATCGGGTGGCGTCGGTTCCCTCGAGCAGTTGGGCTCGTTCCTTGAGAGCGCGTCCTACACCATCCGCCTCGCCCTGCCCGGCGAGGTCACCGACCACAACGCCGACCGCGTCGAAGACGACGAGCTCGTCTGGGACATCGACCTGACAGCCACAGAGCCGCGGACGCTCAGCGCGCGCAGCCAGCCCCCAAGCGGCCTCAGCGACTGGGCGATTCTAGCCATCGGCATAGCCGGCGCCGCCGCGCTCATCCTGGCGGTAGGCTTCCTCGTCATGCGCTCCCGCCGCCAGGTGTCGCCGCCTTAGCCCTCTTCTCCCCGGTCGCCGCCCCAGTCTCCCTCCCTCCCGTTCGCCCTGAGGGAACTCGAAGGGTGAACACGCCCCCACCCCCGGCGTACAATCCCGCCTATGAACGCTCCCCTCTGCGCCGTCGGCTCCGTCAACCACGTCGGCGTCGCCGTCCGCGACATCGAGGCCACGCTGCGCCTCTATCAGGCGCTGTTCGACTCTCCGGAGACGCGCATCCTCGAGCCCGATTTCCTCCCGCTGCGCGCCGCCATCATCGTCCAGGGGGAGACGCACATCGAGCTGCTGGAGCCCACCGACCCCGACAGCGACCTCGCCCGCTTCATCGCCAAGCGCGGCGAGGGCCTCCATCACCTCGCCCTGAACGTGGACGACGTGGACGCCAAGGTGGAGCAGCTCAAGGCGCTCGGCGTGGAGATGATCGACCAAACGCCCCGCCAAGGGATGACCGGACGCATCGCCTTCATCCGACCGTCCGAGACCTACGGCGCGCTCATCGAGTTGGTGCAGCCGTTCGCGGAGGGCTGAGCGCCCGCGATGCCGCGCGTCCTCATCGCCAAACCGGGGCTGGACGGCCATGACCGCGGCGCCCTCGTGCTCGTGCGCGCGCTGCGCGAGGCGGGCTTCGAGGTCGCCTACACCGGCATCCGCCGCACCCCCGCCGAGATAGCCGACGAGGCTCGGCGGTTCGGCGCCGAGGTGGTCGGCCTCAGCATGCTCTCCGGCGCACATATGACGCTCACGCCCCGCGTGCTCGACGCGCTGGAGGAGCGCGGCCTCGGCGCCGTTCCCGTTATGGCGGGGGGAATCATCCCCGAGGCCGACCGCCGCGCGCTGCTCGAGATGGGCGTCGCCGCGGTGTTCGGCCCCGGCGCCCGCACCGCCGATGTCGCAGCCGCCATCCGCGCCGCCCTCGCCAAGCCCCGCGCCCCTTAATTCTGTTCGCCCTGAGGGGAATCGAAGGGTGAACGCTCCATTCAGACCCCTTCACGCGGGGTCCGCGAGGGGCGGCCAGCCCCTCGGCTGGGGGTGTGGGGGTACCCCCACCAGAAAACTCTTTTGCCTCTTTCAGGGAGGGGGGCGAGTTTGTAGGGGCGGTCGGCTGGTCGCCTCCGGCCTCTTCACGCGGGGAGCGCCGATGGGCGGCCAGCCCCTCGGCTGGGGGTGTGGGGGTACCCCCACCAGAAAACTCTTTTGCC
>JAGWBE010000043.1:0-1929 GCA_021296055.1 Dehalococcoidia bacterium | reverse complement strand
TTTTCTTTTCTTTGGGGGCGGGGGACGGGGTGGCGGACGCATTGCCCACCACTCCCCTATCATCGGCGCCTACGGAGGCGACGCTATGACAGACGATCTCTACACCGTCAAGGTCGAATCGGGCGTGCCCGTCGCTATGCGCGACGGCGTCGTGCTGCGCGCGGACGTCTATCGCCCCGACGCGCCCGGGCGCTTCCCCGTCATCCTCGAGCGCACGCCCTACAACCGCTGGGAACGGCGCGGCAACCACGTCGTCATGCCCGTGTACGTCGCGCAGCGCGGATACGCGGTGGTCATCGTGGACGTGCGGGGCCGCCACGGCGCGGAGGGCGAGTTCGCGCCCTTCCACCAGGAGCAGGACGACGGCTACGACACGGTGGAGTGGTGCGCCAACCAAGCGTGGAGCGCGGGCAAGGTCGGAACCTACGGCGCGTCCTACGTCGGCGCGACGCAGTGGCTCGCCGCCACGCAGCGCCACCCTGCCCTCGTCTGCATCGCGCCCACCGTAACCTCCGACGACTACTACGAGGGATGGACCTACCAGGGCGGCGCCTTCCAACTGGGCTTCGCTGGCTCATGGTCGCTCCAAGCGCTCACCATGGCCAACCTGCCCAACCTCGAGCGCAACGGGCGCGTCCGCGAAGGCGACCGCCAGCGCCTCGCCGCAGCCATCGACCGTCTCCCCCACAGCCTCGGCGACGCCGCGCCCGCCCGGCTGCCGCACCTCGACCCTGACCAAAGCCCCTTCTTCTTCGAATGGCAGCGCCACCCCACGCTCGACGACTACTGGCGCCAGGTGCGAATCGCCGACCACCACCCGCAGATCACTACTCCCGCCCTGAACATCGGCGGCTGGTTCGACATCTTCCTCGGCGGAACTATCGGCAACTTCACCGGCATGCGCGCCAACGGCGCAACCGAGCAGGCGCGCGCAGGCCAGCGCCTCATCATTGGCCCCTGGTCGCACACCACCATCGCCATGGCCGCGTCCGGCGCGCAATACTTCGGCGTCGCCGCGACCGCCCTCGGCCTCGACCTGCTCGCCGAGCACCTGCGCTGGTGGGACTACTGGCTGAAGGACGAGGACAACGGCGTCCCCGGCGACCCGCCCGTGCGCATCTTCGTCATGGGCGCCAACAAGTGGCGCGACGAGCAGGAGTGGCCGTTGGCGCGCGCCCGCTACGCCGACTACTACTTCCACTCCGGCGGCGCCGCGAACACCTCCGACGGCAACGGCGTCCTCTCCGTCGAACCCCCCGGCGCCGAGCCGCCCGACGCCTTCGTCTACGACCCCGCCGACCCGGTTCCCACCAACGGCGGCGGCCTGTGCTGCTACCCCGCGCTCCTGCCCGGCGGCCCCTTCGACCACTCCGCCATCGAGCGCCGCCCCGACGTGCTGTGCTACACAACCCCGCCCTTGGAGCACGACACGGAGGTCACCGGCCCCGTCTCCGTCACCCTCTACGCCTCCACGGACGCGCCCGACACCGACTTCACGGCCAAGCTGGTGGACGTGTGCGAGGCGGGGGATTGCGCCATCGGCCTGACCGACGGCATCGTCCGCGCGCGCTACCGCAACAGCACGGACGCCGCCGACTTCATCACTCCCGGCGAGCCGACCGAATACCGCATCGATCTGTGGGCCACGAGCAACGTCTTCAAGAAAGGGCATCGCATTCGCGTCGAAGTCTCCAGCAGCAACTTCCCCCGCTTCGACCGCAACCCCAACACCGGCGAAGAACCCTGGAAAGCCACCGAGATGCGCCCCGCCCTCCAAACCGTCTGGCACACCGCCCAGCTCCCCTCCCGCATCACCCTCCCCATCATCCTCGCCTAACCACCCCTCTCCCCCTCGCCCCAAACCCTACCTGTCGTTCGCGCATCCCAATTTCGTCGTTCTCGCGCCCCACTATCCGTCATTCCTCCCTC
>JAGWBE010000042.1:10526-11368 GCA_021296055.1 Dehalococcoidia bacterium | reverse complement strand
CGCTCTCCATCCGCTACCCTCTTCCCATGACCATCTCCCTCGACCCCAACCTCTTCGGCTCACCGCTCCTGCCGTGGGCTACGCTGACCGCGTTGCTTGGCGTCGGCGTGGGCGCGTGGCTGTTTCTCCGCGGCGCGCCGATGGAACGGCAGGCGGCCTACGGCCTAGCCCTGGGCGCCCTCTTCTGGAGCATCGTGGGCGCGCGCGTTCTCCACGTCATCGACTACGCCGCCTTCTACGCCGACGCACCCTTTCGCGTGGTCTACCTATGGAGCGGCGGGATGGCGCTCTGGGGCGGACTGCTGGGCGGCGCCGCCTACGTCGCGTGGTGCTTGCGGCGCGACCGCCCGCTCCTCGTGCGCGTAGCGGATGCGGCGGCGTTGCCCGTCCTCATTGGAATGGCCGTCGGGCGCGTGGGCGACCTCATCGCGGGCGAGAGGGCAGGGCGCCTCACCGACCTGCCCTGGGGCATCGCCTACGCCCACGAGGACGCGGCTGCCTACGCCGGCGGCGCCGCAGTCCACCCCGTCGCCGCCTACGAACTGCTGCTAGACCTCGCCCTCACCGTTGCCCTGTGGCGGCTGAACGCTCGCCTCCGCGACGGCGCGCGCTTCGCCCTGGCGATGACCGGCTACGCCGCGGGACGCTTCCTGCTCACCTTCGCCCGAGTCGATCCATCGTGGGGCGGCCTGCAGCAGGCGCAATGGATAGCGTTGGCCGTCGCCGTCGCAGGCGTCTACTGGCTGATTCGCACGCGCGCGCTATCGGCAACCCATCCCCCGACATCCTCCCCATCATAGGGGGCGACCGGCTGGCCTCCCCCTATGGGGGTCGCAGGGGGC
>JAGWBE010000042.1:9828-10394 GCA_021296055.1 Dehalococcoidia bacterium | reverse complement strand
CGGTAGCGATCAACCTTGAGCCGATACACCAAGTGGGCGCGCCTCACGCCCGCCGCCCACGACTGCCCGAACGCCACCGCCTCCCACGTCGCCCCGCCGTGCCTCACCGAGAGGCGCAGGTGTCGGCCGTCGGCGCCCATCGTGCTGACGCGTACTGCCTCCGCGTCCCGCGCGAGGAACAGCGGCGCCGGATTGCCGACCCCGAACGGCGCCATCCGCTGCATCGCCTCGAACTCGCCGCCGCGCATCAGGTCGGCGGGGGCGGCCTCGGCGTCGATGAATCCCTCGGTGGAGGCGCGGCGCCCGTCGAGCCGCTCGGCGGCGACCGCACGGAGCCGCCCCAGCGCCTCCGCCAGCCGCTCCGCCGAGCAGGTGAACCCCGCCGCCTGTTCGTGACCGCCGAAGCGGTCAAGCAGCGGAGCGATGGACGCTAGCGCATCCCGCCAATGGAAGCCCGACGCCGTGCGGCAAGAGGCGCGCGTCGTGTCTCCGTCCCGCGCGTAGACCAGCGCCGGAACGCCGTAGCGCTCCGCCAGTTTGCCCGCCACCAGGCCCACCACGCCGGG
>JAGWBE010000042.1:1385-9755 GCA_021296055.1 Dehalococcoidia bacterium | reverse complement strand
ACTGCTGGCGGCGGCGGTTCTGCGCCTCCATCTCCGCCGCCAGCTCGGCGGCGCGGTCCGCGTCGTCCGTCATCAGCAGCTCGTAGGCGGAATCGGCGTGGCCGAGCCGTCCCGCCGCGTTGAGGCGCGGCCCGATTCGGTAGCCGATATCCTGTGCGTCAGCGAAGGCTTGTTCGATGCCCGCCGACCGCATCAGCGCCAGCAGCCCCGCGTTGCGCGTCCGGCGCAGCCGGCGCAAGCCGCGAGCGACGATGTAGCGGTTCTCGCCTTGCAGCGGCGCCAGGTCGGTGATTGCGCCGATGGCCGCCAACTCCAACAGCCCCTCTGCCCAGCTCCAAGAGCGCCTGCGCCAGCTTGAGCGCCATCCCCACGCCGGTCAGCTGGTCGGACGCGCCGCCGTTCCCGTCCAGCTTGGGATTGACGATGGCCGCCGCGTCCGGCGCCGTATCGCCCGGCAGGTGGTGGTCGGTGATGATGACGTCGATGCCCAGCGCCTTGGCGTGGGCGACGGCGTCCACGTCTGTTACGCCGCAATCGACGGTGACGATCAGGCGCGCGCCTTGGGCCGCAAGCGTATCCACGGCGGCGGCGTTGAGCCCGTGGCCCTCGGCGACGCGGTGGGGGATGTAGGCGGAGGCGCGCAGGCCGAAGCGCCGCAACGCCCGCGTCATCAGCGCCGCGCCCGTAACCCCGTCCGCGTCGAAGTCGCCGTACACGGCGGCATGCTCCCCGTGCTCCCGCGCCGCGCGCAGGCGCTCCACCGCCGCGTCCACGCCGCTCAGCACGGAGGGCGGCAGATAGAGCGATTCGGCGCAGTCGAGGAATTCGGCGGCCTGGCCGGGGTTGGCGATGCCCCGCGCGTGGAGCAGCCGCGCCGTCAGCGGCGGCACGTCCAGATCGGGCGCCGGCAGGGCGGGAAGGACGCGCCAGCGCCGTTGGCGGCCCTCGATAGTGGTTGCGGCGGCGCTCACGGCGCTGCGCAGGCTAGGGCAGGGCAGCTCATACGGCGCGGAACAGCAGCGATGCGTTGTGTCCGCCGAAGCCTAGGTTGTTGCTCATCGCCGCCTTCACCGTGCCCCGGTGGGCGAGATTCGGCGTGTAGTCGAGGTCGCAGTCGGGGTCGGGCTCCTCCAGATTGATAGTGGGCGGAATCGCGCCCTCGGCCACGGCCATGACGCTGATGACCGCCTCCACTCCGCCCGCTGCCCCCAGCAGATGGCCCGTCATCGACTTCGTGGAGGAGACCTTGACCTTGTACGCCTCCCCCCCGAAGACGCGCTTCATCGCCAGCGTCTCGAACTTATCGTTCATCGGCGTCGACGTGCCGTGCGCGTTCACGTAGCTAACCTCGACGGGCGTCATCCCCGCGCTGTCCAGCGCCTTCTGCATCGCCCGCGCCGCGCCCGCGCCGTCCGGGTCGGGCTGCGTGACGTGGTAGGCGTCCGAGGTCGCGCCGTAGCCCGCAAGTTCGGCCAGCGGCGCGGCGCCCCGGCGCTCGACGCTGGACGCCGTTTCGAGCACCATCACTCCCGCGCCCTCGCCCATCACGAAGCCGTCGCGCCCCGCGTCGAAGGGGCGGCTCGCCGCCTGCGGATCGTCGTTGCGCCTCGATAGAGCGAGGCAAGCGTTGAACCCGGCGACCGCGATGGGACAGATAGGCGCCTCAGCTCCGCCCGCTATGGCCACGTCAACCTCGCCTCGCCGCAGCATCTCGAACGCCATGCCTATGGCGTCCGCGCCCGACGAGCAGGCGGTTACCGTGCACAGGTTCGGTCCTTCCACCCCAAAGATGATGCTCACCTGTCCGGGCCCCATGTCCGCCAGCATCATCGGCACCAGGAACGGGTTGACGCGGCTCGGCCCGCGCTCCGCCAGCACGCCCCACTGCTCCGACAGTGTGATGATGCCGCCGATGCCGGAGCCGATGACCGCCGCGGCGCGCGTCGGGTCCACCGCGCCGCCGCGCAGGTCAAGTTTCGCCTGCTCCAGCGCCTGCGCCGTCGCGCCCACCGCCAACTGCGCGAAGCGGTCGAGCCGCCGCGCCTGCTTCCGATCCACGTACGCCTCCGCGTCGAAGCCATTCACCTCGCCGGCGAACGTGGTGGCGAACCCCGCCGGGTCGAACGCGCTGATCGTGTCGATGCCGGACACGCCCCGCAGCAGCGCCTCCCACGACGAGCGAGCGTCGAGGCCCACCGGAGTAATCATGCCGACGCCGGTGACGTAGACCTTTTCGGGCAAGGGAAGGCTCCTGCGGCAAAGGGTAGGGCGCGCCGCGCGCATCATAGGCGCGGGCGTCCTCGCCCTTCAACACACGCGCGTCGCATCCGCCCACGGGAACGGAGGGAGCAGGCGCGACAGCCGCCGTTTGGCCGCGCTGGGTTCGTGGCGTACCCTTGCCCGCGCCTGACCGGGCGCGAACCCCACGCCCCGGCGGCAGACGCTAGGAGTTCCGCCCTATGAGCGAATGGACGAACCGGCTGTGCTTCGGCGACAACCT
Source organism: Dehalococcoidia bacterium (assembly GCA_021296055.1). Classification (GTDB taxonomy): domain Bacteria; phylum Chloroflexota; class Dehalococcoidia; order Lucifugimonadales; family Australimonadaceae; genus JAGWBE01. Next base: position 7,255 of record JAGWBE010000042.1, on the reverse strand, counting down.
GCCCATCCTCCGCGAGCACGTGCCGGACGAGAGCGTAGACCTCATCTACCTCGACCCGCCCTTCAACTCCAACGCGACGTACAACGTGCTGTTCCGCGAGCCGAGCGGAGAGGCGTCCGCCGCCCAGATACACGCCTTCGACGACACGTGGCATTGGGACATCGGTTCCGAGACCGCCTACCGTGAGGTGGTGACGAGCGGGCCGCAGCAGGCCGCCGACCTGCTCCAGGCGATGCGCCGCTTCCTAGGCGAGAACGACATGATGGCCTACCTGACGATGATGGCGCAGAGAATGGTGGAGCTGTGCCGCGTGCTCAAGCCGACGGGCAGCACCTACCTCCACTGCGACCCGACCGCCAGCCAGTACCTCAAGCTGCTGATGGACGCCGTGTTCGGCAAGGACAAGTTCCGCAACGAAATCACATGACGGCGCACGAGCGCGCACAGCGACGCAAAGCGGTACGGCGCGAACACCGACACCATCTTGTTCTACACCAAAGGCGAGGAGTGGACGTGGAACCCCGCCTTCGAGGCCTACAGCGCCTCATACAGGTCTCGTTTTCGGTACAAGGATCCCGATGGCCGCCGTTGGGCTGACTACGACCTTACCGCCAAGGGTCTATCGGGCGGCGGCTACACCTATGAGTACAAGGGGGCGACGTCGCTTTGGCGAGTCCCGCTCGAAACCATGGAGCAATTGGACGAGGAGGGGAGGCTGCACTTCACGCAAGGCGGAGGCATCAGGCGGAAGCGGTATCTCGACGAGACGGAGGGCAGGTTCCCTCAGGCGCTGTGGGACGACATCAACCCGATAAACTCGCAGGCGCGCGAATGCCTCGGCTATCCCACGCAGAAGCCGGAGGCGCTGCTCGAGCGCGTCATCCGGGTGAGCAGCAACCAGGGCGACGTGGTGCTCGACCCCTTCTGCGGCTGCGGCACGGCCATCGCCGTCGCCGAGCGCCTGGGGCGGCGCTGGATCGGCATCGACGTCACCCACCTCGCCATCTCGCTGATGAAGGGGCGCCTGCGCGACACGTTCGCCAACGACCTGAGCCCCTACGAGGTGGTGGGCGTGCCGCAAGACCTGGCCAGCGCACGCGCGTTGGCGGAGGAGAGCGAGTACGACGGCCGCTACCAGTTCGAGTATTGGGCGCTGGGCCTGGTGGAGGCGCGTCCGGCGAATCGGGGGCGCAGGGGCGCCGACGCGGCCGTGGACGGCTACATCAACTTCTTCGACGATGACAACGGTTCGCGCAAGGGGAAACGCGCCCTGACGCAGGCGAAGCGCGTGCTGGTGCAGGTGAAGAGTGGCAAGGTGCAGCGGGGCGTCATCGCTACGCTCAAAGGCGATATGGAGCGGGAGAAGGCGGAGTGGGGATTGTTGGTGACGCTCGAGCCGCCGACGGAGCCGATGCTGCGGGAGGCTGCGGCAGCGGGCATCTACGTGCCGGAGCATTTCCCCAACCGCCAGTTCCCCCGCGTGCAGATTATGACCATCGAGCAGCTGCTGGACGGGCGTCAGCCGAACCTGCCCCGCCTCGGACTGTCGTATGCGCCGACGTTTCGCCGAGCGCCGCGCAACCGCCAGGTGCTGGAGGAGCAGCGTGCGTTCTACGGGAGCGGGGGCGCCACGTTCGAAGAGGCGGCCGCCGGGGACTAGCGCTCAAGGGGGGGCAGCCGCGCCCCCTCTGTCATCCCTGCGAAAGCAGACCTTTGCGTAATCCTGCGCCTCTTCACGCCAGGAGCGCCGAGGGGCGGCCAGCCCCTCGGCTGGGGGCGTGGGGGTATCCCCCACAACAAACCTTCTTATCTCTTCAAGGGGTTGGGGCGGGGATGGCGGTGGGGGCGCCGCTCACGCGATTAGCGGGTCCGCCTGCTCGCTGTGCAGCGCGAACGACAGATTGCGCGCGGTGTGGATCAGGCCGATGTGGCTGAACGCCTGCGGATAGTTGCCGAGGGGCAGCCGGGACTGCGGGTCGATCATCTCCGCGAACAGGCCCAGCGCCCCCGCCGTTTCGCGCACCGCGTCGAACAGCTGCGCCGCCTCTTCCGTCTCTCCGATGGACAGCAGCGCCCCGATGAGCCAGAACGAGAGCATGTAGAACGCTCCCTCCTCGCAGTCCAGGCCGTCGTCCGTCTCGGCGGGGACGTAGCGGCGCACGAACGGCCCGTCGGCGAGTTCGCGCTGCACCGACCGAACAGTGGACGCGATGCGCGGATCGCCCGGCTCCAGAAAACCGACGAAAGGGATCAACAAAGCGCTGGCGTCCAGGCTCTCGCCGCCGTAGTACTGAACGAACGACTGCTTGGCGTGCGACCAGCCGTTGGCGAGCACGTCGGCCTTGATCTTGTCCGCCTCGGCGCGCCAGAACTCCACCGGCCCTTCGTAGCCGTGCGCCTCCACCAGGGCGCACGCGCGGTCGAGCGCCACCCAGCACATCACCTTGGAGTAGACGAAGTGCCGCTCCGGGCCGCGAACCTCCCAGATGCTGCGGTCCTCCGTATGCCACGCCCGAGCCGCCAGGTCGGCCATGCGTCGCACCAAGTCCCACATCTCGTCCGTCAGGTCGCCGTGGTGCTTGTGGTAGGTGGACAGACTGAGCGCCACCTCGCCGAACACGTCCAGCTGGCGGTGGAAGGCGGCGTCGTTGCCGACGCGGACGGGTGGCGAGTTGCGGTAACCGGCGAGGTGGGGCAGCTCCCGCTCCTCGAGAACGCTCTCCGTAGCGATGCCGTAGAGGATCTGCATGTGCTCCAAGCCCAGTTGACACTGACCGACGACCCAGCGCACGAACGCCTCGCCCTCGTGCGGGTCGCCCAGGCGGAAGAGCACGCCCATCGACCACGCCGCGTCGCGCAGCCAACAGAAGCGGTAGTCCCAGTTGCGTCCGCCGCCGACCCACTCGGGCAGGGAAGTGGTGGGCGCCGCGACGATGGCGCCGGTGGGCTGGTAGATGAGCAGATGGAGGACGAGGAAGGAGCGCAGCACCCAATCGCGCCACTCGCCCGTGTACTGGAGCTTGGTGGACGTGGCCTCCCAGTAGCGCAGCGTGCGGGCGAGTTTGGCCTCGGAGTCCATCGCGCGTGGGGAGGGCGTGCGCTTATAGCCCCACGCGGCGACGAAAGCCACGCGGTCATCCGGCGCGACGCTGAACGCCGCCTCAGCTTTGCCGTTGGCCACGTGGAGCGGGACGTCGGTGATGAGCGCCAGCGATTCGCCCTCGCGGTGGGCTACGGCTCCGTGGCGGCCGGACTTCAGCGCCGTCTCGCCCTCGCCGTAGCCCAGGCGCGGCTCGAAGACCGCGCGCGCGTCGACCCGGCCGCTGATGCCCCGCACGATGCGATGTATCTCGTGTGGCGCGGTCGCCTGCGAGGGGCGCGCCAAGGGCATGAAGTCGATGACGGCGAAGGAGCCGGAGGATGTGGTGAAAGTGGTTTCAAGGACGTTCGTGGCCTCGATGTAGCGATGGGAGGATGCGTACTCCTCCCGCGGCTCGATGACGAAGCGCCCGCCGTTCGGGTCGAGGATGGCCGCGAACACGCTAGGCGAGTCAAATCGCGGGAAGCACGCCCAATCGACCGAGCCGTCCACTCCCACCAGCGCGCACGAGTTCATGTCCCCGATGAGGCCGTAGTCGTGGATGGATGGGTGGGTCATAGGGGGAGCATAGCGGGTTGAAAGGGAGAATCGAAGCGAGATTCCCGCTCCCCGCTTCCGCGGGGACATGCTTCGGAGACCTCGCATAGTCCATGACCTCTTCACGCGGGGAGCGCCGAGGGGCGGCCGGCCCCTCGCTGGGAGCGTGGGGGTATCCCCCACAAGAACTTTCTTATCTCTTTGAGGAGGAGGGGTGGCGTAGTTACGCAAAGGTCTCCATTCGTGGGAGCGACGGAGAAGAGGAGGAGCCTAGCTGAATTCGACAGGGCGGAGGTAGTGCCGCCCGTTGCGCCGCTCGAGATAGCCCGCGCGCTCTTCGGGGCCGTGGCTGAAGATGAGCAGCCAGCCTTCGTCGATGGCCTCGCTCAGCGCCTGCTTCTTGGCCTTCAGCGTCTCCTCCGGCTGTCGGTCGCTGGAGGCGATGCAGGCGTACCGCAGATGATGCGGCGTGGGGACGAGGTCGCCCAGCACGGCGACGCGCTCGCCCCCATGATTGATTATCACGACCTGGTGCCCCTTGGAGGGGCCGCCTGTGCGGCGCACGTGGATGCCGGGGGCGAGCATCGCCTCGTCGTCCACCAGCTCCAGCTGGCCCTTTTCGTAGAGGGGCATGTAGTCGTCCTTGATGAAGCCGTCGGGGTCGCGCTCGTTCGGGCTCATCGCCTCCTCGAACGCGGCGCGCTGGACGTAGTAACGGGCGCGGGGGAACGTCGGCACGACCCCGAAGCGGCGCTCCATCTTCGTGCAGTTGCCGGTGTGCTCGAAGTGCAAGCTGGTCAGGACGACCCCGTGGATATCCTGTGGCGGGCAGCCGAGCTTGTGCAGGGCGGAGAGGAGTTGGCTTGCGCCGACGCCGAACGTGTTCCGCATGTCCGCCGGGAGCTTCTGGCCAACCCCGGTGTCCACGAGGTAGTTCTTGCCGCCTGCTTGGACGAGGAGGCAGTTGAGGCCGATGCGGACGCGGTTGCGGCGGTCGGGCGGCGCCCAGTCCTGCCATTGGCCCTTGGGGATCTGGCCGAAGACGACACCCCCGTCGACCTTGATGATGCCGTCCGATAGCAGATGAAGCGCCGTTCTCGCGGCCACGCCGAACCACCTCGCTGCTCTCGCGCAAGATTGATGAGCACCGTCTGTGAAGACCGCGCATGCCCGGCGGCCCGTTGGCCTGAGGGCGCCCCGAACACCCCAGGCGCCGAACGAGAAAGGGTGCGGGACGCGCACCATAGGAGCGCCCGCCCCCAATGTCAACCTGAGCGCCCCGGGGCGCCGCGCCGCGGGACGGGAAGCCGTCGCGCGCTTCTCGCTTTTGGGCTATGGAGAGGGTAGGAGGCGTAACCCCCCAGCCTCTTCACACGGGGAGCGCTGAGGGGCGGCCAGCCCCTCGGCTGGGGCCCCACAAGAAACCTTCTTATCTCCTGGTGGAGTGGGGGATGGGCGGTGGAGTAATTACGCAACAACCTCAGCGCGTGAGCGCAGGCCGGGCGCACGCCCCGGATCAGGAGGCGCCGCGGATGGAGACCGGCTCGGAGGAGGTCATGAGGCGCGCCCACTGCCGCCAGTAGGCGCGCATCTGGAGTTCGTCGTCGCCGCCGCCCTTGAGGCTCGCCATACGGCGAGAGGCGTCGGAGTACTCGACCTCCTGCAAGGCCGCGTAGCCCTGTTGGCAACCCTCCACGGCCTCTACGTCGTCCGGCGTGGCGAAGCCCCCTGGGCCGAGGAAGGAGACGAAGCTGTCGAGGCGGATGGCGCGCTCCGGCGGCTCTTCCTCCTCCGGGCCGAGGCGCCACGCGGCGATTTCCACGTAGCCTGGCTCGACGGGGTGGAAGGTGCGGACGTTGGTGGTCATGATGTCGCTGATGACAAGGTTCGGGAAGATGAGCAGGTTGCCGCTGCACATGCACACCTGATGGGCGCGCTCTTTGCCCAGAAGCTCGACCGCCTTGCGGCGCATCTCCTCGAAGCGCGCCTTGCGCTCCTCCCCGAAGTAGGGGATCCAGTGCGCCATCGGGCGGCCCCTGGGGCCGACGGAGCGGCCAAGGATGGAGTGGCCGTTGCCCAGCGCCTCGCACGAGAAGCGCTTGTACCTGTCCTCGGACGCCATCATCGCGAACATCACGCCCCTGTCCATCGCGTTGGACTTCACCAGGTAGTCGAAGTAGCGCTTGTGGGTGGTCGGGGCGTGGTAGCCGTCGGTGCTGTTCTCGACCGAGAG
>JAGWBE010000042.1:748-1229 GCA_021296055.1 Dehalococcoidia bacterium | reverse complement strand
CGCCGGGCGGCTCGCGCAAGCGGCGTTCGTGGCGGTCGAAGGCGTCGCTGTAGGCGTCCTCGCCCGGGATGCCGTTCACCTCGCCCTCGGGAGTGAAGCTCCAGCCGTGGTAGAAACACTGGTGGACCTTGGCGTTGCCCCGCAACTCGCGGCAGACGACCGCGCCCCGGTGCGTGCAGGAGTTCAGCAGCACGCGCGCCTTGCCGTCGCGCCCTCGCGTGACGATGACGGGGCGGCCGCCGACGCGCCTGGTGACGAAGTCGCCGGGGTTGGGAATCTCCGATTCGTGAGCGGCGTAGAGCCAGCATCGGTCGAAGATACGCTCGCGCTCGAGCGCAAGCACGTCGGGGTCGGTGAAGGCGGAGCGGTGGATGCGGAAGAGGCCGCGTTCCTGGTCGTCGATGACGAGGTCGGGGCGGGCAGGGCGCCCATTGTGTCCGTTGGCGGCCATTCCTTACGCCTCCGCTCGGCTGCGCCGCGC
>JAGWBE010000042.1:0-379 GCA_021296055.1 Dehalococcoidia bacterium | reverse complement strand
CTCCTGCGTGAACAGGTCGAGCCACTCGTAGAGCCGCCACTCGTCCAGGAGCGCCGCCTCCTCGAACAGGAAGTCCTCGCCCTGCTGACGGGTGATCTGCTCGGCTGCGGTGGTCATTACGCGCCCCTACGCTCCCACGCGCGCGGGCGTGCCGTGGATGGAGACCGGCTCCGGCGCGTTCATCAACCGCGCCCACTGCCGCCAGAAGGAGCGCATCTGCAGCTCGTCGTCTCCGTGAGGGAACCGCTTCATCCCCCGCGACACGTCCGAGTACTCCACCTCCTTCACCGCCTCGAACCCGCGCTGACACGCCTCCAGCGCCTCCACGTCGTCCGGCGTGGCGAAGCCGCCCGGGCCGAGGAAGGTGAGGAAGTTGTCG
>JAGWBE010000041.1:15479-16306 GCA_021296055.1 Dehalococcoidia bacterium | reverse complement strand
ACGAGGCCCGTGCCGTCGTCCGCCGTTACGTAGTCGGCGAGCAGCACGCGGTGGAGGTTCGGGCTTGCTGGTTGGCCGCCGTAGGGCGCGTCGTAGGAGAGGCCGGCCAGTTCCGCGCCGCTGAAGCGCGCGGTCACGCGCCATCCCTCGCCGAGCACCGCCTCGAGGCGCGCCTCCGCCACGACCAGGCGCTCGCCGCCGTCATCGCGCTCCGCCAGCGCGTAGGTCTCGCCGGGGGCGGCGGCGACGGCGGCGTTGGCGGTGAGCGTCCAGGGCGTGGTCGTCCATACGAGCAGCTCCGCGGGCGCGGCGTCGAGGCCGAGGCGGGCGAGCACGCCCGCGTTCGCGCGCTCCTGCTCGCGCCGCAAGGGGAGGCGGACGTAGACGGAGGGGTCGGGCACGTCGTCCTGGTAGCCCTGGGCGACCTCATGAGAGGAGAGGCTGGTTACGCAGCGGGGGCAATGAGGGGTTACGCGGAAGCCCTCGTACATCAGGCCTTTGTCCCAGAGGTTGCGGAAGATCCACCAGCAGGTTTCGATGTAGCCGTTGTCGTAGGTTACGTAGGCGTCGTTGACGTCGAGCCAGACGCCGGAGCGCTCGGTCATCGCCTCCCACTCCTTGACGTAGCGGAAGACGCTCTCGCGGCAGCGGCGGTTGAACTCCTCGATGCCGAACGCCTCGATGGCGTGCTTGGAGGAGAGGTCGAGCTCCTTCTCCACCTCCAGCTCCACGGGCAGGCCGTGGGTGTCCCAGCCGCCGCGGCGGAGAGGCAGGAAGCCGCGCATGGTGCGGTAGCGAATCACCGCGTCCTTGAAGGAGCGCGCCAG
>JAGWBE010000041.1:0-15446 GCA_021296055.1 Dehalococcoidia bacterium | reverse complement strand
AAGACGAACAAGGGCGCGTCCTTGCGCACGCGCTCGACGGCGCGGAAGGTTCCCTGCTCGCGCCAGCGCTCGAGCACGCCCTCTTCCAGGGCGGGGAAGCTCACCCGCCCCGGCGCCGGTTTGAAGCGTTCCGTCGCGTCCAACTTGCCGCTCCGTCTCCCGTTCCGCCTGTGCGCGCGCCACGAAAAGGCCCGCCCTCATCGCTGGACGGGCCAGGCCGCGCCGCCTCCGTCGCTCACAGGATAGCAGGGCGGGGCGTGCGGCGGGCGCTTCAGCCTTCGACGTTGATGAGCGCGTCGGCGCGTGCTTCCACTGCGCCGACGACGGCATGGGAGACATCGCGCGCGCCTAGTTCGTCCAACAGGCGCGGGAGGCGCTCGCGCGGTACGGCGATGAGCAGGCCGCCGGAGGTCTGCGCGTCGCAGAGCAAGAGACGCTCTTCCTCCGTCAGGCGCGGGCTCCACGCTGTGTGCGCCTCGGCGGCGGCGAGGTTGTTGCGCGTGCCGCCCGGCGCTACGCCCTGGGCCAGGAGTTCGCGCACGCCGGGCAGGACGGGAACCGCGCCCGCGTCGACCCGCGCCGACACGCCGCTACCCCGCATCATCCCCGTGAGATGGCCGATGAGGCCGAAGCCGGTTACGTCGGTGGCGGCGTGCACGCCCACGGCCTGCATCGCCAGCGAGGCGTCGCGGTTTAGGCGGCGCATCGTATCGACGGCGGCGTCGAGCACGGCGGGGTCGACGCTTCCCGCTTTGGCGGCGGTGGTTACGATGCCCGTGCCGATCGGCTTGGTGAGCACGAGTGCGTCCCCGGGGCGCGCGCCCACGTTGGTGACGAGCGCGCCGGGGCGGACCGTGCCGGTTACGGACATGCCGTACTTAGGCTCCGCGTCCTTGAGGGTGTGGCCGCCCGCGATGAGCACGCCCGCCTCGGCGGCGACGTCGGCGCCGCCGCGCAGCAGCTTGGGCAGATTGTCGGGGAAGCAGACGACGTTCAGCGCGAGGATGGGGCGCCCGCCCATCGCGTACACGTCGCTCAGGGCGTTCGCGGCGGCGATGGCGCCGAACTGGCGCGGGTCGTCCACGATGGGCGGGAAGAAGTCGATGGTCTGGACGACGGCGAGATCGTCCGTCAGGCGGTAGACGGCGGCGTCGTCGCCCGTGTCGATGCCGACGAGCAGGTCGGGATGCTGCGCGTGCGGAAGATGTCGCAGGACCTCGCCGAGGTCCTCAGCGTTGAACTTGCCCGCTCAGCCCGCGCAGGCGGCGAGACTGGTCAGGCGCACGTCCTCTTGCGATTGCATAGGGGGAGTATACGCCTGGCGCGTATAATCGGACGCGCACGACCGGCATGGCGGGAGGCGGCGCTTATGGGCTACGGAATCACGGTTACGCAGGGGACGGGCGGCAGCCGCGTCGCCATCCAGTGCAAGCACCAGAACGCGCTTGTGTATGTGACGCGCGGCGAGGCGTCGTGGGTGTGCTCGGAGGAGTTGCTGCACGCGCACGCCATCGCCGGGTTCCTGAAAGACCTGGCGGCACTGGAGAACCCGCAGGTGGAGCAGGCGATGCAGAAGTGGGGCGTCTACTACCGCCCGCGCCCGTTGGAGGAGGAGGAGAACGAGGGGGACGAGGCGGAGTAGCGCGCCGCGTTAGACTGCGCCCCTATGGCCAAGGGCGCGGAGGCAACCGAACAGCGGGCGCGCGTGGCGGGAATCGCCCTGCCGCGCATGTTCGCGTCGCTGCGCCATCGCGACTACCGCTTCCTGTGGACGACCAGCTTCCTCTCGGCGTCGGCGCGCAACCTACAGCAGGTTTCGCTGGGGTGGATCGCCTTTGACCTGACGGGCAGCAGCGTGCTGCTGGGCACGGTGCTGTTCATCTACCAACTCCCGTTCCTCGTCTTTGCGCTGCCGCTGGGCGCGCTGGTGGACAGGGCGAACCGCAAGGTCTTGCTCGCCTCGAGCCAGTTCGTCATGGCGGCGCTGGCGGCGGCGCTGGCGGCGGACATCGCGCTGGGCTGGGTGGAGCCGTGGCATCTGATGGCGTTCGCCTTCGTCAGTGGCGTGGAGAACACGCTGATTCACATCATCCGTCAGAGCCTCGTGCCGTCGGTCGTGCCGAAGGAGGGCCTGCTGAACGCAGTCGCGCTGAACTCGGCGGGGTTCGACGTATCGCGCATCGCGGCGCCCGCCGTGGGCGGCTTCCTGATCGCGGCCATCGGCGTGGACGGCAACTTCGGCGTGCAGGCGGCGCTGCTGCTGGGCGTGGCGTTCGCGTCGCTGCCGATGCGGGTCGGATTCGCTCCCGATCAAGTGGAGCGCGGCACGTCGGGGCTGCGCGGCCTCGCCGCCGACCTGCAGGAAGCGGCGGCCTACATCTGGAACGACCGCTTGCTGCGCCAGCTATTCGCCATCGAGTACGCCGCCTTGCTCTTCACCGTGCCCTACCTCGCATTCATGCCTGTGTGGGTGGAGGAGGTGCTGGGGCGGGAGGCGGACGCTTTGGGGATGCTGTACGCGGCGGGCGGCGTGGGCGCGGTGGCGAGCACGCTCTTCATCGCCCACCGGGGCAACGTGCGGCGCAGGGGATGGTGGATATGGGGCGCGCTGACCTTGCAGGCGTTGGGGCTGACGGCGCTGTCGCAGGCTGACGGCTATCTGGCGACACTGGGCGTGCTCGCCTTCGTTGGCGCGCTGAACATGGCCTCCTTCTCGCTGCTCGTCTCGGCTGCGCAGGCGCGGTTGCCGGAGCGCTTGCAGGGCAGAGGCATGGCGATATGGAACCTGGGGAACGCCTCCATCGGCATAGGCACACTGGCGCTGGGGTTCGTGGTGGCGCGGGCGGGCGTTGCGGACGCGATGTGGATGACGGGCGCGGCGATGCTAGCGTTCGTCGTGGTGGGGTTCGCGGCGCTCGGACGCACGCGGGGGGCGTTCTAGAGCGCGCGTCAGTCGAGGCGGCGGATCACCGCCACCAGCTTGCCGTGCACCTGCACGTTGTCGGCGGGGACGACGATGGGGCGCATCTGCGTGTTGGCCGGCTCAAGGCGCACGCGCGCGCCCTCGAAGTAGATGCGCTTGAGCGTCGTCTCCTCTTCCGCCACTAGCCATGCGGCGACCATCTCGCCGTTGTTCGCCGTCCGGGCGGCGCGCAGCACCACCACGTCGCCGTCGTCGATCAGCGCGTCAATCATCGACTGCCCCTTCACGCGCAGCGCGAACAGCTCGTCGCTGCCCCGCGGCGTCATCTCCAGCGGCAGCGAGACGCGCTCGGCGTCCTCCGACTGCCAGCCGTCGGGCGTGGCGACGGGCAAGGGGGCGCCCGCGGCGATGTTGCCGAGCAGCGGCACGCTGATCACCTCGGGCGCCCGCACGGCCGGGGCGTCGTGCGTCAGCTCGAGGCCGCGCGAGATGCCGTCGGCGCGGCGGACGTAGCCCTCGCGCTGGAGGATGCGCAGGTTGTAGTCGACGACGGAGGTGGAGCTGATGCCGCAAGCGGCCTGGATGTCGCGCACCGACGGCATAAAGCGGCGCTCGGCGTGGTACTTGCGGATGAATGCGAGTATCTGGTTCTGACGCGTCGAAGGGGACATAGGCGCTCCTATGAACGTTTGTTCGCCCACGTTCTCATAGATCGCGCGTGCGCGTCAAGGCGCCTTTGTCGCATCGTCGGCGCGGGCTGCGGCGTAGGCGGCGGCGAGCAGCAGGACAGAGGCGGGCAGGAAGTAGAGGGTGGCGGCAAGGCCGCCCAGCGCCGCCGCCGCGATGACCAGCGCCGCGAGGCGCGGCCTGGCGAGCGCGCCGATCCCGCCTCCCGCCGCCGCGCTGCACGCCGCGAGGCCGCCCGCGCCGCGCAGCGTCTGGTTCGCCGCCTCTCCGCCGCCCCCCGCCACCAGCCCGACGCTTCCGACGAACAGCGCGGTGAGCGCTCCGGCCAGGCCGAGCGCCGCCCCGAAGAGTGCGATGAGCATCGCCGTCTGACGCATCGGCGCGCGGCCTCCCAGTCCATTCGAGGAGAGTGTACGCGCAGCGGGGCGCTAATAGCGCGGGGGGCGGCGGCGCATGTCGCGGAGATGGCCGATGAACACGCCGGAAGCAGTGTCGCGGTCGAGCACGGCGTGGATGCAGGAGAGAAGCAGCATCTCCAGCTCGGTCAGCAGCGCGGGCGACGCGCTGATCGCCGTTCCCTGCGCCATGCCGCTCCGCGCGAAATGGCGCAGCACCTTGAGCGCCGAGAGCGACAGCGGCAGCGCCCGCCCTTGGGAGACGGCGCAGGCGTCGCAAGTAACGCCGCCCATATCGGGCGCGAAGCGGTGGCGGTCGGGTTCTACGGCGCGCCCGCATACGACGCAGACGCTGAGCTCCGGCATATAGCCCGTGTCCTCCAGCAGGCGGAGCTCGAGGTAGCGGGCGGTGAGGCGGTCGTCCGCCGCGCCCCCGTCGATGGCGCGCAGCGCGTCGAGCAGCAGTCGATAGGCGGCGGGATGCGGCGCTTCCTCCGGCAGCATCGCGCCTGTCAGCTCGGCGAGGTAGAGGGCGGCGGCGATGCGGTCGAGGTCTTGCTTGAGGCGCCCGAAGGAGGCGATGGACTCGGCGCCGGTTACGACGTTCCAGCGCGCGCCGACCGCGAGGCTGACACGGCTGTGGTTGAGGACGTCGAGGTGTCCGCCGAGGCGGCTGGTGATGCGCCGCGCGCCGCGAACGTACGCCTGCGCCTTGCCCCAGCCGGGCGTGAGCAGCGTGATGCGGCGGTCGGCCTCGCCCTCGTCCACTGAGCGCAGGACGATCGCGTCCGTGCTGTACGACTTTGGGCGTGCGCTTGGGCCCGGCCTGCTTGGCATGGCGCGCTTCTCCTCGGCGGCTAGTCTACAATCGCGCTCCCTTTCGCCAGGAGGCGGCGATGACGGACATGGAGCCGCAGCGGTGCGCGTGGGCGCAAGGCAGCGACGTGCTGATGAGGCGCTACCACGATGAGGAGTGGGGCACGCCCGAGCACGACGACGTGCGGCTGTTCGAGATGCTGACGTTGGAGGGGGCGCAGGCGGGGCTGGCGTGGCGGACGATCCTCCACAAGCGCGAGGGCTACCGCCGTCTGTTCGCCGGGTTCGACCCGGCGCGTGTGGCCGCGTTCACGCCGGCGGACGTGGAGCGGCTGCTGGGCGACGCGGCCATCGTGCGCAACCGCGCCAAGGTGGAGGCGGCAATCTCCAATGCGGAGCGTGTGCTGGCCGTCCGGACGGCGCACGGCTCCCTGGCCGCCTACCTGTGGGGATTCGTAGGCCGCGCGCCGCTGCGGGCGGAGCGCAGACCGCCCGGCGTCTTCCCCGCCACCTCGTCGGAGGCGGAGGCGATGGCGAAGGCGCTGAAGCGGGAAGGGTTTCGATTCGTAGGCGCGACCATCTGCTACGCCTTCATGCAAGCGGTGGGGATGGTGGACGACCACACGGCGGACTGCTTCCGCGCGCAGAGCTAGGCGCGGCTACCTCAGAGGACGCTGTAGCCGCCGGGCAGCGGCGTCCGTCCGCTCAGGGCGAGCGCAAGCGTGTCGCCGTCGCCGCGCGCAGCGGCGATGTCCGCCAAGAGGCGCAGCGTGAAGCCGAGCGCGTCCGGCGGGAGCGCAACGGCGACCCCGGCGGCGCGGGCGACGTCCAGCGTGTGAAGGGCGACCTCCAAGACGCGCGTCGCAAGGTAGTTGGTGATTCCCACCGTTCCGAAGGGAGTCGAGGCGGAGGCCTCGGCGTCGAGCACGTCGATCGCGGCCAGTGTCCGCTCGCCGATGGCGCGCGCGGCGACGGCGGGGTCTGCGCCGAGCAGGCCGACGCTCTCGCGCGCCCCTTTGGCGATCCGCTCGTTCACGCCCGGGGTGGACATGGCGCGCAGGTAGTAGGCGGCGGCGCTCTCCGTGTCCACGGGCGCGGGCTGCGCGGCGTACTCGGGGATGCGTTCGAGCATCCTGACGACGTGCGCCGCCAGCTCGCGGATGCTCCACTCGCCAAGCCCCGGCTTGTCCCAAGCGTCGTCAGGCACGCGCTCGAGCGTCTCGACGAAGCACCGCACCGAAGTGCGGAACGCCTCCCTCGCGCTGTCTAGGTCATCCGCCATAGCGGGGAAGATAGCACAGTGGTGGCTAGGGGAGCCCGTCCAGAAACGCGCCTAGCGCCGCGAGGAACGCCGACGGGTTCTCGTCGAGGCACCAGTGGCCGCCGTTGGGGATCTCCACCATGGCGCAGTACGGGATGGCCGCCGCCATGCGTTCGGCCACGTCGCGGCGCAGCAGCGGCGAATCGGCGCCGCGGATGATGAGCGTGTGGACGCCCACCTTGGGCAGCGTCGCCCACGCGTCGGGGCGCTCGTACTCCAAGATTACCTGACGGTCGCGCTTCCAGAGCAAGCGTCCGTCGGGCAGCGGCTTGGTCATCACTCGGGCGACGTGGCGCAGGAGTTCCTCGTTCGTGTTGGGCTCGCGCGAGCGCAGGCGCTCCACGACCGCGTCCAGGTCGTCCCACTCGTCGCCCTCGGCGCGGTAGCGGACGAACATATCGCCGGAGCCTGGGTTCACCGCGTCGGGGTCCATATCGACGATGACGATTCCGGCGACGCGGGAGGGGTCGGCGGCGGCGTGGGAGAAGGCGTACTTGCCGCCTGCGGAGTGGCCGACGAGCACCGCGTTCTGCGCGTCGATCTCGGCGAGGAAGTCGCCAACCTCGCCGACGTAGTGCTCGAACTGGTAGCGGCCGGACACCCACTCGCTGTCGCCGTGGCCGCGCGCGTCGAGGGCGTAGACGCGGTGGCGGGAGCGCAGCGCGGCGGCGACGTGGTCCCAGTTGCGGGCGGTGTCTTGGAGCCCGTGGAGCAGGACGACGGGGCGTCCCTCGCCGCCCCAGTCCACGTAGTGGAGGCGGGCGCCGCGGCTGTGGAAGAAATGGTCGGTTGGGAAGTTCGTGCTCATGCGTTGCGCGCCATCTCATCGACGCGGAAGAGCGCTTGACCGAGCACTCGTGCGCCCTGAACGATGTCGTCGAGGTCGGCCCACTCCTCCGGGCAGTGGCTGCGTCCCTCTTTGCAGCGGATGAAGACCATCCCCGCCGGAGCGACGGGCGCGAGGCGCGCGGCGTCGTGGGAGGCGCGGCTAGGTAAGCGGCGGACGGGAAAGCCTAGGTCTTCGCACGCCTGGGCGACGGCGCCCTGCATATGCTCCGGCAGCGGCACGGGCCGCTCCACGTGCTGCCACTCGACGGTGTGCTCGAGGCCGCGCCTGTCGGCGATGGCGCGCAGCTCCTCGTCCACCGAGCGGCGGGCGATGGCGAGCGCCTCCGCGTCGGTGGAGCGCACCTCGACGGTGAGGTCGACGCGGCCGGGGATGACGTTGACCATGTTGGGGCTGACGGAGAGCCAGCCGACGGTGCCGACGCCCTCCTCGATCATGTCCGGCGCGCGGGCGATGCGCTCGACGGCGAGCACCAGTTCGGCGGCGCCCGCGAGCCCGTCGCGCCGCTCGTTCATCGGCGTGGCGCCCGCGTGGTCGGCCACGCCCGTCAGGGAGACGCGGGCGCGGCAGGGGGCGGCGATGGAGGTTACGACGCCGATGGCGAGCGATTCGCGCTCCAGCACCACGCCTTGCTCGATGTGCAGCTCGAGGTAGCCGGCAATCTCGCCCAGGCTGCGGCGGGCGGCCTCCACGTTGGCGCTGTCCCCGCCGAGCGCGTCGATGGCGTCGGTGAGCGCGTCGCCGAAGGGGGTGACCGCGCCGCCAAAGTGTTCGCCGGTCAGGTTCCCCGCCATGATGCGGCTGCCCAGGGGGCTGAGGTTCACGATGGTCGGCTCCTCGCACAGGAAGTCGACCACCTCCAGTGGAAGGGAGAGTTCCACGCCAGCCTCGTTCAGGCAGCGCGCGACTTCCAGGGCGCCGACGACGCCGACGATGCCGTCGAAGCGCCCGCCCGCCTCCACCGTGTCGGTGTGGGAGCCGAGCATCAGGACACGCCCGCCGGGGCCGCCGCGCCGCCCGATGAGGTTGGCCGCCGCGTCGACGCGCACGCATGCGCGAGGCGAGCCACGCGCGGGAAGCCGAGTACTGAGGGGAGAAGGCGCGGCGCGTCCAGGGCAGGTCGGGGTCGGTGAAGCGTTCGAGCGCTGTTAGGTCGGCTTGGATGCGGTCGGGGCGTATGGGCAGGTCGGGGAATCCGGCGGTCATAGGCTGCCTCTCAGGTCAGACTGCGTCGGCGCGTAGGCTATCATCAATCGCAGGCTCGCCCGCAACGCGGCGGGCGCGCCTTTGTGCTGCTATGGACTGGCTCATCTACGGACTGATAAGCGCCTGCGCCTTCTCGGTGGTGTCCGTATTGGACAAGCGGATGCTGCTGCGCTACTTCCCCAGCGTGCGCCCGTTCAACCTGCTGGTAGGTGTAACGCAGATAGCGGTCGCGGCGCTGGTGCTCGCCGTGATCCTGCCGTTCGAGGGCATCCAGAGCGTGAGGGCCACGGGATTGGCCTTCGCCTCGGGCATCGTGCTCGGCAGCAGCCTGGCGCTCTTCTTCTTCGCGCTGAGCAGAGTGGACGTTTCGCGCGCGACGCCGTTGTGGCTCACGTCGCCCATCTTCGCGGCGCTGCTGGCGATGGGCTTCCTGGGCGACGAGGTTACGCCGGGGCAGTGGGCGGCCATCGTAGTGGTGGTGGTCGGTGCGGCGATGGTGAGCTACAACCCCGCGCCTGGGCGGCGCGGCTTCCTGACCGGCATCGTGGCGTTGGCGCTGCTGCTGGCGGCGTTCACGCAGGCGCTCGGCTTCGTCATCAACAAGGAGGCCAGCGCCGACCTGGCCATCTGGGTGAACAACGGGTGGCGGTCGCTGGGCTTCGGCGTCGGCCTCATCCTTGTGAACTACACGCGGGCGGCGGGCCGCGAGGCGCGCGTCTATCTACGCAACGCGGCGGGGATGCGAATGATGGTGTTCACGGAGGGGATCCTCGCGCCGCTGGCGAGCCTGGCGCTCATCGGCTCTATCACCACCGGGCCGATCGCGCCGGTTACGGCGGTGAACTCGACGCGCCCGCTCTTCCTGCTCTTCATCTCCACGGCGTTGAGCACGCGCTACTGGAACCTGCTGAACGAGCCGCTCGACCGCAGCACGCTGCTGCTCAAGGCGGTCTCGACGGTGCTGATCGTGGGCGGCACGGTCGGCCTCGCCATCCTCTGAGGCGTCAGCCCGCGCGCCGTCTCCCTCGTCACACGTGCTGGTCGACGAGGATCGGATTGCCGTCCGGGTCGAGCGCCACGAAGCTGGCGGGGCCTTCGCCGCTCTCGTCCGCCTCCATCTCCAGCGCCACGCCCTGCGCCTTCAAGCGGCGCTGAATCTCGCGCACGTCGGCGAAGTCGGCGCCCAACGGCTTGCCTGCGCCGTTCCAGCCCGGGTTGAAGGTGAGGATGTTCCTGTCGAACATTCCCTGGAAGAGGCCGACGTTGGCGTCGCCGTTCTTGAGGATCAGCCAACCCTCAGCGGCGTCGCCGCCGATGACGGCGAAACCGAACTTCTCGTAGAACGCCCGCGAGGCCGCGATGTCCTTCACGGCCAGGCTGACCGAAAACGCGCCGAGTTCCATAGTGTTTTGCTCCTTGCCGGCCGCCGCCCGCGCCAGGCCTGCCCCTCCGCCGCTTATAATAGAGGCCTATCCACAGGGAGGTCGAGGTTCGGATGACGGAGCAGCCGGAATACGACGTTGTCATCGTGGGGGGCGGGGCGGCGGGCCTCGCCGCCGCTATCTACGCGGTGCGGGCGATGCTCAAGACGCTCGTGATCGAGAAGACGGCGCTGGGCGGCGAGATTCTGAAGACGGGCGACATCGAGAACTACCCCGGCTTCCCGGAGGGCATCAACGGGCCCGACCTCGCCGCCCTGTACGAGGGTCAGGCGCGGCGCTTCGGGACGGAGTTCGCCTACGACACCGTCGTGCGGCTGGACGTGGGCGGCAAGGTGAAGCGCGTCGTTGGCGACGAGCGGGAGTACACGGCGCGCACGGTCATCATCGCCACCGGCGGCGAGCACAACAAGCTCGAAGTGCCCGGCGAGGAGGAATACGCGGGCAAGGGCGTGTCCTACTGCGCCACCTGCGACGGCAACTTCTTCCGGGGCATGGACGTGGTGGTGGTGGGCGGGGGCGACGCGGCTATGGACGAAGGCCTATATCTCACGCGGCTGGTCAACCGCGTAACCGTCGTCCATCGGCGCGACCAACTGCGCGCCAGCAAGATTCTCCAGCAGCGCGGCTTCGACAACCCGAAGATGGACTTCATCTGGGACTCGGTCGTCGAGGAGATCAGCGGCAACGGCGAGGTGGACGCGGTTACGTTGAAGAACATCAAGACGGGCGAGGCGTCGAAGATGGCCGCCCAGGGCGTGTTCATCTACATCGGCTTCCATCCGGTGAGCGACTACCTGCAAGGCGTGGTGGAACTGGACAACGCGGGGCACGTCAAGACCAGCCTTCAGATGGAGACGAACGTGCCCGGCGTGTACGCCGCGGGCGACATCCGCCAGTTCTCCGACCGTCAGTTGGGCAACGCCGTCGGCGACGGCATCGCCGCCGCCCTCGCCGCCTACCGCTACATCCAGGAGCAGGCGGGCGAGGAGTAGTAGCCCGCCGCGCGGGGCGCGGCCCGGGCCAGGAGCAGACCATGCCCTTAGGCTGGGCAATCGTCAGCACGGGCCGCCATCCCGACCAGAAGGTGGCGCCCGCGATCAACGCGGACGGCGGGTCGGCCATCGCCGCGGTGGTGAGCCGCGGCGCGGAGCGCGCCCGCGCCTTCGCCGACAAGCACGGCGCGTCCGCCGCTGCCGCCTACGACGACTACGGCGCGATGCTCCGAGACCCCGCCGTCGGCGCCGTCTACCTCGCCTCGCCCAATCACCTGCACACAGAGCAGACGGCGCAGGCGGCCGCGGCGGGCAAGCACGTGCTGTGCGAGAAGCCTATGGCGCTCACGCTGGCCGACTGCCGCCGCATGGTGGACGCCTGCCGCGAGGCCGGGGTCAAGCTCGGCGTGGGCTTCCACCTGCGCGCGCACCCAGGCTTCCAGCGCCTGCGCGCGTTGGTCGCCGATGGCGCACTTGGCGCGGTCTCTATGGTCGGCGCCAGCTGGGTGCGCGGCGTCCGAGGCCAGACCGCGCCGCCGCCGCGTCCGCCAGGCCAGGAGTGGTGGGAAGAGCCTGCCATGGCCGGGGCGGGGGTGATGATGGCCACCGGCGTTCACTGCGTGGACGCGCTGCGCTACGCGCTCGGGCGCGAGGTGGCCGAGGTCGCGGCGATGAACGACGCAACATCCGGCGCTCCCTTGGAGCATATGCTGGCCATGCTGCTGCGCTTCGACGGCGGCGCCATTGGCCAGGTGGTCACCAGCCGGCGCACGCCCGATTGGCCGAGCCAAGACGTCGCTGTCTACGGGAGCGAGGGCCGCGGCGCGTTGGTGGGCGGCGTCGATACGACGCTTACCGGCGAGTTGGCGGTGGACACGCAGTCGGCGCAGGAACGGACGGCGTTCGACCCGCCCGATCCCATCGCGATGTACACGGGCCAGGTGGAGGCGTTCCGCCGCGCGGTCGAGGAGGGCGGCGAGCCGCTGGCGACAGGCGAAGACGGCCTGCGCGCGGCGGAGGTCACGTTGGCGATGGTGGAGTCGGCGCGTTCAGGCAGGCGCGTTTCGGTCGGCGCATAGGAGGAGCATTCATGGCGCAGTTCGACGCTCTGTTCGAGACGACGGCCACCGACCCGGTGTGCGGCATGGACGTGGACAAGGCGAATCCGCCCGGCGGCTCCTTTGCCCACGAAGGTGAGACCTACTACTTCTGCGCGCCGGGCTGCCGCGCCGCATTTTCCCAAGACCCTGCCCGCTACCTGGCCAACCCCGGCGCCCACGGGCACGGCCACCATCACGAGTAGCGGCTCCCCCTCCTCTCAATGCCCCGGGACAGCGGCCTAACCGCGTTACACACCGGGTCACAGGGCAGGTTGTTCAACTTGTCTCGCAATGCCTTAGTGTGGCAATGACCTCTCCCGCCCCGAGCGGAATCTCCCTCCTCCGTCCTCGCACGTGAGCCACAGGTCTGGCATCGTTTGTCCCCCGCCGTGAGTTGGCTTGCTCCGAGAAGCGGGCAAGGTATCCGGGTTCTAGCCTTGCGGCAAGGTAAGAACTTGTCCGGGCGTCGGCGGGCAGCCAGCGCTTGTCGGGCGGGGTAGAATGCCGCGACTATGCGCCGCCGCACTGCGGCCTCGCTCTCTCCAACCCTCACTGTCCCCTACCCTCCCCATCCTCCTCCCCAAGCAAGAGAGGGCGTTCGAATCTCCTCCGGCGCGGGGTGGGGTTCAAGCGCGGCGGGCGGAGAGGAGCGGGGAGATGGACAACGCAGAGGACGCGGCCTACCTGGAGACGGTGTTGTCTCCGAAGCCGTTGGATCCGGAGAAGGCGGCGGAGCGCCTGCGCGAGGTGAAAGGGGTGTTCGACGAGCTGGGCGTGACTTTCTGGCTGCGCTCCGGCACGCTGCTCGGCATCGTTCGGGCAGGCTCTTTCATCGATTGGGACGACGAGATGGATACTGCGTCGGTGCTCGGCATGCATGGCGTGAGCGTCGAAACCGTCCACCGCGTGGCGGACGCGTTCAGGGCGCGGGGGTTCACGGTGAGGGCGCAGTCGGGGCCGCGCTACGTCGCGGCCTCCTTCGTGAAGGACGGCATCAGGACGGACTGGACGTGCTACCGCCTCGTGGGCGGTCGCGCCTACGAGTTCCCTGGCATCGAGATTCCGCTGCACGTGTTCGATGACCTTAGGGAGATCGAGTTCGTCGGCGAGCGCTTCCTGATCCCCAATCCGCCGGAGGACTATCTACAGGCCAAGTACGGCCCCGACTGGCGAACGCCGAAAGGCCCGGGCTTCGAGGCTGACGTGGTGCGGCAGGTGGCCGACGGGTCGATGATCAGCCGCGGCGTCCGCATGCTGTGGCAAGCGAGCGGCGGGAGGCTGCCGCGCTCGTGCGCTCGCCTGCGGGTCTACGACCGTGAGGGCGACCTCGTGCGCGGCGCGCTGGTTCGCGTGGCGGGCGTCGGACAGGCGGCGACGAACGCGCAGGGGTTGGCCCGATTCCCCGTCCCGGCCGACGACTACTACGCGGTGACGGTCGCCTATCCCGGCCACAGCGAAGTGCTCTGCATGGAGACGCTGAGGCAGGGCGCGAACTACGTTTACCGCCCTGGCCCGGTGGTTACGGCGGAGGAGCACTACAAGGCCGGGGTGAGGACGCTGGCGCTCGTCGAGGAGTGAGGCAAGCGGGCGGACCGCCCTCACCCATCGAGGCAGAACGCCTCCATCGCGTCGAGGAAGGTTATGGAGCGGCGTTGGCCGTCTGCGTCGTCGTAGGTGATCGGCTTCCCGGCGCGGAGGCGCGCTTGGCGCTCGATCAGGTCGAGGGCGAAGGGCGCGTGCGGCGTCAGGCTTGGGAATCGCTCGGTGAAGCGCTCCACGAGCGGCGCGCCCTTCACGCCGGAGTTGTCGTGGGCGAAGACCATCAGCGCGTTGGTCATCGTGCGGGTAACGACGGCGTGGTGCAGCTCGAGCAGCAGGTCGGGCGTTACGCGCAGCGGCTGCCGCTCCCGTCCTACTCGTCCATTCCGCTCGACGGGGACGAGGGCGATGACGGTCTGCTCGCGCGCCATCTCGCGGTAGTGGCGGATGCCAGCCCGCGCGTTCAGCAGCAGCTCCACCGTCGGGAAGCCGATGGCGCCGTAGGCGGTCAGCGGCAGGCCGCGCAGCACGGGGAAGCGCGCCCAATCGAGCGTCAAGAAGGGCGCCGCGCGGATGTAATCGCGGAATGAGGCGCGGTCGAAGAGGAGCGGCTGCACCATCGTCACCTTGGGCGTGGGGCCTTGCGGCTTGACGGGGCCAAGGCGGTCGTCCACGTACACGAGGTGCTCGGGCGTGGAGAGGCTGGCGGCGATGGCGTCGAGGCGCGAGCGCAGCAGGCGGTAGCGCGTCCACGTCAAATCGTCGAACACGTAGAGAAAGTCGTAGTCGTTGTGGAGCTCCTCCGGCTTGCCGCGGTCGGCGTGGGAGCCGACGGGCAGAAAGGAGCGCAGGTCGTCGAACTCCTCCGCCAGCGCGATCACCGCGTCGAACACTGCTTGCTTGACGCCTTCCGCCACTGGCCCGCTCCGGCTACTTGGCGGGGCCGTAGAAGCGCTCGGCGGCGCCCCTCAGCACGCCGTACTTCTGGGCGGGGGAGAGACTCGGGCGCGAGGCCATCTCGCGCAGCGAACCGGGGTAGCCGCCGTCCCAGTGAGGGTAGTCGGAGGCGTACATGATGCAGTCGTCGCCTATGACCTCCATCACCGGCTCCAGCAGCCGCTCCTTGGCTTCCGACCCGAAGAAGATGTTGCAGCCCTGGTGGACGTATTCGGAGGGGCGCTTGGGCAGGCCGGGGGCGTCCACGGCGCCGCGGTGCTCGTATTCTTCGTCCATGCGGTCGAGCCACCAGGGCGCCCACGTGCCGCCGGACTCGAGGAAGCCGAAGCGCACGGCGGGGAAGCGCTCGAACACGCCCTCGAACATCATGCTGGTGAATTGGCGCAGGATGCCGTAGGGATGCGCGACGGTGTGGGTCTGGATGAACTTGGGGAAGAGCTCGGCGCCGGGCGCGAGGCTGGAGCCGGAGGCGTGGACGCCGATGCACATATCCAGTTCGCGCGCCGCCTCATACACGGGGTCGAAGCGGCGGTGGCCGAGCAGGTGAGTGGGGCCGTCCGCCGTGTAGACGCCGCCGACCAGCCCCAGCCGCTTGCCGCGCCGCAGCTCCTCGACCGCCTCGCCGGGGTGCTCTAGGGGGAGCAAGGCCATGCCGCGGACGCGCCCGCCCGATGGGGCGCACATATCCTTGGCGAGCCACGTGTTGTAGGCGCGGCAGTAGGCGGCTTGGTAGTCGGGGTCGCGGATGAAGCCGTAGAAGAGACCGATCGAGGGGTAGAGCACGGTCCATTCCATCGGCCCCCAGTCGAGGGCGCGGAGCCAGTCCTCCGTGCGGCCGGCGGGGCCGTGGTAGAGGCGGCGCCCGAGGCTGCGGTCGTGGCCGTCGACCGGGGTGAGGCCGCCTGGGCCGGTGAAGCCGGTGCGGAACTCGCGGTAGGGCTGCTCCATGTACTCGACGATGGCGGCGGTGTTCTCGCCCACGTGGCCATCGGCGTCGACGGCCAAGACGCCGGGCGCCGCCTCCGCTATCGCCGTCGCCATGCTGCTGCCTCCGCCGCGCGCCGCGGCCCCGCGCTCCCCATTCTAGCGCGTTGGGCGCGCTTTCCGGCGGGGCGTCGGGAGGGGGCCTGGGATGCGGGGCGCCTCGCGTCGAGGTTCCTGCCTCCGCAGGAACGACGGAGAATAGGGGGGCTCGGGGTCTGCGTGGTCGTAGTGGTCGGG
>JAGWBE010000040.1:1329-9202 GCA_021296055.1 Dehalococcoidia bacterium | reverse complement strand
TTTGGCGGGGGGGGGGGCCTGGGGGGGGAGGGGGGGCGGGGGGGCGGCGGCGGGCTCGGGGTCTGCGTGGTCGTAGTGGTCGGGCTCGGGGTAGTAGATGTCGGGGATGGGGAGCAGGACGGCTCCGCAGCGGCAGGAGGATTTGAAGGAGCCGGGGCGGAGGGCGTGGCCGTGGACGTAGGCGAGGACGAGGTAGAGGGGGCTGGGAATGCGGCGTTCTTTGGCGCAGCGTTCGAGGCAGCGGAGGATGCGGGAGACGCCGAGGCAGGGGATGCGGCAGGGCTTGGCGAGTTTGACGAGGTCGAAGACATCGGGGAGGGGTTCGCCGCGGTCGAGGGCGAGGCGCCATCGGTCGATGAAGTCGACGACGACGGGGGTGAGGGCGGCCTGGGCACGGAGGCAGGGGTGGGCGCGTTCGAGGCGGCGGAGGGAGGCTAGCATGGGGGCGCCTCGGGGCGCGTTCGCCCTTCGAGTTCCCTCAGGGCGAATCCTTCGGGGGCCTCAGGGCGAGCGGGATGGGGCCTCGGGGCGAGTGAGAGAGGGCTGTCGCTGGTGGAGGTCTTGGCGCCTGCGGTGATGGAGGGGCTTGCGGCGACGATGGGGATGGCCATGGTCTGCTTGGGGGAGAGGATGTTCGCGTTTTCCGTCCCAGAGTGTCCCATTTCTCCGGATTCAGGCGTGAGGGGGTCGGCGGCGTGGGACAGGAAGCGGGACGAAATGGGACATTCCGGGACGGCGGTGGGACGGTTTGGGACAGGGGCGTGGGGTTGGCCTTAGCGAGGGAGGTGGCCGGATTGGGGAGCGGGGGTGTGCGGATTGGCGTCTATGCTTGCATTATCGCACGGATGTTCTGTTTTGGCAACGAGGAGATGTCATGGAGGCAGCGCTGTTCTCCGTTATTCCCGCCCACCACCCTCAAGAAAGAAAAACTTTTGTGGGGGATGCCCCCACGCCCCCAGCCAAGGGGCGGCGCGCGCTTCCCCACGCTGGGGGCCGGGCGGGTACAATGGGGGAGCGCCGCACCCCCCAGCCTAGGAGCGCCTTATGACCATCGCCGCCAACCTTGGATTCCCCCGCATCGGAGCACGCCGCGAGCTGAAACGCGCGGTGGAGGACTACTGGGCGGGGCGCATCGACGAGGACGCGCTGCACGAGACGGCTCGCGGCCTGCGCCGCAACGCGTGGCTGCTCCAGCGGGACGCGGGCATCGAGCACATCCCTTCCAACGACTTCTCCTTCTACGACCACGTGTTGGATACGGCGGCGATGCTCGGCGCGGTTCCGTCGCGCTTCGGGCACGACGATGGCCCTGTGAGCCTGGACACGTACTTCGCCATGGCGCGCGGCGCCGACAAGGCGCCGGCGATGGAGATGACGAAGTGGTTCGACACCAACTACCACTACATCGTCCCTGAGTTCGAGGAGGGGCAGACCTTCCGCCTCTCGTCCACGCAGCACCTCGACCATTGCCTGGAGGCGAAGGCGCTCGGCATCGAGACCCGCCCGGTGCTCCTGGGGCCCATCACCTTCCTGCTGCTGGGCAAGATGCAAGAGCCGGGCCGCGACCGCCTGTCGCTCCTGAGCGGCATTGTGCCCGTGTACGCGGAGGCGCTGCGCCAGTTGAGCGAGGCGGGGGCGGAGTGGGTGCAGATGGACGAGCCGGCGCTAGGCCTGACGATGGACAACCGCGCTCGCGCCGCTCTGGGCCAGGCCTACGCCGCGCTGGCGGCCTCGGCCCCCAGGCTCAAGATGCTGGTGGCGGTCTACTTCAGCGGGCTGCGCGAGAACCTGCGCACCGCCCTGGCGCTGCCCACGGCGGGCGTCCACCTCGATCTGGCGCGCGACCCGGGCCAACTGGACGAGGCGCTGCACAAGCTGGGCCCCGACAAGGTGCTCTCCCTGGGCGTGGTGGACGGGCGGAACGTGTGGCGCACCGACTTGGAGCAGGCGATGGCGCCGCTGGAGCGCGCCGCGTCCGTCCTGGGCGCCGGGCGGCTGATGGTCGCGCCTTCGTGCTCGCTGCTGCACGCGCCCGTGGACCTCGAGTTGGAGACGGAGATCGACCCGGAGATGCGCTCGTGGCTTGCCTTCGCCGCGCAGAAAGTGCGCGAGGTCTCGCATCTGACGCAGGCGATCAACGGCGGCCGCGGCCAAGCGGCGGCGGCGTTCGCGGACAACGCCAAGGCGATGGCCGCGCGGCGTTCCTCTCCCCGCATCCACGACCCGGCGGTCAAGGAGCGCGCCGCGTCGGTTACGCCGCAGATGCTCGCACGCAACAGCGCCTTCGGCGTGCGCCGCGAGGCGCAGCGCGGCGCCGTTGAGCTGCCCTTGTACCCCACCACTACCGTCGGGTCCTTCCCGCAGACCAGCGAGATACGCCGCATCCGCGCCGCGTACCGCCGCGGCGGGGCCAGCGAGCGGCGCTACCGCGAGTTCCTCCGGAGCGAGATTCGGCGGGTCATCCGGTTCCAAGAGGAGCTGGGGCTGGACGTGCTCGTCCACGGCGAGCCGGAGCGAAACGACATGGTGGAGTACTTCGGCGAGCAGATGAACGGTTTCCTGCACACCTCCAACGGGTGGGTGCAGTCGTACGGTTCGCGCTGCGTCAAGCCGCCGGTCATCTTCGGCGACGTGAGCCGCCCACATCCCATCACGGTGCGCTGGGCCAAGTACGCCCAATCCCTCTCCGAGAAGCCCGTCAAGGGGATGCTCACCGGGCCGGTTACGATGCTGCAATGGTCGTTCGTGCGGGACGACCAGCCGCGCAGCGAGACGTGCCGCCAGCTGGCGCTGGCCATTCGCGACGAGGTGATCGACCTCGAACGCGCCAAGATCCGCATCATCCAGATAGACGAGCCGGCCATCCGCGAGGGCCTGCCTCTGCGCCAAGAGGACTGGGACGAGTACCTGACCTGGGCGGTGGAGAGCTTCCGCTTGGCATCGTCCGGCGTGGCCGATCACACGCAGATACACACCCATATGTGCTACGCGGCTTACGGGGAGATCATCGATTCGATCGCGGCGCTGGACGCGGACGTCATCTCGATGGAGGCGGCGCGGAGCAGCATGGAGCTGCTGGGGGCGTTCAAGGAATCGCCCTACCCTAACCACATCGGCCCCGGCGTGTACGACATCCACTCCCCGCGCGTTCCGCCCACCGACGAGATAGGGGGCCTGCTGTCGCGCGCCGCCGAAGTCCTCTCCGACGATCAGCTGTGGGTGAACCCTGACTGCGGCCTGAAGACGCGCGGGTGGGCGGAGGTGGAGGCTTCGTTGAAGCATATGATCGCGGCGGCCAAGCGGGCGCGCCGCGCGGCCAGACCTCGCTCGCGCAAGAGCGCCGCCAAGGCCGCGCCCCGCCGACGGAGCGCGACGGCCTAGCCGCTGCCCGATGGCCGACGCGCTGCTGCAAACGCCTCTCCACGCGGAGCACGTCCGTCTGGGCGGGCGGATGGTTCCGTTCGCCGGATGGGAGATGCCCATCCAGTTCGGAGGGGGCATTCTCGCGGAGGCGCGAGCGGTGCGCTCCGACGCCGGCCTGTTCGACGTGTCGCACATGGCGCGCCTGCGCGTGAGCGGGGGCGACGCGCGGGCGCTGCTCGACTGGACACACACGGCGGACATCGGCGAGGCGATGCCCGTTGGCCGCGCACGCTACGGCCTGTTCTGCAACGAGCGCGGCGGCATCATCGACGACGGCATCGTCTACCGGCTGGGCGAGGAGGAGTTCCTCGCCGTGGCGAACGCGGCCAACGCGGCGAAGGTGCGCGCGTGGTTGGAGCGCCGGCGCAACGAGCGTTTCCCAGGCGTGTCCGTGGAAGACCTCACCGCGCAGGTTGCGATGATCGCCCTCCAAGGCCCGCACGCGATGGAGATGCTGGCCGCCGCGACGGGCTCCGCCGAGCCTCCGCGCCCCTTCCGCGTCGCCGAGATGCGCGTGGGCGGGGCTGCGGCGTGGGTGGCGCGCACGGGCTACACGGGCGAGGACGGCGTGGAGATCATGCCGCGCGCCGAGGACGCCGCCGCGCTGTGGCGGTCGTTCGCGGAGGCGGGCGCCGAGGCGTGCGGCCTGGGCGCGCGCGACGTGCTGCGCCTCGAGGCCGGCCTGCTCCTTCACGGCAGCGACATGGACGAGAGCGTCAATCCCGTCGAGGCGGGCCTCGAACGTTTCGTCAACCTCGGCTCCGACTTCTGCGGCGCGGAGGTGGTGCGGCGCGCCGCAGAGGAGGGCGCGGAGCGGCGGCTGACGGGCTTCAAGACGCGGCAGCGCGGGGCGGTTCCGCGCCCGCACAGCCCGCTCGTGGCGGGCGGCGAGCGGGTCGGGGAAGTAACCAGCGGCGGCTACTCGCCTACGCTTGACACGACCATAGGGCTTGGCTATCTTCCCGCGAGGTTCGGCGCGCCGGGCGCGCCCATCCAGGTGGACGTGCGGGGCAAGGTCATCGAGGCGGAGACCGTCCCGCTCCCCTTCTACACTCGTTCGAGGTCAGGTTGACCATGGAAGCGCCGGACGACCGCAAGTACTCCAAGGAACACGAGTGGGTCGTGCTGCACGACGACGGGACAGCGCTCGTCGGCATCAGCGACTTCGCTCAGAATCAGTTGGGCGACGTGGTGTTCGTGGAGTTGCCCAAGGTGGGCGCGGCGCTCGCCCAGTTCGACCAGATGGGCGAGATCGAGTCGGTCAAGGCCGTCTCCGACCTCTACACCCCCGTCGGCGGCGAGGTGGTCGAGGTGAACGCGGACGTGGTCAACAAGCCCGAGACGGTGAACGAAGACCCCTACGGCAAGGGATGGCTCATCAAGGTGCGGATGGACAACGCCGCCGAGCTTGACAACCTCATGGACGCGGCGCAGTACGCTGCGCTCACCGCCTAGCGGGCCGCATCCCTTCGATGACCAGCCCCCCCTTCGCCTCCCCCTACATCCCCAACACCGACGCCGACCGCGCCGCAATGCTCCGCGCCGTCGGCGCGGCTTCGGTGGACGACCTGTTCGGCGACATCCCCGCCGAGCACCGCGATCCGGCCCTTGACCTGCCGCCGCCCCTCTCCGAGATGGAGTTGCGGGCGGAGATCGAGCGCATGGCCGCCACCAACCTGCATGGCGGCGACCGCCCCTCCTTTCTCGGCGCGGGCGTCTACCGGCGCTTCATCCCCGCCGTCGTGCCGCCCATCGTAACCAGGGGCGAGTTCCTCACCTCGTACACGCCTTACCAGCCGGAGGTGTCGCAAGGCACGCTCCAAGGCAGCTTTGAGTTCCAGACGATGACCGCGCAGCTGTTCGGCATGGAGGCCGCGAACGCGGGGATGTACGACGGCGCGACGAGCCTGGCGGAGGCGGCGCTGATGGCATGCCGCGTGACGAGACGCTACCGCGTCGCCGTGGCGCACACGGTCAACCCGCGCTACGTGGAGACGGCGCGCACCTACGCGGCGCCGCAGGGCGTCGAGATCGTGGACGTGGCGGCGTCCGCGCCCGCCCTTGACGACGACATCGCCTGCCTCATCGTCCAATACCCCAACTTCTTCGGCTGCGTGGAGGATCTACATGCGCAGCGGGAGGCCGCGCGCGCCGTCGGGGCGCTCTTCGTCGTCTCCGCCGACCCGGTGGCGTGCGGGCTCTTCAAGTCGCCCGGCGCCTACGGCGCGGACATCGTAACGGGGGAGGGGCAGGCGCTGGGCGTGCCGCCGTCGTTCGGCGGCCCCTTCGTGGGGTTGTTCGCGTGCAAGCAGGACTATCTGCGGCAGACGCCGGGGCGCATCGTGGGCAAGACGACCGACACGCGGGGGCGCGAGGGCTACGTGCTAACGATGCAGCCGCGCGAGCAGCACATCCGCCGCGAGCGCGCCACCTCCAACATCTGCACGAGCACCGCGCTCATCGCCCTGTGGGCCACGGTGTGGACGGCGTGCATGGGTAAGCAGGGGCTGCGCCGCCTGGCCGAGTTGTGCCACCAGAAGGCGCACTACGCCGCCTCCCGCGTCGCCGAGCTGCCGGGCTACTCGCTGCCCATCGAGGGCGAGTTCTTCCAGGAGTTCGTCGTCTCCTGTCCGCGGCCGCCCGTCGAGGTGAACGCGCGCCTCGAGGCGAACGGTGTCATCGGCGGGCTCGACGTGAGCGACCGCTACCGCAACGGGATGCTGCTGTGCGTAACGGAGACGGCGACGCGGGGGGACATCGACCGCCTCGTCGAACTTCTCGCGGAGGCGGCGTAGCGATGCTGCTTCAGGACGCCGACGCGCGCGCCGACGCCCACGACCCGCGCCGCCTGCTGATGGAGCGCAGCGTCGCGGGGCGCACCGCCGTTACGCTCCCCGCCTCCGACGTGCCCGCGCAGCCGCTGCCGGACGCGGCGCTGCTGCGGGACGACCTCGAGTTGCCGGAGGTGACGGAGGGCGAGGTGGTGCGCTACTTCACGCGGCTCAGCCAGCTGAACTTCTCGGTGGACACGAACTTCTATCCGCTCGGCAGCTGCACGATGAAGTACAACCCCAAGCTGAACGAGGCGATGGCCGCGCTGCCCGGCTTCGCCAACCTGCACCCGGGCCAGCCGGAGAGTCAGGCTCAGGGGGCGTTGGAGTTGATGCACGGCCTCCAGGCCTACCTGTGCGAAATCACCGGAATGAGCGCCGCCGGCCTCACGCCCCTCGCGGGCGCGCACGGCGAGTTGACCGGCATCCTGATGATCAAGGCGTGCCTCGAATCGCGCGGCGAGGGGGCGCGACGCAAGATCCTCATCCCCGACACGGCGCACGGCACCAATCCCGCCTCCGCCGCGATGGGCGGCTTCGACGTGGTCTCCGTGCCGTCGGACGCCAATGGGAACATCGACCTGGAAGCGGTGCGGCGCGAGGCGGACGAGACGCTGGCGGGCGTGATGTTCACGCAGCCGACGACGCTGGGGTTGTTCGACGTGAACGCGGCGGAGATGTGCCGCATCGCGCACGAGGCGGGCGGATTGGTCTACGCAGACGGCGCGAACATGAACGCGCTGCTGGGGCGCGTGAAGCTCGGGGCGCTGGGTTTCGACGTGGTGCACTTGAACCTGCACAAGACGTTCACGACGCCCCATGGCGGCGGGGGGCCGGGCGCGGGCCCGGTCTGCGCCAACGACACGCTCGCGCCGTTCCTGCCCGCGCCCGTCGTCGAGCGCAGGGGGGACGCCTACGCGCTCGCCGACCCGCCCCAAACCATCGGGCGCGTCGGGGGCTGGCAGGGCAACTTCGGCGTGCTGGCGCGGGCGTATACCTACATACGGCTGATGGGCGCGGAGGGGCTGCGCGCCGCCGCCGACAACGCGGTGCTCAACGCCAACTACCTGCGGGCGCGGCTGCGCGACCTGTTCGTCCTTGAGCCAGACCGCGGCGTGATGCACGAGGTGGTTTTCTCGGCGCGCAAGCGGCGCGGGGCGCGCGCCATCGACGTGTCCAAGCGCCTGCTCGACTACGGTTTCCACGCCCCGACGATGTACTTCCCGTTGGTAGTGGCGGAGGCGCTGATGATCGAGCCGACGGAGACGGAGTCGAAGGAGACGTTGGACGCCTTCGTGGAGGCGATGGAGCGCATCGACGCGGAGGCTGCGCAGGACGAGCACTTCCTGCACGGCGCGCCCTA
Source organism: Dehalococcoidia bacterium (assembly GCA_021296055.1). Taxonomy (GTDB): domain Bacteria; phylum Chloroflexota; class Dehalococcoidia; order Lucifugimonadales; family Australimonadaceae; genus JAGWBE01. The sequence goes on along the minus strand of JAGWBE010000040.1, from coordinate 1,585 downwards.
CCACACGCCGGTTTCGCGCCTCGACGAGGCCGCCGCGGCGCGGCGGCCTGAGCTGCGCTGGCGCCCTGCCGCCTCCACGTAGGCGCGCGCGCCGCCGCAGGCTAGGGAGACTGTTGCGTAGCTATTCCGCCGCCTACTCCACCAAGAGATAGAAAAGTTTCTTGTGGGGGATGCCCCCCCGCCCCCAGCCCCGGGGCGGGGGCCCCGCGGCGCGCCCGGGGTGCAGAGGGGGGGGTTTCGGAACGGGCTTCTTAGC
>JAGWBE010000040.1:0-1292 GCA_021296055.1 Dehalococcoidia bacterium | reverse complement strand
CCCCACCCCACACAAAAAAAAACAACCCCTTTTTGTGGGGTATCCCCCCACGCCCCCCGCCGGGGGGCGGGCCGCCCCTCGGCGCTCCCGGCGGGAATCGAAGCGAGATTCTCGCCCCGTATCAAGTACGGGGCGGGCTTTTCGCAGGAATGACGGAGAAGGGCGTTCACCCTTCGATTCCCCTCAGGGCGAACGGAGGAGGGGCGCTCCCCGCCCCCTGTCGTCAGGGATGGTTTTGTAGATGCGGGGCGCCTCGCGTCGAGGTTCCTGCCTCCGCAGGAACGACGGATAAGAGGGGGCGCACCCGGCGGGAATCGAGGCGAGATTCTCGCCCCGTATCAAGTACGGGGCAGGCTTTTCGCGGGAATGACGGAGAAGATAAGAGGGGGCGCCTCCGAGTTGCCTCAGGGTGAACGGAGGGGGCCTCAGGGCGAGCGGAGGAGGGGGCTCGGCGGAGGGGGCGCTGGGCGCGATAGAATCGCGCGGCGCGTCCGCTTGAACTTTGACCTAGCCGAGGTGAACGATGCCGATGATGAGCGGGGGCGAGGCGCTCGTCCAGTCTCTGGTGCGGGAAGGCGTGGACACCGTCTTCACTATCCCGGGCATCCACATGTCGGGGATCATCGCCGCGCTGCGGGACGAACCGGGCATCCGCGTAATCACGACGCGCCATGAGGCGGGCGCGACGCACATGGCGGACGGCTACGCGCGCGCCTCGGGCAAGCCGGGCGTAGCGCTGGTGGTTCCGGGCGCGGGGGTCTACAACGCGGCGTCGGGCCTCGCCACGGCGTACGCGCGCTCCTCTCCGGTGCTGCTCATCGCGGGCCAGATACCTCGCGGTCAGATAGGGAGGAATCTCGGCGCCGTCCATGAGGTGATGGATCAGGGGGGCACGCTGAGCCCCATCGTGAAGTGGCGGGGGCAAGCGCTCACTCCGCGCGACGTGCCGGGCGCCGTCTCCGAGGCGTTCCGTCAGATGCGAACCGGCCGGCCTCGCCCCGTGTACATCGAGATGCCGCCGGAGGTGGGGGTGGAGCGCGACGACGTGCATCTGCGGAACGCGGCGCCGATCTCGCGCATCGTGCCCAGCGCCGACCAGCTGCGGGAGGCCGCCCGCGTCATCGCCGCGGCCAAAACCCCGATCATATTCGCCGGCGGCGGCGCGGCGAGTTCCGGCGCGGAAGAGGCGCTCGCAGCAATGGCGGAGGCGACGCGGATACCCGTGATGACCTCGGGCGGCGGCAAGGGCGCCATACCCGACAGTCACCCCCTGTGCTACGGCTCCTGCCTCA
>JAGWBE010000039.1:11887-26163 GCA_021296055.1 Dehalococcoidia bacterium | reverse complement strand
TGTTCGCGTGGATCGGGGACACGAAGCCTGCGCCGCCGGAGGAGGACATCCCGCCGGAGTTCTACGACCCGAAGGCGTATGTCCTGTGGAACGACCACGTGCACTGGCCGACCAACTGGCTGGTCGCCCTCGAGAACTCGATGGACTCCCACGTGGCCTACCTCCACCGCGACAACATCAGCGCGCTGCTGGGCAACGACAACTACGGGGCGCGGGGAGCGCAGGGCTTCCGCCCTGTCTTCACGGGCAACGGCTTCCGCGCCGGGCGGCCCGCGCCTACGAGCGCCGACCGCAACGGCTCGCGCAGCGGCAACCCGTTCGCCAACGCGCCCATCACCGACACCTATCCGAGCGGCCTCAAGTGGCCCAAGCACCATTACCGCAAGTGGTGGAACTGGATATTCACCGTCCCCTTCTTCTTCGTGCGGGCCGGCTCTCCGCCCACCTACGACAACGAGTGGTGGGGCAACGGCCACCGCCTGCCGGGCTACTTCCGCGCGGGCGGCGGGATGGTGCAGCCGAAGGGCTGGCGTGCGCTCTTCTCCAAGAGCGGCATGGGCCTGTTCGGGATGTACACGCGCTGGCCGGTGGCGCTGGAGCCGTGGAGCACGCGGCTGTGGTACTTCCACTACCTGCGCCCGAAGAACATCCTGCACCGCTGGTACCAGAAGTTTTTCTACAACACCGTCGGCCGCTGGGCGGCGGAGTACAACTTCTCCATCCAGGACGGCGCGATGATGTTCAACCAGCGCTACGACTGGCCGGAGATGCTCTCCGGCCACGACGCGGAGGTGGTGCAGTGGCGGCGGCTGGTCGTCACCCGCGCCTTCGCGGGGCGCTACGCCCCCTTCGGGCGCGACGTGGAGAAGGAGAGCGAGGAGCTGGACACGTCGGCCAAGCCGACGGCGCCGGTCGCGGGCCTGCGCTTCGACCGCACCGCCGTCAATGCGGGAGAGGTCGAGACCTCCGCCGCGGGCTAACCGCCCGCCCCGCGCAACGTAGACGAAACGAGAGGCCCCCGGACAACCGGGGGCCCTCTCTTTGCCGCGCGGGCACGCCAACAACCCGTTTCGGCCAACCTCCGCTCTTGCCGTGCGTAAAACCCAGAGGGGCGCGGGGGCGTTCCTCACACTTTCAATACGTGCGACGCAAACGGATGAGAGAGACGGCCCACCGGGCGTTCGCCGGATATTTCGATCTCCGGCCGCCGCCCGCCTTCTTCGCAGGAACCCCATGGGCCGCCCCCCTGGGACTTGGGTCGGAGCTTTCCTAGGTTGTGGAGAGGCTGAAGGGAGGGTACCGGTCGGTCATCAGCACAAGCGTGTAGACCTCTACGCGGAGGGTGTAGCTCATCACGCTGTGCATGAAGTCGAAGAGCGCTCGCGGATAGCGCCCGGTGAACAGGATGGCCAGCCAGGCGATGAAGAGCACGACGAGGGCGATGACCTCAAGGACGGCGAGCACGACGTAATGCGGTATGGCCAACAGCCATTTCACCAGCGGAAGCAAGCGGTTGAGGTCGTTCGCCGCGTTGGGATAGGCCAGTTCGAGGTGAACGTACTGGTCATCGTCTGTTGAGGGATACTCGTCGGACATCAGGCTCATATACGCAAGGACCCGGTTCTGAAACTTGAGGAGCTCGTAGTTCCAGTCGAACCACCAGCGCGGGTACTTCCGCCGGAACACCAGCAGCAGCAGCGGCGGCGCCGTCGCCAGAGGGGTCAGCAAGGCGGCCACGATCAGGATAGGGATGACGAGCAGAGGCCGGAAGAAGGTGCTCAAGCGGCTGAGCGGCCGGTCTGGGTAAGCGATCGATAGGATTGCGGGGTAGCCGGTTGCCTGCGCCATGTGCGTCATCTCCTAGGCATTTTGCCTCGTGCAGCTTGTCTGCGCCCTATTGCACAGCGAGACGCCATTCGGTAGGAAGGTAGTGTGGCGGCGTGTTGCGTGGCGCAAGAGGTGGCGCAAGAGGTGGCGGGAGAGGGGAGAGAGAGGGTGGAGCCATCGGACGGATTCGAACCGTCGACCTGCGGTTTACGAAACCGCTGCTCTGCCACTGAGCTACGATGGCGCACTCTCTATCGTAGCACCCTGCGGGCGGGGGACGCTACGCGGCGCTTGCTCTATACTCCTTCTCCCACAGGAGGTATGGCATGGCTGAAGCGCGCATCATCAGGTTCGACGAGCAGCAGCCCATCGACCGGGGCAACGGGGCGGCGAGCGTTCCGCTGTTGCTGAAGGAGACGGGCGCGAGCTCGTTCATCGCCGGGGTTTCAACCTTCCAGCCGGGCGTCGCCGTGCCGCGCCACTCCCACAACACGGACGAGCTGGTTACGGTGCTGGAGGGCGCGGGCGAGTGCGAGGTGGAGGGGGTAGTCACGCCGGTGAAGGCGCTGGACAGCACGTTCATCCCCGCCGGACTGACGCACTGCTTCCGCAACACGGGCGCCGCCCCGATGCGCATCCAATGGGTGTACGCCTCCACCGACGTCACGCGCACCTTCGCCGACACCGGCAAGACGGTGCCGCACCTGTCCGAGGAGGATCGGGTGGGGCAGTAGAGCGCGGGACGTGCTGATTGGCATGGACCTCATCAGCAAGGGCGACTTTGCGATAACGCATCCCGGCGGCCGTACGAAGTTCAGTTTCCGCGTTCCGTCGCAGGCGGACATAGATTTCGCCGTGGAAGACCGGGTCGCCTAGCAGGGAGGCGGCGGGCGGATCACGCCTCGGCGGGGGCGGTTTGGGCCGTGTCCTCGTTCGCCTCGGCGTGCAGGCGCATCATATGGCTAAGGGTCGCGTTGCGCACTATGGGAGCGGCGAACAAGAGCAGGATGGCGATGATGCCGCCCGCGCCAGCCATAATGCGCGTGATGGCCTGCGGCCCGATGACGTCGGAGCCCGCGCCTGCGGCCAGCGCGCCTATGGGCATAAGGCCGAAGCCCAGCATCATCAGGCTGCTGACGCGCCCACGCATGTGGTTGGGCACGGTGAGTTGAAGCATGGTCATATTGGTGAGCAGGAACACCTGCTCCGCGAACCCGGTGAAGAGCATCAGCAGCAGGCCTTGCCATAGCTCGGCGGCGAAGGAGAAGCAGAAGAGGCCCGCCGAGAAGCCGAGCAGCGCCACGAGTTCGAGCAATCCGCGCCGCTCGAAGGAACCGAGCGCGGCCACCGCCGCGGCGCCGAGCACGCCGCCAACACCCACCATCGCCACCAGCAGGCCCAGGCCCGTCTCGTTGGACTCGAACACGTCCTTGGCGTAGATGGGGGTCAGCGCGGTGAAGATGGGAATCAGCAGCACTGGCGCCGTCAGGTTCAGCAGCAGAAACGCGCGCGTGTACCGGGCGGTGGCCACGAAGCGCACGCCGTCCTTGAGGTTCTGCAGCGGAGAATCGCGGCGCTGCGCCTGGTCGCGGACAGGGAACGCAATCATAAATCGCGTCAGCGTGGCGAACAGGTAGGAGGCGGCCTGAGCGAAGAAGGCGCCCGCCGCGCCGATGAGCGGCAGCAGCGCGCCGCCCACGCCCGGCCCCAACGCCCGCGTGGAGCTCATCGCCGCCGTATTCAACGCCATGGCGTTGGGCGCCAGGCGCGACGGCACGAGCAGGAAGGTCATCGTGGCGCGCAGGGGCTGGTCGAGCACCTGCGCGAGACCGAAGGCGAACATAAAGAGGAAGATGTGCCAGACGCGGATGAGGTCGGTGAAGAGCAGCACGCCCATCAGCGTGCTCAGTCCCATTAGGAAGAGGCTGACGGCCACCATCACGCGCTTGGCGTCGGCTCGGTCGATGAACACGCCCGCAAAGGGGCCGAATCCCAGCATAGCGACGGAGCGCACGCCGTTCACGCCCCCCAGAATCGTGCCCGACCCGGTTATGTCGTAGACCACCCAGCCCAGCACTACCTGCTGCATCCACTGGCCGATGGACGAGAAGACCGTTCCCAGCCACAGCCAGCGGAAGTTGGGGATGGCGAGAGACGCGGCGGGGCCGATGGGGCTCTCCGCCCTCACGCAGCGCCTTTGCGCCGCCGCAGCCGGGCGGACGACGCCACGCCAACGGGCAGCGCCGTCGCGCCGAATCCGCCGCAGGCGACTATCCCGCCCACCAGCACGACGAGGGCGCTCCGACCGCCGTAGTCCCGCCCATCCCACTCCGTGAAGTAGGTGAGCGTCGCGAGGGGATTCGGCTCCATGAGCAGCACGGCGGGCGCCGCGGCCACCAACGCGCCCAGCAAACCGCCCGCAACCGGCTGCCACATCCCCGCCGGGCGCGGCCCTATCGCCAGGCCAATCAGGAATGGGACGAACGCGCCGCACAGGAGCCACACGGGCCCCACCCAGTCGCCCACCCAGGGCTGCGCGGCGTCGAGCATCAGAAAGGCCGCCGCCGCCACTACGGCGACGATGAGGATGTTAAGTGCGCGGCGCATCGCCATAGGAGCCTCTTTGCGGAGGCGGCTTCGTTGCCGCCGCAACCGCCCTATGCTACCATCGCGCCGCGCTACGCAGAGGCCCATCGCGCCTCACCCGCGCTCTCCACGGAGCGAACGAATCACGGTGAGGCCCGCCCTGACGCAGACCGCCCAATTTCCCTCCGTATCCGCTCCCGTGCGGCGCGCCATCGACGCCGCTCTGTACGGCGAGGCGCTTTCCGCCGATGACGGGTGCGCGCTCATCCGCGCGTCGGGCGCCGACCTGGCGGCGGCTATGGCCGCCGCCGCCGAGCTCAACCTCCGCGCGCGCCCCCATCGGCGGGTGACCTACTCGCGCAAGGTCTTCCTGCCCCTCACCAACCTCTGCCGCGACCGCTGCGGCTACTGCACCTTCGTCAAAGGCCCCGGGCAGGCCGGCGCGCACACGATGACGCCCGACGAGGTGTTGGCGGTGGCGCGCCGGGGCGCTGAGTTGGGATGCAAGGAGGCGCTGTTCAGCCTGGGCGACCATCCCGAATGGCGGCACCCCGAGATGGCGGAGCAGCTCGACCGCCTCGGCTATCCCTCCACACCCGCTTACGCCGCGGCGATGGCGCAGCTAGTGCTGGAGGAGACGGGGCTTCTGCCGCACACCAACTGCGGCGTGCTCTCGCGCGATGAGATGGCCGCGCTCGCGCCGTGGAACGTGAGCATGGGCATCATGTTGGAGAGTGTGAGCGAGACGCTGTTCGAGCCCGGCGGCGCGCATTACGGGACGACATCCAAGTCGCCGGAGCAGCGGATCGCCACGCTTGAGGCCGCCGCCGACTTCGGCGTCGCTATGACCACCGGCATCCTCATCGGCATCGGCGAGTCGCTCGAAGACCGCGTGGACTCGCTCATCGCCATACGGGACGCGCAGGGGCGGCGCGGCAATATCCAGGAGATCATCGTCCAGAACTTCCGGGCCAAGCCGTCGACGCGGATGCGCGCCGCCGCCGAACCGTCGCTCGTCGATATGCTGCGCACGCAGGCGGCGGCGCGGCTGCTGCTGGGGCCGGAGATGAACGTCGAATCGCCGCCGAACCTGAACGCGGACGGCTGCGGCGCCTACCTGCTGGCCGGCAACAACGATTGGGGCGGCGTATCGCCCCTCACCAAGGACTTCATCAACCCCGAGGCCGCGTGGCCAGAGGTGGCCGCCCTGCGGGCCATCACCGCCGAGGCGGGCTTCGAGTTGCGCGAGCGCCTCGCCCTCTTCCCCGACTACGCCGCCTCGGGCCGCTGGTACCCGTCCGCCGCCGTCGCCCACCGCGCGGGGGAGTTGGTTGCGGACGACGGCTATGTGCGTCCCGAGTCGGAGGTTCGGTAGGATGCCCGCCCGCGCGGAGAGAGAGGCCGACGCCCTATGATTCCCAACCCCAGCGAGTTGAGCCACCTGCACGGCGCGGTCGAGGCGTTGGTGAACGCCGCCGACCCCGCCGTCGCCCGCGCCCTGGACAAGGCGCTCTCCGGCGGCGAGGTGAGCGTGGACGAGGCGGAGGCGCTGTTCGGCGCGCAGGACGCGGGGTTGCTGGCGCTGATGGCCACTGCCGACGCGCTGCGGCGCCGCGTTAACGGCGACGTGGTCACCTATGTGGTGAACCGCAACATCAACTTCACGAACGTGTGCATCAAGCATTGCGGTTTCTGCGCCTTCTCGCGCGACCACCGCGAGGAGGAGGGCTACTTCCTGCCGCTGAACGAGATCGTGCGGCGCGCGGCGGAGGCGGCGGAGTTGGGCGCCACCGAGGTCTGCGTCCAAGCGGGGCTGCCGCCCAAGATGGACGGCTCGCTCTACGTAGACCTCGCCCGGGCCATCAAGTCGGCGCTGCCCGATATGCACATCCACGGCTTCTCGCCGGAGGAGGTGCTCTACGGCGCCGTCCGCTCGCGCTGCTCGGTGGAGGAGTACCTGGTCGCGCTGCGCGACGCGGGCGTCGGCTCGCTGCCGGGCACCTCGGCGGAGGTGCTGGCGCAATCGGTGCGCGACCGCATCGCGCCCGGGCGCATCAGCGCCGCGCAGTGGCGCGAGGTCATCACCACCGCCCACCGCGTCGGCATTCCCACCACCTCCACCATCATGTTCGGGCACGTGGAGACTGACCGCGAGCGGGCGGAGCACTTGGCGTTCGTGCGCGACGTGCAGAAGGAGACGGGCGGCATCACCGAGTTCGTTCCCCTCTCGTTCGTCCACGCCGAGGCGCCCATGTGGTCGAAGCGGCTGGTGGACGGTATCCGTCCCGGCGCGACGGGCGCAGACGTTATCCGCATGCATGCCATCGCCCGCGTCGTTCTGCACGGATGGATCGACAACATCCAATGCTCGTGGGTGAAGGAGGGGCCGAAGCTGGCGCAGGCGCTGCTGTCCGCCGGATGCAACGACGTGGGAGGCACCCTTATCAACGAGAGCATCTCCACCTCCGCCGGCGCCTCCTACGGCCAGCTCGTGCCGCCGTCGGAGCTGCGGCGCTGGGTGCGCGACCTGGGCCGTGTCCCCGCCGAGCGCGACACGCTCTACCGCGTCCGCCGCACGTTCGAGCAGGAGCCGTCCGAGCCGGAGGCGCTCGACCTCGCGGCCGAGCAACCCGAGCGCTTCGGCTCCTACGCCGAGCTGATACGGATGCCGGAATACCGTTACGAGGGCCAGCGCGCCCCCCGCCTCGAAGGCCCGACGCTCCCCGAGGCGCTGCGCGCCCGTGGGGAGAGGTAGGGGGCGCGGAGGGGATGCGGGGAGCGGGTATGGCGCGTTGGCCGGAGCGGTAGGAGTGCGCCTCCTCGCCATAGCGGGCGGGGTAGGGGGCGCCAAGCTCGCGCTCGGCCTTGCGCGCATGCTGCCGCCGGACGACCTCCATGTCATCGTGAACACAGGGGACGATGAGGTTTTCCACGGTCTGCACGTCTCGCCCGACCTGGACACCGTCACCTATACGCTGGCGGGCCTGGCGAACGAGGAGATGGGCTGGGGTTTGGCAGGGGAGTCGTTCCGCGCGCTGGAGGCGCTGGGCAGGCTGGGCGCGGACACTTGGTTCCGCTTGGGCGACCTCGACCTGGCGACGCATATTCGCCGCACCGACCTGCTCCGCCGAGGCGCGACGCTGACAGAGGCGACGCGCGAGATCGCCTCGCGCTTGGGCGTGCGCCACGCCATCGTCCCGATGAGCGACGATCCCGTCCGCACCATCGCGCTCACGGACGAGGGGGAGTTGGCCTTCCAGGACTACTTCGTCCGCCGCCACTGCGAGCCGCGCATATCGGGCGTGCGCTTCGACGGGGCGGAGCGCGCGGCGACGTCGCCGGCCTTCACGGCGGCGTTGACGGAGGCGGACGCCATCGTGTTCTGCCCGTCGAACCCGCTGGTGAGCGTCGACCCCATCCTCGCCCTGCCCGGCGTGCGCGCTGCTATCGAGGGATTCAATGGGCCGCGCATAGGCGTCAGCCCCATCGTGGGGGGCGCGGCGGTCAAAGGCCCGGCGGCCAAGATGATGGCGGAATTGGGCGAAGAGGTCTCCTGCGTCGGCGTCTGCTCGACCGGTTCGTCATCGACGCGGTGGACGCGGCGCACGCCGATGCCGTCGCGCGGCTGGGCATCCGCCCCTACGTCGCCAACACGCTCATGACGACGGAGGCGAACAAGGTGGCTCTCGCGCGCGAGGTGCTCGCGCTTGCCGGAGGCGCGGCGTGAGCGCCGAAGGTTTGAGCGTGCTCGTGCCGATGAAGCCGCTCGCGTCGGCCAAGATGCGGCTTGCGCCCGAGGTGGACGACATGACGCGGCAGGGCGTCGCCCTCTCCATGCTCGACCGCGTCGTCCGCGCCGCCGCCGAGGCGTTCGGCGCTCCCGCTTGCCGCGTGGTGGGAGGGGACGCTCTCGTCGAGGAGGTGGCGTTGGAGGCGGGTGGGGAGTGGGCGCCGGAGCAGGGGCATGACCTGAACTCGTCGCTTGCGCTGGCGATGATGCGCGCGTGGAGGGAGGGCGCAAGGGCGGCGCTGGTGATAGCGGGCGACCTGCCTATGGCCTCCGCAGCCGACCTTCGCGCCATCGTGGAGGCCAGCGGCGGCCTGACGCGGCCCGTAGGCGTTATGGCTATAGCGGACGGTGGCACCAACGCCCTGCTGTGGCCCCGGGACGCGCGCTTTCCGCCCGGCTTCGGCGAGCGCTCCTTCAGCCGCCACCAAGCGGCGGCGGCGGCGGCGGGCGCGCCGCTAGCGCAGGCGACGGCGGCGGGGTTGGCGTTCGACCTGGACACGGCGGCGGACCTGGCGTACGCGGTTGGCGCCGTGCCCGGTTTCCGGGAGGCGGCTGCGGCGTGGACGCGGCGCGTGCAGCTTTGGCGCGCGGCGCATCCACAGTGCGCCCCATGGGAGGCGGACGGCGATGAGTGACGCGACCAAGGTGGGCGTGCTCTTGGCGACGCGCGGATTGGTGATGCGGGCGCAGCGCGAGGGCCGCCCTGCGGACGCGGGCATCTTCCTCGAGTTGGCCGAGCGCGCGGAAGCGGAGGAGCTCGACTCGGTGTGGGTGGGCGACAGCCTGGTGTCCAAGCCGCGCCTTGAGCCGGTGGCGGCGTTGGCCGCGATTGCGGCGCGCACCACGCGCATCGGACTGGGAACCGCCGTGATGCTCCCCGCCATCCGCCACCCGGCGCCGCTGGCGCATAGCCTGGCCACGGTGGACGTGCTCTCGCGCGGGCGGTTGACCATCGGCGCGGGCGTCGGCGGCGCGTTCACGGCGGAGCAGGCGCAGGATTGGACGGCGGCGGGCGTCGAGCCGGCCACGCGCGCGTCGCGTCTGACCGAGACGGTGCAGGTCATGAAGCGCCTATGGACGGAGGACGACGTTTCGTTCGCGGGCCGCCACTTCCGTTTGGAGGGCGTTACGCTCTACCCTAAGCCCGTACAGCCGGGGGGCGTGCCGCTGCTGCTGGCCGTCCATCACCGCACCGGCTCGGAGGCGCAGTACAGGCGCGCGGCGCGCTATGCCGACGGCATCATCGGCATCACGGACGGCCCGGATGAATTCGCGGAGGCCTCCCGCCGCGTGATGATGCTAGCCGCCGAGGAGGGCAGGGACGCCTCGGCGATGGAGCGCGTCTTCTATATGACCGTCCATATCGACGACGACCCGAACGCCGCGTTGGCGGGCGCGGACGACTTCCTGATCGCTTACTACGGCGTGCGGCATTGGGGAGACCGTTGGGGGCCATGGGGCGGCGCAGCCGAGGTGGCGGCGCGGATGCGCGCCTACGCGGACGCTGGCGCGCAACACCTGATCGTGCGGTTCGCGGCGTGGGACCAGCGGACGCAGTTCGAGCGGTTCGTGCGTGACGTGCTGCCGCTCTTCCGCGCGGGTTAGGGCACGGGCTGCGCCCTAGGGGCGCGTTGTGTACCTATCCCCCATCCCGAAGAGATAAAAAATTCCTGGTGGGGAGTACCCCTCGCCCCAGCCGAAGGGCTGGCCGCCCCTCGGCGCTCCCTGCATGAATCGAGACGAGATTCCCGCTTTCGGGGAACTTTGCGTAACTACTCTGTCTTCCCGCCCCCACCCCAAAGAGATAAAAAAAGTTCCTGGGGGGGGGTACCCCCACGCCCCCAGCCGAGGGGCTGGCCGCCTCTCGGCGCTCCCTGCGCGAAGAGGTCGGGGATTATGCAAAGGTCTCTTTTCGCGCGAATGTTGGGAGGGTAGGGACGGTTGGCTGGTCGCCCCTGCAACGGGGATGCGCCGCATGCACTCCTCCGCGCAGCGGGGCGATTGTAGCGCCGCTAGAACGGGGAGCCGAACCGCTCTTCTTTCCAGTAGTCGCCGCGCATGTGGTAGCCGCGCTGCTCCCAGAAGCCGGGGCGGTCGCCCGCCATGAATTCGACCGCGCCGACCCACTTGGCGCTCTTCCAGCCGTAGACGCTAGGGACGACGAGGCGCACCGGGCCGCCGTGGTCTCGATCTAGGGGCGCGCCCGCAAGGGTGTGGGCGAACAGCACGTCGTCCGCCTGTAAGCGCTCCAAGTCGACGTTGGTGGTGTAGCCGTCGTAGCAGTGGAGCATCACGTGGGTCGCCTCTGGCTTGGGGGAGCAGACGCCGAACACGTCGGAGGCGCGCACGCCTCCCCACTCCACGTCGAACTTGCTCCACTGCGTTACGCAGTGGAAGTCGCGCGTCTCCTGCGCTTGCGGCAGGGCGTTCAGCGCCTCCCAGTCCAACTCCGCCTCCCGCTCCACGAGGCCTACGAGGCGCAGGCGCCAGACGTCGAGCGGCACGTCGGGCACGCCGCCGATGGTCATAACGGGGAACTTGTCCGTGACGATCTGGTGGGGTGGAACCCGGGCCGCGTTGGCGCCGGAGTTGGCGAGCGAGGGGTTCGTGAGGTTCAACGCCTTGCGCATCAGGTCCATGCCGCGCCTCCTTGGGGCGATGGGGCTAGACTATCATTCGCCCGCCCCGCCGGGGGCTGCGAGCAAGTGACCAATCCTCACGCCATCGACGCACAGGGGCTGACAAAGTGGTTCGGCCGCACCGCCGCGCTGCGCGACGTGAGCCTGCGCGCGCCATGGGGATGCGCCGTCGCCCTGTTCGGCCCCAACGGCGCGGGCAAGAGCACGCTGCTGAGGGCGCTGGCCGGTCTGACGCGCCCGGACGAGGGCGAGATCAGCGTGGCGGGATACGATGCGCGGCGGCAGGGGGCGGCGATGCGGGGCGCGCTCGGCTACCTGGGCCACCACAATCTGCTCTACGCCGACCTGACCGCGCGTGAGAACCTCGCCTTCTACGCGCGGCTGTACGGCGTGCCCGATAGCGCGCGCCGCGCCGCCGAATTGCTGGACGAGGTCGGCCTGACGCGTCAAGCCGACCTGCGCGTGAGCGCCCTGTCCAACGGGATGCAGCGGCGGCTCGGCATCGCGCGGACACTCCTGCACCGCCCCGCCGTGCTGCTGCTGGACGAGCCGGACACGGGCCTCGACGAGGGAGGCGCGGCGCTGTTGGAGCGCGTCGTGCGCGGCGCGGCGACGGGCGGCGCGTGCGTCGTGCTGGCGACGCACGCCATCGACCGCGGCCTGGCGCTCGCCGACTGGGCGCTGGCGCTGGTGGACGGGCAAGCCGCGTTGGACGCGGAGTTGGACGCGGCGACGGGGGAGCAGGTGCGGGCGCTGCTCGGCGCGCGGGAGGAGGGGGCGGCGTGAGCGCCTATCTGCGCGCGGCTTGGGCTGTCTACCTCAAAGACCTGCGCGGGGAGGCGCGGACGCGCGAGGCGGTGGCGTCGGTGCTGGTGTTCGCGATGCTCGCGGCGTTCATCTTCAACTTCGCCTTCGACCCGAACCCGCGCGTGTTGGCGGCGGTGGGGCCGGGCATCGTGTGGGTAGCGTACCTGTTCGCGGGAATGCTGGGGTTGAGCCGGGGGTTCGCGCAGGAGAAGGAGCGCGGGACGCTGGACGGGCTGCTGCTCGCGCCGGTGGGGCGCGACGCGCTGTACGCGGGCAAGATGCTGTGGACGCTGACGCTGCTGCTGGCGGTGGAGGCGCTGATGCTGCCGGTGTTCGCCGCGCTGTACGACCTGCCGGTGCTGGACGCGCAGTTCGTGGGGCTGGCGGCGCTGGCGACGGTGGGGTACGCGGCGGCGGGGACGCTCTTCTCAGCCATTGCGGCGCACACGCGGGCGCGGGAGGCGCTGCTGCCGTTGCTGTTCCTGCCCGTGGCGCTGCCGCTGGTCATCGGGGCGGTGGCGGGGACGTCGGCGATCTTCGGCGGGGAGGGATGGAGCGAGTACGGGCGTTGGGCGCAGCTCATCGCGGTATACGACATCTTGCTGATTGGTGTATCATCGCTCGTGTTCGAGTACGTGCTGGAGGATTGAGCGTGGGGCGAGCCGATTTGCCCGTCGGCTGCTCCCTCGGCACGAAAGCAAGGAGGCATGCGATGCTGAAGGCAATGACGGCGGCGCGGCTGCCGGTGGCGGGAGTGGGCGCGGGGAAGGCGCTGTTCCTTGCGCTGATGGCGGCGCTCTGGGTCGCCAACCTCTACATGATCTTCGTGTGGACGCCCACCGACCAGGTGATGGGCGTCGTCCAGCGCATCTTCTACATCCACGTGCCGCCGCTCTGGATGGGCTTCGTCGCCTTCCTGATGGTGTTCATCGCCAGCGCCGCCTACCTCTTCAAGGGGGACGCCAAGTGGGACCACCGCGCCTACGCCGCCGCAGAGGCGGGCGTCGTCTTCCTGTCCATCGGCGCAATCGGCGGGATGATCTGGGCCAAGCCGGTGTGGGGCGTCTGGTGGACGTGGGACCCGAAGCTGACCACCACCTTCATCCTGTGGGTCACCTACATGGGCTACCTGATGGTGCGCGCCTACGCGCCGAGCACTCGCCAAGGAGCGCGCTGGGCCGCCATCGTCGGCATGGTGGGCTTCATCAACGTGCCCATCGTCTACCTGGCGGCGGTCTGGTGGCGGACGCTGCACCCCGGGATGGTGACAGGCCCGCTGGCGGCCGGAGGCGCTCTTGAGCCGGCGATGCGCGTAACCCTCTACTTCTCCGTGCTGGTCTTCGCGCTGCTGTTCGCCTACATGGTGCGCGAGCGCATCGCCCAGCGTGAGTCGCAAGCCGCCATCGAGGAGCTCCAGTCGGAGACATCGTGATCGGTCGCGCCCTCCTGCGGACGGCGCTGGGGGCGCTGCTCGCCTGCGCCGTGCTGTCGGCGGGGGCGGTCGTCTTGGCCGCGCCTTTGGGCCAAGAGAGCGCCCCCGGCGAGGGTACCCTCGGCTACCTGTTCGCAGGCTTCGCCGTCGTCTGGGTGGGCGTCATCGTCTACCTCTTCTCCATCAGCAAGCGAGACCAGTCGCTGCGCCGCGAGTTGGACGACGTGCGCCAACGCGTGGCCGACAGAGAGAAGGAGGCGCAGACCTAGCCTCTCCCGCGTCACGCGAGCGAGGGGCGGAGGCATCGCGCAAGCGGCGTGCAGTACACCCCGGCAGAGCAGCCAGTAGCAGGCGCGCGCGCGGCATCGGGCCTCACCACGCGCACGAAGTTGATAGTCGTCGGCCTGCTCGCCGCCGCGGCTTTCGGCTACTTCGGCTTCGTCGCCTTCCAGAGCGCCACGGCCTACTACATGACGGTGGACGAGGTGGTGGCGCGCGGCCCCGACGGCGTGCCCGCGTCGCTCCAGGTCAAAGGCCGCCTCTTGCCCGACACGTTCACGCGGGCGGGCGCCGACGGCGAACCTTCCACCGTGGCCGTCTTCGTGCTCGAGGAGAACGGCGCGCAGCTCGACGCGACCTACGAGGGGGCGCTGCCCGACCTCTTCTTCAATCCCCACTCGGAGATCGTGCTCAGCGGCGCCTACCGGGCGGACGGGGTGTTCGACGCCGAGCGCGTCTTAGTGAAGTGCCCCTCCAAGTATCAGTCGCTGGACGATGACCCGCCACCGGACTACGGCGCGCCCGCATAGCGCCGTGGGCGCGGATGCGCCCCCGCAGACGCACGCCGCGGGCGGACGCCCCGCTCTGGACGAGGCGTGGCTCGCCTATCTGCGCGAGGAGGAGTTCGATTCGTCCGCGCTGACCGCGCCGCCGGGCCTGGAGGAGGGCGCGCGCCTCTTCAACGAGGGGCGCTACCGCGACGCTCACGAGGCGTGGGAGGCGGCATGGCGCGAGACGCGCTACCCCGGCAAGTTGTTCTTGCTGGCGCTCGCCAAGATAGCGGCGGGCCAGGCGCATCCGGGCGGCGCGGGCGCGGCGTCGCGCGTAACCGCCGATGGCTTGCGTTTCCTCGCCCCCTTCGAGCCGGCGTGCATGGGAGTGGATGTCGGGTCGCTGCGCGTGTCGCTGGCGAGCG
>JAGWBE010000039.1:11455-11777 GCA_021296055.1 Dehalococcoidia bacterium | reverse complement strand
TTGGCTAACTACGCCGCCACCCCCCACCCCCGAGAGATAATAAAGTTGTTGTGGGGGATTCCCCCACGCCCCCAGCCGAGGGGCTGGCCGCCCCTCGGCGCACCTTGCGTGAAGAGCCGCGGGATTATGCAAAGGTCTTCGTGTGGCGGGGCAGGTTTTGGGGATGCGGGGCGCCGCGCGTCGAGGCCCCCGCCTCCGCGGGGGCGACGGAGGAAGGGCGGGGCACCCTTCGAGTTCCCTCAGGGCAAACGAAATTGCCGTAGCGAGCGGGACCCTCGGCTCCGTGGGCGGAGTGAGGAGCCCCTTAACGCAGAAAGAGCGC
>JAGWBE010000039.1:3561-11412 GCA_021296055.1 Dehalococcoidia bacterium | reverse complement strand
GCGCTCGAGGTTAGGCCGCCTTGGGGACGGGCCTGTTGGCGAGCTGCTCGGCCGCCTCGGGCGCCAGCGCGACGGGCGGGCGCGTCGGCAGGTCGTAGGTGTAGCCGCACTGCACGCACTTGTTGTAGGGCCCGTAGATGTCGGCGGCGGCGTGCAGGTCGCCGGCGCACCTGGGGCAGGCCCGGAGCAGGATGGTCATCGCGTCGCCTCCTTGCTGCGGCGGAGCGGGCTCCTTCCCGCCCCGCAGGCGCTTCCCGCGCCTCTCTCGTATGACTTATCTTGACACGCACTATATCAATAGGCTATGCTATTGTCAAGCGGACTACGTTACATCTATGTCGATGTAGCGTCCTTTGACAACCCTATGCGCGATCCGAAAGCAACCGACGCCTCGCGGCAAACCCAATACCTGTTCGAGCAGGCCTTTCAACGGCGGGAGGCGCCCCTCGCGCGCCGCGCCGCCCCCCGGCAGCCGCAGGAGCAGGAGAACGCCCCCGAGCCGTCCGGCGAACCGGAGGGGCTGTACATCATCAGCGTCGCCGCGAAGATGCTCTCGATGCATCCGCAGACGCTGCGCAAGTACGAGCGGGCGGGGTTGGTGCGCCCCTCGCGCACGGTCGGCATGCTGCGCCTCTATTCCAACACCGACATCACGCGCCTGCGCATCATCAAGCACCTGGTGGATGAGCTGCGCCTGAATCTCGCGGGGGTGGAAACGGTGCTGCACATGGTCGAGCGCCTCGGCTCCTTCCCCTCCCGCGTTGCGCCGCTCTCCGGCTCGCGCCGGGTGGCCGCCGCGTTGGAGCGCGAGTTGGACTCCATCTTCGAGATGCTGCAAGGGCGCGTCGCGCCACCGGAGGAGCGCGCGAAATGACGCGCGATTCGCAGCCGCTCCATCCCGAGGCGCCGTCGGAAGCGGACGCCGCGCCTGACGCCGCCGCGTTGGAGCGCGAGCGCGACGAATACAAGGACAAGGCGCTCCGCGCGCAGGCCGACCTGGCCAACCTGCGCCGCCGCTTCGACGAGGAGCGCCTTTCGCTGACGCGCAACGCGGCCAACGGCTTCGTCGCGCGTATCCTCCCTATCGTGGACGACCTGCGCCGCGCAGTGGAGTCCGTCCCGCCGGACGCCGCCGGATGGGGCGACGGCGTGGGCCTGGTGCTCCAGAACCTGGAGGCGGCCATCCGTTCGGCGGGCGTGACGCCCTTCGAACCCGCGCCGGGCGACGCCTTCGACCCGCGCGACCAGGAGGCCATCGCTCACCAAGCCTCCAGCGAGCAGCCGGAAGGCGCGGTGCTGCTGTGCGCGCGCGTCGGCTATCGCACCGAGGATCGAGTGCTGCGCCCCGCGCAGGTGGTCGTCGCCAGGACGCCCGAAGAGGACGGCGGCGGCGCGGAGAACGAACCGTAAGACAGACGCGTCTTTCCAGCCTGAGGCGAAAGGCGCAAGCACAGGAGCAGGGTAATGGCGAAGATATTGGGCATCGACTTGGGCACGACCAATTCGTGCATGGCGGTCATCACCGCCGGAGAGCCGGAGGTGGTGGAGAACAACGAGGGCGGGCGCACTACGCCTTCCGTCGTCGCACTGAACGAAAAGTCGGGCGAGCGTTACGTGGGCCAGGCGGCCAAGCGCCAGTCCGTGACCAACCCCGACAACACCGTCTACTCCGCCAAGCGTTTCATCGGACGCAAGTTCTCGGAGGTGGAGGCGGAGACACGCGAGGTCTCGTTCAAGGTTGGGGCCGGGAGCGAGGGCGACGCGGCGATCACGATGGGCGGCCGCGCCTACTCGCCGCCCGAGATATCGGCCATGGTGCTCCAGAAGCTGAAGGCGGACGCGGAGGCCAAGTTGGGCGAGGCGGTGACGCAAGCGGTCATCACCGTCCCGGCCTACTTCAACGACAGTCAGCGCCAGGCCACCAAGGACGCGGGCGCCATCGCGGGCCTCGACGTGCTGCGCATCATCAACGAGCCGACCGCCGCGTCCCTCGCCTACGGCCTCGACAAGAAGTCGGACGAGACTATCGCGGTGTTCGACCTGGGCGGCGGCACCTTCGACATCTCCGTCCTCAGCATCGGCGAGGGCGTGTTCGAGGTGAAGTCCACGAACGGCGACACGCACTTGGGCGGGGACGATTGGGATCAGCGCGTCGTCGAGTGGCTGGCCAACGAGTTCAAGCGCGACCAGGGCATCGACCTGCGCGCCGACCGCATGGCGCTCCAACGCCTGCGCGAAGCGGCGGAGAAGGCCAAGATCGAGCTCTCCAGCACGACGCAGACGGAGATCAACCTGCCCTTCGTCACCGCCGACGCCAGCGGCCCCAAGCACCTGGCGATGACCCTCACCCGCTCCAAGCTCGAGCAGATCACCGCCGACCTGCTGGACAGGACGACGCAGCCCGTGCGCCAGGCGCTCGCCGACGCGGGGGTAACCCCCGACCAGGTGGACGAGGTGGTGCTCGTGGGCGGCATGACGCGCTCGCCGGCCGTCGGTGAAAAGGTGAAGCAGATGTTCGGCAAGGAGCCGCACAAGGGCGTGAACCCTGACGAGGTGGTGGCCGTCGGCGCGGCCATCCAAGCGGGCGTGCTCCAAGGCGACGTGCAGGACGTGGTGCTGGTGGACGTCACCCCGCTCACGCTGGGCATCGAGACGCTGGGCAGCGTGCTCACGCCGCTCATCAAGCGCAACACCAGCATCCCCACCAAGGCGACGGAGACCTTCACCACAGCGGCGGACAATCAGACCAGCGTCGAGGTGCACGTGCTTCAGGGCGAACGCCCCATGGCGGGAGAGAACAAGACGATTGGCCGCTTCTCCCTCGACGGCATCGCGCCCGCGATGCGCGGCCTGCCGCAGATCGAGGTCTCCTTCGACATCGACGCGAACGGCATCCTGAACGTCTCCGCGAGCGACAAGGCCACGGGTAAGGAGCAGCGCATCACCATCACCGCCAGCTCCGGCCTCTCCAAGGACGAGGTGGAACGCCTCATCCAGGAGGCGGAGGCGCACGCGGAGGAGGACCAGCGCCGCCGCGACCTGGCCGAGACGCGCAACGCGGCGGACACCGCCGTCTATCAGGCGGAGAAGGCGCTCAGCGAGCACGGCGAGAGCATCGGCGACGACCTGAAGCAGCAGGTGCGCGACCGCGTCTCCGACGTGCAGACGGCGCTCACCGCCAACGACGCCGCCCGCATCAGAGCCGCCGTCGAGGAACTGACGAAGGCGGTCGCCCTCATCGGCCAAGCCGTCTACCAGCAGCAAGGCGCCGAAGGCGAGCCGCCGCCGGAGGGCGGGCCAAGCCCGGACAGCGGCGACGACACGGTGGAGGGGGAGTATCGGGAGGTGTAGGGGAGGAAGAATTGTGGGGGCGCGCCCCCACGCCCCGGTCTAGGGAATGGCGCTCTATCCCCTCGCCAGGCCGTGCGTGGGGAAGACCGTCGCCTTCAGCTGCTCTACGCTGCGTTGGGCGAAGGCGCGCGTGTGCGTCGTCCACTCATTCTCGGGCGCTTGCGGCGCGTCGCGCAGACACGGGCCGGCCAGGGAGGCGCGCGCCTGGGGCGGGATCGCGTCGTCCCACTCGCGGCCCAGCATCACGCCGTAGGCGAGCGCCCAGCAGCGCGCCACCGCGTCCAGGTCGTATCCGCCGCCGCCGAACGCCAGCCACGGCACGCCTAGCGCCGCGAAGCGCTCGACGCACCCGATGAAGCCGTTGGTGGACAGGCCGAGGTGCGTCAACGGGTCGGAGGCGTAGGAGTCCACGCCCAACTGTGTCGCAAGCACGTCGGGCGCGAAGGCGCGCAGCAGCGGGAGCACGATCGCGTCGAACGCCTCCAAGTACACCGCGTCGCCGGTGAATGGGGCCAAGGGCAGGTTCACTGCGTAGCCCGCGCCCTCGCCGACGCCCGTCTCGTCAGCGTCGCCCGTGCCGGGGAACAGGTAGCGTCCGCTCTCGTGGACGGAAATGGTCAGCACGTCCGCCGCGTCGTAGAAGGCGGCCTGAACGCCGTCGCCGTGGTGTGCGTCGATGTCGACGTAGGCGACGCGCAGGCCGCGAGCGCGCAGCCGCTCGATGGCGACAACGGGGTCGTTGAACACGCAGAAGCCGGATGCGTGGCCCCGCGCCGCGTGGTGCAGCCCCCCGGCGGGGCTGAAGGCGGCGCGGACTGTCCCATCGGCGACCAGGTCGGCGGCGACGATGGACGCGCCCGTCGCCAGCGCCGCCGCTTCGTACATGCCCGAGTAGATAGGGTTGTCGCCTTGTTGCGCGAAGCCGTAGCGCATGCCGTCGCCCGTGTCGCGTCCCGCCTCGCTGTAGCGGCGGACGGCGGCGGCGTAGTCCGCGTCATGGAACAAGGCGATCTCGTCGTCCGTGGCGGCGCGCGGCTCGACGAGCATGGCGCGGGGGTCGCCGAACGCGCCGTAGGCCGCCAGCAGGTCGAAGGCGTATTGGAGGCGCACGGGGCGCATCGGGTGCCCCTCCCGCAGCACATGGCGGGAGAGTTGAGGGGCGTAGACGTAGGCGGCGCCCTCGGCGCGGGGTTGGGTCATAAGCGGGAGCGTCCGCGCCGATTGTAGCGCCCGAACACGCCTCAGCCGCCTTTCGAGTGGCGGCCCTCTAGGAACAGCAATTGGCCGGCGTAGCCCGCGTGGGCGCCGAACTTGTCGCGCGCCCAGGCTAGGAGCCTCGCATTCTTGGCGACCGGCGTGTATTCCTTTCCGAACCGGCGTTTCAAGCCATTGCCGATGTGGGTGTCCACCGGAAACGCATCGTCCATGTGGAGCGAGAAGAGGCAGACGCAAGCAGCGATCTTCTGACCGATGCCCGGGTACTTCATCAGCCTGCACCTGGCCTCCTCATGGGAGCAATGGGTCAGGTCATCCAGGGGTAACTCGCGTGCAGCCACGTCTTGGGCGAGCTTGGAGATTAGCTCCGCGCGGTTCAACCCAAACCCCAATCTCTCCAGTTCCTCCTTTCCGACCTCCGCCAAGCATTTGGCCGACGGAAAGGAGTGGCACGTCACGCCGTCTAGCGTCTGGCACTCGCCGTAGCGCGTTGCAAGGGCATCGACGATTGCGGTGATGCGCTCAACATTGTTATTCCGCGAGCACGCGTATGCGATTAGGCACTCCCAGGGGTCTTGACGGAGGATTCGCGTGCCGCCGTACTTGTCGACTAGGTCGCCCAGGCCTGCTTTGCGCAGCGCCTTGTGGGTCGGGGTGATGTCCTGGTCGAGGCGGAAGTAACTGATGACAAGAGGCTTCAGCGATTCCTCGGAAGCGTTGCTGTGGAACTCGATTCCGCCTTCGGCCTGGCGCACCTTGATGAGGTTGCCCTCCACGATGCCGTAGAACCAGCCCTCGCGCTTCGTCCAGCGAAAGGCCTGGCCCTGGAGCCAGCCGAGGTCAAGTTTGAATGGTTGACAGGCGGACAGGTGCAAGATGCTGCTCCTTTCCTTGCTCCGACTCCCCATCGTATCAACGCCCCTCACTACTCCCTCAGCAGGTCGCGCAGGAAGCGCACCGCCACTGCCTTGTCCAGCGGGTGGTTGTTGTTGCCGCACTTGGGCGACTGAATGCAGGCGGGGCAGCCGGAGGCGCACGGACATTCGGCCACTGCGTCCAGCGTCGCGCGCCACAGGTCGGCGATGACCGCGTAGCCGTGCTCGGCGATGCCCACGCCGCCCGGGTGGCCGTCGTAGATGAAGACGGCGGGGCCGTGCGTGTCGGGGTGCAGCGCCGTGGAGACGCCGCCTACGTCGTTGCGGTCGCACAGCGCGTAGAGGGGCAGCACGCCGATGGCCGCGTGCTCCATCGCGTGGAGGCCTCCCGCCAGGTCGACGCGCTCTTTCAACGCCCACGACAGCGACGCGCCGGGAATGTCGAACCACACCCCCACGGTGCGGAATCGCTGCTCCGGCATATCCAGCCGCTCCTCGCCGTAGTCGCCTCTGCCGTAGATGTCCTTGCGCCGGTAGCCGACCACCGCCCGCGAGACCTCCACCTCGCCCAGGAAGACGCGGCCCGCGCGCACAACCTTGGCCGCAAGCGTCTCCACGACGCGGATGTCGATGAGCTCGCGCGTCTCGGTGTAGTAGGGCGCGTCGGTGGGGCGCAGGTAGGCCTCGCGCGCCTCGAAATCGAGGTGCTCCACGACGTAGGGCTCGCCCTGGTGCAGGTAGACGGCACCGGGGTGCAGCTGGCTGTGCGCGGCGTACTCCTCCACACGTTCGAGGATGCGCCCCGACTCCGCCTCCACGGCGAGGTACTGTTCGTCCCACGCGGAGCGGATGTTGACGCGCTGGGCGGGGTAGTCGACGGCGGGCGAGAGGCGCCATAGGCCGTCGCGCCGGTTGAGCAGGCCTCGCTGCGCCAGGCCGTGCGCCGCCTCCTCGAATCCGTCGGGGAGATAGGCGGCGTCGGCAGGCGCGATGGGCTTCTCGTAGGCGGCGCAGAGCAGGTGCGCGCCGAGCACGTGGGGGTTTTCGGGGCGGATGCGCGCGTGCTCATGCGGACTGCCGAAGAAGAAGTCGGGGTGGCGCATCAGGTATTGGTCGAGCGGATTGTCTTGCGCGATGAGCACGCTGAGCGAACCCGCTTGGCTGCGCCCGCTGCGCCCCGCCTGCTGCCACGTGCTGGCGACACTGCCCGGGTAGCCCGCCAACACCGTTGCGTCCAGGTCACCGATGTCGATGCCCAGCTCCAAGGCGTTCGTCGCCACCACCGCGCTGAGGCTCCCGTCCGCCAGGCCACGCTCCACCGCCCGCCTGTCTTCAGGCAAGTAAGAAGCGCGATAGGGGCGCACGCGCTCGTCCAAGCCGCCCGCCTCCTGGCGCAGGCGGTTGCGGACGTTGACGTACACCAGCTCCGCTTGGCGGCGCGTGCGCACGAAAGCGAGAGTGCGCACCTCCTGCTTGACCAGGGTCTCGACCAGCCGCGCAGCCTCGCTACCTGGGCTGGCGCGCTCCGCCCGTTCTTCATCCACGATGGGCGGATTCCAGAAGGCGAAGTGTTTGCCCCCGCTGGGCGAGCCATCGTCGTCGATGACGAGCGGCTCGCGCCCGGTCAGGCGGCGCGCGAGGTCGCCCGCGTTGGCGATGGTGGCGGAGCTGAGCGCGAAGCGCGGGTCGCTCCCGTAGTGGGCGCAGAGGCGGCGCAGACGGCGCAGCACGTTCGCCACGTGCGAGCCGAACACGCCGCGGTAGACGTGCGCCTCGTCCACCACCACGAACCGCAGGTTGGACAGGAATCGCCCCCAATAGCGGTGGTTCGGCAGGATGCCCAAGTGCAGCATGTCCGGGTTCGTGAGCACTAGGTTCGCCGAGCGGCGGACGCGCCCCCGTTCTTCCGGCGGCGTGTCGCCGTCGAAGATGGCCGCGTGCGCGCCTAGGCGATCGGTCAACAGGCGGCGCAGGCTGCGCAGTTGGTCTTGCGCCAACGCCGCGCCCGCGCCGAGGAGTCCTCTAGCAGCGTGTGGACGATGGGCGTCTGGTAGCACAGGCTCTTGCCGCTTGCCGCCGGGGTGACGACCGCCACATCGCGCCCGTCCAGCAGCGCGTCCACGGCGGCGGCCTGGTGGCGGTAGAGCGGGAGGACGCCGAGGCCGTCCAGCATCGCCGCCAGTGTGGGATGCAGCTCGTGCGACAGCGGCGCGTGCTCCGCCGGGCGCGGGGGCAGGCGCTCGACGTGCGCCAAGCGCCCCGCGTGCTCTCCCGCCCGCCGCAGTCGATCGACGAACCGCCCCGCGTCGAACGACGCGCCGTCCTCACGCCCCATCGAGCACTTGGCGGCGCACCTCCACCAGCTCGGCGTCCACGCGCTGGCGGTCGGCGAAGGCGATGGCGTTGTCCA
>JAGWBE010000039.1:618-3488 GCA_021296055.1 Dehalococcoidia bacterium | reverse complement strand
CGACGGCCACGTGAAACTGCTGGCGGAGGCGGGAGGCGAGCGCCTGGGCGACGCGGCGCTTGCCCTTAAGCGAACCGTTCTCCGGGAGGTGGAAGGTGAGCCGGGCGGCGCCGATTTTCACCCCGCGACTATAGCACCGCCCCGTATCTCGCCCTCTCCCCCCGCATATCGCTCCTCATCCGTCCTGGCCGCTCCCCCTTCGAGTTCCCTCAGGGCGAACGGGCGCGCTCGTCCTTCTGGGCGGTCTCCGGCCTTACGAGCGCATAGAGGAGCTCGTCCGTCGTCTTGCCATCCTTGACGGCGGCGCTCCTCAGACGACTCTCGTAGGTGAAGCCGGCCTTCTGCATCACCCTGCCGGAAGCGGGGTTCCACGCGAAGTGGGCGGCATAGAGCCGCGCCAGGCCGAGGGTGTTGAAGGCGTAGTCCGCCATCGCCTTCAGGGCCGCGGTCGTGATGCCTCTGCCCCAGTAGGGTTCCGCGAGCCAATAGCCGACCTCGGCTGAGTGGCGATGCACGTGGGCCGGCAGGAGCAGGCCGACCGAGCCGATCGCTTCTTCACCTGTCGCGATGGCGAAATTGGTGACGAGGTCGCGGTTGCGGTTTAGCCGGACCCAGTCCTCGGCGTCGGCCATGGTGTAGGGATGGGGAAACTGGTCGCGCAGATTGATCCAGATGTTGCGGTTGTCGGCGTGCTTGACCAGGGCCGCCTCGTCGCCGGAGCGCCACTCGCGGAGCTTGTAGCCGCCGATAGGGATTTCCATCTATTGAGTGTAGCGCAGGGGTGTCTGTTGGAGGCAAAGGACGCCCATCGATGGTCCGCTTGGTGGCGCGCCACGCCTTCTCGGATGCGTCGCGAATGCCGCCTGCGGCCGGCCGCTCCGGGGCGGCGGCGGCGTTGACCTCGTTTGTGATTTTGTGATAGATACTTCCATCAGCGAGAGCGCCAGCGCGTGACATACTCACCCGACGTGCCCGAGGTGGTGGTGCAGCGCCTCCCCCAGTACCTGCGGGCGCTCTCCAACCTCCAGCGCGGCGGGCAGGAGGTCATCTCCTCGCAGCAGCTGGGCGCCCTGTTGCAGGCGACGCCGGCGCAGATACGCAAAGACCTGTCCTACTTCGGGCGCTTCGGCAAGCAGGGGCGCGGCTACAACATCCGCCACCTGCTCGAACGCCTCCGCTACATCCTCGGCCTCGAGCGCACGTGGAACGTGGCTGTCGTCGGCGTGGGGCGCCTCGGACGCGCCATCATCTCCTACCAAGGCTTCCAGCCCGAGGGCTTCCGCGTTGTCTGCGCCTTCGACTCCGACCCGCGCCTCATCGGGCAGCTAGCCGGGGGGTTGATGATCCACGACATCTCCAATATCGGCGAAGTGCTGCGCGGCGAGCAGGTGCAGATCGCCATCGTGTCGGTGCCGGGCGCGGAGGCGCAGTTGGTGATCGATCAGTTGGTGGAGGCGGGCATCCAGGCGATCCTGTCCTACGCGCCCATCGCCGCCCACGTGCCGGAGGGCGTTCACCTGCGCAGCGTAGACCCGGTGCTGGAGCTCCAATCGATGACGTACTACCTCAGCACGCCGGACTGAGGGCGGGCCTGGCGGCGGGCGCGGGGTATAATCGAGGCGTGCTCACCAAGCGCATCATCCCCTGCCTTGACGTGGACAACGGGCGCGTTGTGAAGGGCGTTTCGTTCGTGGACCTGCGCGATGCGGGCGACCCGGTGGAGTTGGCCGCGTTCTACGACGGGGAGGGCGCCGACGAGTTGGTCTTCCTCGACATCACCGCATCGTCCGACGGGCGCGACACGATGGCGCACGTCGTCGAGCGCGTGTCGGAGCAGGTGTTCATCCCGTTGACCGTCGGCGGCGGGGTGCGCAGCGTGGCCGACGTGCGCCGCCTGCTGGAGGCGGGCGCGGACAAGGTGTCCATCAACACCGCCGCCGTGCTGGAGCCGCGCCTCATCGCGGAGGCGTCCGCCGCCTTCGGCAGCCAGTGCATCGTCCTCGCCGTCGACGCGCGCTCCGTGCGGGACGGCGGCCCCCGCGCCGCGCCCGACCTGCTCGCGCCCGAGCATCCCGGCCGCGCCGAACTCGCTCTCAACCCCACTAGCCGCTGGGAGGCCTACGTCCACGGTGGGCGCACTCCCACCGGCATCGACGCGGTGGCGTGGGCGCGCTACGGCGCGGCCCTCGGCGCAGGCAGCATGGACGCGGACGGCAGGCTCGACGGCTTCGACCTCGACCTCACCAAGGCCGTCGCCCAGGCGGTCCCCGTCCCCGTCATCGCCTCCGGCGGCGCGGGCGGCAACGAGCACATGCGCCAGGCTGTGACGGACGGGCAGGCCGACGCCGCCCTCGCCGCCACCATCTACCACTACGGCCAGATCCGCGTCGCCGAGACCAAGCGCTACCTCGCCGACCGCGGCGTCCCCGTGCGCCTATGAGCGTCGGCGCCGTCGGCCTCATCGCCTGCGACGTGTACGGCACGCTGGTGCGCAACGATTACGCCGCATGGGGCGAGACCATCGCGCAGCTTGTGCGCGAGCACGGCTTGTCCGTCGAGCCGCGCGCCCTTCACCGTGAGTGGAACGTGCGCGAGTCGGAGTTCCGCCGCTCCCGCACCGATATGGACGACCCGGAGCGCAGCCCTCCCTTCCGCACGTACTTCGAGGCATGGCGCGACGCCTTCGCGGAGACATTCGAGGCGCTCGGCCTCAGCGCCGACGCGGGCGCGTTCGCGCGGCGGTGCGTCGAGCGCATGGCCGAGATGCCGCCCTTTCCTGACGCGGCGCCCGCGCTGGAGGCGCTCGCCGCCCTTGCGCCGCTCGCCGTTCTCTCCAACGCCGACAACCCCTTCCTCGACGTGCTCGACCG
>JAGWBE010000039.1:0-544 GCA_021296055.1 Dehalococcoidia bacterium | reverse complement strand
CCGGGGTTGCGCCTGAGCGCATCCTCTACGTCGGCGATTCCCCCTACGACGACGTGCATGGCGCGAAGCTGGCGGGCATGCGCGCCGTGCTCGTCCGGCGCGAGCAGACGACGATGCGCACACCCCCGCCTGACGGCGAGGCGCTGCTCGCGCCCGACGCAGTGGTGGAGTCGCTGACGGAGCTGCCCGCCATTCTCGTGGGCGCTATGGAAAGGAGCGCGCGATGAGCGAGGCTACGCCCCCGTCCGTCCGCCTCGACGAGCGCGGCCTCGTCGCCGCCGTCTGCCAGGACGCGGCGAGCGGCCAGGTGCTGATGGCGGCGCACATGAACCGCGAGGCGCTGCGCCGCACGCTCGAAACGGGCGAGATGCACTTCTACTCGCGCAGCCGCGCCGAGCAGTGGCGCAAGGGGGACACGTCGGGCGCGGTGCTGCACGTCGAGTCCGCCAGCATCGACTGCGACGGCGACGTGCTGCTGTTCCGCGTCCACGCCGACGGCCCCGCCTGCCACACGGGGGAGACCTCCTGCTTCTTCACCGCCCTC
>JAGWBE010000004.1 GCA_021296055.1 Dehalococcoidia bacterium | reverse complement strand
CGCCGCGATGAAGTTCGGACTCCACCACAACTCGTTCCTCACCTCCGACGGCAGGGCGGAGAGCATCTGGCCGGAGATGCGCGACCGCGCGCAGTGGCTGGAGGCGAACGGATTCGCCTACCTGTCGGTGATGGACCACCTGTGGCAGATTCCGGGCGTCGGCCCCGCCGACCAGCCCTTTATGGAGGCGTGGACGACGCTCGGCGCGCTCGCCGCCGTAACGGAGCGGTTGGAGTTGACGACGATGGTGAGCGCCGTCGGCTACCGCAACCCGGCGCTGTTGGCCAAGATGGCGGCGACGCTGGACGTGATCAGCGGCGGACGCGCGATCCTCGGCGTGGGCGGCGGGTGGTACGAGCAGGAGTACCACGGCTACGGCTACGAATTCCCGCGCGCGGGCGTGCGCCTCGGCCAGCTGCGCGACGCCGTCGAACTGGTCAAGGCGATGTGGGCGGACGAGCGCGCCACCTACGAGGGCAGGCACTTCGTCGTGCGCGAAGCGATTCTCGAACCGAAGCCCATCCAGCGCCCACGCCCGCGCATCCTCGTCGGCGGTCTCGGCGAGCGCGTAACGCTCCGCATCGCCGCCGAGCACGCCGATATGTGCAACCTGCTCTCCACGCCGCCCGACCTCTTCCGCCACAAAGTGGACGTACTCAAAGGACATCTTGAGCGCGCGGGGCGCAGCATCGCGGAGATCGAGGTGACGAAGCTGGACCGCCTGTGCCTGGCGGCGACGCCGGAGGCCGCGCAGGCCAAGTGGGACGCCTCCGGCGGACGCCTGCCCGAGGGCTACCGCAGTATGGTGGGCACGCCCGACGAGGCGATCGCCCGCCTCAAGGAGTTCGAAACGCTGGGCTGCGACGCGGTGTTCTTCTCCGCCGCGAACGGCGATCAGGAGTCGCTCGACCTGTTCGCGCGCGAGGTGGCGCCCGCCTTCGCGTAGGACGGCGCCGTCGCTCGTTGACCTGCGGCGGAGCGCCCGCTACTATGCCGCTAGGCCCTGTGCCTCGCGAGGCGCCTGCCTCTCCGATGGCGTAGGGCTATGGAGGCGCCGCCTGATGAACCTTCCCGCAATCCTGCGCCGCAGATTGTCCATCGCCCTCTTGGGCGCGGCGCTCCTCTCCGTAGCCGCCTGCGGCGCCGACCCCACCCCAACGCCCACTCCCGCGCCTACCGCCACGCCCACGCCCGAGTTGACGTGGGAAGACCTCGCGTCCAGCGCCGGGGGCAAGCTGACCGCGATGACCTCGGCGAAGTTCAGCATGATCGACGAGAACGAATCGGGTGCGCTCTTCTTCAATATGGAATTCAAGGGTATGGAGGCGGAGATAGGCTCTTCCCCCGACAGCGTGAGGATGCTCGTGAACGCGGTCGCGCCCCTCGGCTTCGTAACGATCGAGATGATCGCCGTCGGCCAAGAGGCGTATATGAAATTCTCCGCCGACGCCCCCTGGGCGCCCTTGCCCATAGACCAAGTCCCCTTCAACTTCTACGGCCTCGGAGACACTATGGGCGCTCTCGTCTCCAATATCGACAACGGCGCCATCGCGCGCCGCGAGACCGTGGACGGCGCCCAGACCATCCGCGTTGACGGAGACCTGCGCTCCGACGACCTATCCGGCCTCATCACATCCTCGAGCCTCGGCCACTCGCTCACCGTCGTCTTGTGGCTCAACGAGAGCGACCACACCCTGCGCCAGCTGCGGATAACCGGCCGGATATTCGACGACGACGCCCCCGAAACCCAGCGCCTCATTGGCCTCGGAGACTACAACGTCCCCGTCGATATCCAACTGCCGGACACCGCCGCCGGTTCGTGAGCCCCGCCAGGTCGCGCGTCGCAGCCCTGGGGTCGTCCCCGACGGCCGTCCTCGTCATCGTCTGCCTCGGCGTCTTCTCGACCGCCCTTGATCAGACCGTCGTAGTCGCCGCGCTGCCCAGCGTGATGGTCGACCTCGAGATTCCCCTCACCGACCTCGACAGGGCGTCCTGGATCGTAACCGCCTACCTGGTCAGCTACACCGTCGCCATGCCCTTGGCCGGGCGCCTCTCCGACGTATACGGCCGCGTGAGGATGTTTCAGGCCGCCCTGGTGCTCTTCGCCATCGGCTCCGCCCTGGTCGCCATCGCCCCCAACTTCGAATGGGTCGTCGCCGCCAGAGTGCTCCAAGCCTTCGGCGGCGGCGCCACCGTCCCGATTGGCCTCGCGATGGCGGTCGGCGTCGTCGCGCCGGAGAGACGTGGGGTCGCCCTGGGCATCGTGGCCGCCTCCGCCGAGGCGGGCTCGGTCTTGGGGCCTCTCTACGGCGGGGGAATCATCGAGCTGCTTGGTTGGCGGTGGATATTCTGGCTCGACGTGCCGCAGAGTTTCCTGCTGATAGCGCTGCTCCTCATTCTGCGCAACTACGCCAACCCCAACGCCAAGATGGACTACTTCGGCGCGCTGATGCTCGGCGCCGCCCTCACCGTTCTTACGATGGGGCTCGCCCAAAGGAGCATCTTCTCGGGAGAATCCCTCGTCCCGTACGCGATGATAGGTTTCGGCGTCTTCCTGATCGCCGTCCTGATTCTGTTCGAGAGGCGCGCCGTCCAACCCTTGTTCGCGTCGTTCCTCTACACCTCCAAGGCGTTCGTGTCCTCCAACATCACTCAATTCATGGTCGGAGTCGCCTTGATTATCTCGCTGGTGGGCGTGCCTCTTATGGCGGCCACGGTTATGGAGAAGGAGCCATGGCAGAGCGCGCTGCAGGCGATCCCGG
The DNA here is from genome assembly GCA_021296055.1 of Dehalococcoidia bacterium. GTDB lineage: Bacteria > Chloroflexota > Dehalococcoidia > Lucifugimonadales > Australimonadaceae > JAGWBE01. The sequence goes on along the minus strand of JAGWBE010000004.1, from coordinate 31,142 downwards.
TGGGAGCACTGGTGGGAGGCTACATTCTGCGTTGGACAGGGGTGCGCTTGGTGGGCATAGTCGGCCTCGCCTTTGTGGGAAAGGGCCTGCTGTTCATGAGCGGCTGGGAGGCGGAGGTGGAGGAGGTCAGGCTTACGATGCCCTTGGTCATGGCGGGTCTGGGTTTCGGATTAGTGATCCCCGCAATCACGGTCAGCGCGTTGAGCGCCGCCCCCAGCACCTACTGGGGCGCCGCCGCCTCGCTCGTGACCGCGTCGCGGATGGTCGGGATGGCGCTCGGCCTCGCCACCTTGTCCGCCTGGGGCATTGAGCGCTTCTACAGCCTCACCGCCGACGTGACCATCGGAGCGTCGTACGCGGCGACGGAGGCGCCGTTGATAGAAGCAGGCGTAACCGTATTCCAAAACCTGTTTATGATCTCCGGATTCTTGTCCCTGTTCGCCATTGTCCCTGCCCTCCTCATGCGCGTAGAAGACGCCGAAGAACCCGAAGAAGCGAACCTCTTCGCCTAATCAGACGCCCGCTCTTCTATCCATTCCGCCAACAGGCTCATCGGGCACCCGCCCGCCAGGCGGTTAAGCGCCGCCGCCCTCGCTCACCCTTCGAGTTCCCTCAGGGCGAACGAGAGGAGGCGTGCGCGGCGCATCACGCCTCCCAGCCCTCAGCGCCTCTAATAAACGATGGAGGCCGTCAGCGGCAGCTCTTGCAGCCGGTCGCGCCCGCGCAGCGCCATCAGCTCAATGAGCACCGCCGCGCCCGCGACCGCGGCGCCCGTGCGCTCCACCAGCGCCGCCGCGGCCGCCATCGTTCCGCCCGTCGCCAACACGTCGTCGACGATGAGCACCCGCTCGCCGGGGCGGAGCGCGTCGCGGTGCACTTCCACCGCCTCTTCGCCGTACTCCAGCGTGTACTCTGCGCGGAGCACCTCGTAGGGCAGCTTGCCCTTCTTGCGGACGGGGACGAGGCCCGCGCCCAACTCTAGCGCGACGGGCGCGCCGAGCAGATAGCCGCGCGCTTCCACCGCCACGACGCGGTCGATGGAGGCGTTACGGTAGGGCGCGGCTAGGTCGCGCACCGCCGCGGCGAACCCTTCCGCGTCGCCCAGCAGCGGCGTGATGTCACGGAACAGGATGCCCGGGCGCGGGAAGTCGGGGATGTCCCGGATGAGGTCGGCGTAGGGAGGGTTGGGCAAGCGCGGCTCCTCGCGGTTCGGGCGCGGCGGCGTCGGCGAGGCGGAGAGGCGCCGCCCGCGCGGGACCTCTCCGCCTGCTTCGCGCGCTGCTAGCCGAGGATGAAGTCGATGAGCACCTGGTCGTGCTCTTCCGGCTTCTCCCACTGGGGCCAGTGGGCGGCGTCGAGCATGTTGTAGAACTTGGCGCCGCGCAGCTTGCTGGCCGCGTACTCGCCGAAGGCGGGGCCTTGGCCCGGGTTCTTGTCCGTCCAGAACACCAGGCCCTCCGGCTTGAAGTTCTGCATGTCTTCCTCTTCGTACTTGGCGACGCGCGCCCACTCGCGCGGGCTGTCGTCCGCGACCCGGTACACGCGCTTGATCGACTCGTACACGTCGGGGAAGGAGTAGAGCCGCAGGCGGATGTCCACCATCTCGTCCGTCATGCGCGAGGGCTCCGCCACGAGCCACTCCATCCGCTTACGCACCGTCTCGAAAGTGGGGGTGAGGATGGAGGCGCGAGAGAGTTCGGCGAGCGTGTTGCCGCCGCCCGGGTTCTCGGGGAAGTCGGTCTTCTTCCAGTTGATGGCGCCGATGCCGGTGTTCATGATGAGTTTGCCCGACTTTTCGGGGAACTTCATCCCGAACTCGAACGCGATCGCCCCGCCCATCGACTCTCCCTCGATGTGCGCGTAGGGGAATCCCAGCGCGTCGATGAGGTCGGCCACCGCCTCGGCCTGGCGCTCCGTGCGGTTCTCGTCGTCGTAGGGGTGGTGGGATGAGAAGCCGTGGTAGAGGGCGTCGATGGCGAAGACGTGGAAGCCGTGCGCCGCGAGGTTGTGGAGGTTGCGGGCGTAGGTCTCCGCGTGGCCGCCCACGCCGTGAATCAGAAGCAGCGGCTCGCCGGAGTCGCCGCACTCAATCACGCGGTGGCGGTACTGCTTGCCGTAGATCAGGCGCGTCTGCGTGCCGAGCAGCTCCACGGCAACCGTAGGCCACTGGTCGAGGGGCCGCGCCGCCACCTCTTTCGACAACCGCAAGGTGTCAACTGTCGTCGTCACTGCCTGCCTCCGCGCCGTCAAGGTTGGATGCGCCCCTTATACCACCGCCGCCGCGCCCTGCCTACCCGAGACGCTTCTCCGTCGTTCCTCATCCCGCCTCGAAGGCATGGGCGATACGGAGCAGGTCGGCCTCGCGCCAATGGGGAGCGATGATCTGAAGGCCGCCGGGGAGGTTGCGCGCATCGGCGCCCATAGGGACGGAGAGCGCGGGGTGGCCAGTGAGGTTGAGGGCGCAGGTGTTGTGCGTGTTAGCGGAGCCCTTCTCGCCCATCGTGGTCAGCGTCATCTCCTCGTCGATCAGCGGCGTGGGGAAGAAGGCGGTGACGGGAGTGATGAGCGCGTCGAGGCCGCTGAGCGCGCCGTCCACTTGGCGGCGCAGCTCGTGGCGCAGGTTCTGGGCCTTGCCGTAGTAGGCGCCGAAGTAGTCGTTGCGCAGGTAGTGGCCCGCCAGAATGCCGACGAGCAGGAAAGGGCCGACCTCGTGCGCGGCGAGGCGGCGCGCCTTGCCGAAGGCGGCTTGGTAGTCGGGGTCGCACATGCCGCCGCGGTTGAATCCCTCTAGGTTGGAGTCGACCATCGCCGAGACGGAGTGGCACATAATCGCTATCTGGATGGGCCACGCGTGGCGCCACCAGGGGACGGAGACCTCTTCAACGGCGGCGCCGAGGCCCTCGAGCTTACGGACGGCGTCGTGGAACATCGCCGTCATCGCGGGGTCGGCCTCGGTCCATTGGAGCGCCTCGCGGACTACGCCGAAGCGCATGCCCGCGACGCCCTCGCCGAGGCCGCGCGCGTAGTCGTCCGTGCGGATGGCGCCGCGCACCCATTGGGGGTCGCGCGGGTCGTCGCCCGCGATCGCCGCGAGCATAAGGGCGGTCTCCTCGACGCTCTTGGCCATAGGGCCGAGGTAGTCGAGGGTGTGGTCGATGTAGGCGGCGCCGAAGGAGGGGATGAGGCCGTGGGTGGCCTTGAGGCCGACGATGCCGCACCACGCGGCGGGGATGCGGACACTGCCCGCCGTGTCCGCGCCTATGGCGAGATCGACTAAGCCGCCCGCCACCGCCGCGGCGCTGCCGCTAGAGGAGCCGCCGGGGGAGTAGGCGTCGTTGCGCGGGTTCTTGGTCGGCCCGAACGTGGAGGTCTCGCCCGTGCCCGCCCACGAGAAGTCGTCGAGGTTCGTCTTGGCCGTCACGACCGCGCCCGCGTCCAGCAGCCGCTCGACCACGGTCGCGTCGTGCGTTGGGACGAAGCCGCGGTGGATAGTGGACGCGTTGGTCATTGGGATGCCCGCCACCTTGACCGCGTCCTTGATGCCGACGCTCTTGCCGGCGAGAGGGCCGGAGGGCGCGCCGTTGACGCGGCAGAGGCGGATGATCGCGTTGAAGGGGTCTTCGTCGGGCGTGGGGCGCCGACCCGGGTCGCGGTCGGTGTGTTTGACGGGGATGGCGACGGGCGGCAGGTCGTCCACGGCGTCGATGGCGCCGAGCATTGCGTCCATCGCGGCGGCGACCTCCTCGGCATGGCGGTCGGTGAGGAAGACGGAGGCAGAGGCGGCGAGGTCTTGCACTTCGCGCGGGCCGGGCCGCCGGATGAAACCTCGCAGGCGCTGGGTCATGGCTCCTCCTTGTGGGCGCGTTGGCGCGAGCATAGCGGGCGGCGGCGGAGAGGGCTATCGCGGAGAGGCGCGCCGCACGGCGGGAGCCCGGTTGTGAGGGCGGGGGGGCCGCTAGTAGCATTGAGGCATCCGCAAGTCCGCTAGCCAGGAGGGGAGTATGACCACGCGCATCGGCATCAACGGGTTCGGACGCATTGGCCGCCAGGTGCTGCGGGCGAGCTTGGAGCGCCACCCGGAGGCGTTGGAGGTCGTGGCGGTGAACGATCTGGCGGACGACGCGACGAACGCGCACCTGTTCAAGTACGACACGAACTACGGGCGCTACCCGGGCGACGTGCGCGCGGGCGACGGCGAGATCGTGGTGGACGGCCACGCCATCAAGTCGCTCTCGGAGCGCGACCCGGCCAAGCTGCCGTGGGGAGACCTGGGGGTTGACATCGTCGTGGAGTCGACGGGGGTGTTCACAGACGGGCAGAAGGCGGCGGGGCATATCGAGGGCGGGGCGAAGAAGGTGATTATCTCGGCGCCGGCGACCAACGTTGACAAGACGCTGGTGCTCGGCGTGAACGACGGGGAGTACGACAGGGCGAGCGACCACATCGTCTCGAACGCCTCATGCACGACCAACTGCGTGGCGCAGATGGTCAAGGTGCTGAACGACGAGTTCGGCATCGAGCGGGGGCTGATGAACACGGTGCACGCCTACACGAACGATCAGCAGATCCTCGATCAGTTCCACAAGGACTTGCGGCGGGCGCGGGCGGCGGCGCAGAACATCATCCCCACCACGACGGGCGCGGCGCGGGCGGTCGGCGCCGTCATCCCCGAGTTGAACGGCAAGCTGCACGGCATGTCGCTGCGCGTGCCCGTGCCCACGGGCTCGGTCACTGACTTGGTGGCCGAGCTGGGCAGGGAGGTCTCCGCCGAGGAGGTGAACGCGGCGTTCCGCACCGCGGCGGAGGGCGCGCTCCACGACGTGCTGTCCTACACGGAGGACCCCATCGTGTCGAGCGACATCAAGATGGACCCGCACTCGTGCATCTTCGACGCGCTCTCGACGATGGTGATGGGGGGGACGATGGTGAAGGCGCTGGGGTGGTACGACAACGAGTGGGGCTACTCCTGCCGCACGTCCGACCTGGCGGCGATGATGGGGGAGGGGCTGTAGGGGGAGGCGGGGCGGGGGAGCCGCCTTAGGCGCGTACTAGAATCGCGGCGGCTATGGAACGAGCCGCCATCACATCGGCGCTTGGGCGCCGGCTCACCCTGGCGCTGCCGGTGGTCATCGTCGGGGCGGCGCTCTTCCTGCGGCTGACGGGTCTCGATTGGGACGGCGGCGCGCTCTACCACCCGGACGAGCGCTCGATCTTTCTGCGCGCCGAACAGATGCACCGGATGCTGACGGACGCGCCCGGCTGGGAGGCGTTGGCCAACCACGACTTCCCGCTGGACGAGCCGGGCATCCCGGGATTGGGGACACTGCTGGACGCGGAGCGCAGCCCACTCAACCCGCACTGGTTCCCGCTGGGCAGCGTCATCATCTACATGCTAGTGGCGGCGCGGTTCCTGCTCGAGCCGTTTATGGAGCAGGTGCGCTTGCAAGACCTGGCCTCGGCCGGGCGGACGCTGGCGGCGCTGGCGGACGTGGGCGCGGTGGCGATGCTGTACCTACTGGGGCGGCGGCTGTTCGGGCGCGAGGCCGGTCTGCTGGCGGCGGCGCTGGGCGCGTTCGCCGCGATCTCCATCCAGGTTGCGCACTTCTACCGGCCCGAGCCGTTCGTGGCGCTGCTGGCGTTGCTCGCCTTCTGGCATATGTTGAACGTGACGGCGCGCGGGCGCCGACGCGACCACCTCGCCCTGGGCGTCGTCATCGGCCTCTCGTTCGCCTTCCGCTCCACGAGTCTGCCGCTGCTCGTCCCATTGGCGCTGACCTACGGCGCGCTCGTCCATCGCGCGGTGGCGGACGTGATCGTGGGGTCGAAGCCCTACGAGTTGGGGCGCGTCGCCACGCGCGGGGCGATGGCGGCGGCGGCCGCGGTCGCAGTTTTCGTCGTCCTGCAACCCTACGCGCTGCTGGATATCGAGAAGTTCGTGGGCGACCAGGGGTTCGAGGCGATGGTGGCGCGGACGGCGGGCGTCGTGCCCTACACGGTGCAGTACGTGGGGGAGCGCTTCACGCTCTACGAGGTGCGCCAGTCCGCCGTGTGGGGGCTGGGTCTGCCGCTGGGCATCGCGGCATGGGCGGGGCTAACGATTAGCGTCGTGCGCGTGCTTGGGCGGCGGCGCTGGGGGGCGCCCATCTGGGGAGAGGCGTTGCTGGTCGCATGGGTTGCGCCCTTTCTGCTGGCGCTGGCGCTGTTCGAGGTCAAGTTCCTGCGCTACCTGGCGCCGGTGCTGCCGGTGATGGCGCTGCTGGGCGCGCGTTGGCTCGTGGCGGCGGCGAGGTTCGACGCGCCGCCGCGCTTCGCGCGCTATCAGACGCTGGTGCGACGTGCGGCGGTTGCGGTGGCGGCGTTCGTGTTGCTTGCGACGATGTTCTACGGCGCAGCGTTCGCGCGCTCCTACAACGAACCTCATCCCGCTATCGCAGCATCGGCTTACCTCAACGAGACGGCGGCATCGGACGCGTCGGTGCTGACCGACAACCACTGGGACGAGGGGTTCGCGGATCTGGGGCGCTTCCGCGTCGATCAGCTGCGAGTCTACGAGAGCGATACGCCGGCCAAGGCGTCGGAGCTGGCGGATCAACTGGCCGCCGCCGACTACCTCATCGCGTACAGCAACCGCCCGTTCGGGAGCGTGGCGCGCCTGCCGGAGCGCTATCCGTATTCCAGCGCCTACTACCGCTTGCTGTTTGACGGCGAGCTGGGGTTCGAGCTGGAGCGCGCCTTCGAGCGCTACCCGTCGCTGCTAGGCGTGGCGTTCACGCACGACCCCTTCACCCGCGCGGGGGTTACGCCCCCGGGGACACTGCCGGGCGTGGAGGAGGCGCCGCTGACACTGCGGTTGGGCTACGCGGACGGGAACGTGACGAACTACGACCGCCCCCTGACGCTGCTGTGGCGCAACGAGGGGCGGCTGACCGCGCGGGAGATGCTGTCGCGCATCTACGCCGAGTCGGACGAGCCGCGCCCGGAGCGGCTGATGCTCTCGGAGGAGGCGCTAGTCCGGCAGCGGGCGGGCGGGACGTGGAGCGAGCTATTCAGCGAGGGCGGTTTGAACAGCGCCGCACCGTGGCTAGTGTGGCTGCTTGCGGTCGAGGTTATCTTCGCGCTGGCGCTGCCGCTGGCCTACGCAGTGTTCCGCTGGCTGCCCGACCGCGGCGTGCTGCTCGCGCGTCCCTTGGGGTTGCTGCTCGTGGCGTGGTTAGCGTGGCTAGGCGCGTCTTACGGCGTGTGGGAGTTCGGACGGGGCAGCGTCGCGCTGTCGATGATCGGCGTGGGGCTGCTTTCGGCGTGGCCGGCGTGGCGCTACCGCGCGGAGTTGCGGGCGCATCTGCGGCGGCGCTGGCGCTACCTGCTGTCGATGGAGGCGCTGTTCCTCGCCGCCTTCTTCGCCTTCCTGATCGTGCGAGCCGCCAACCCCGACCTGTGGCACCCATGGCGCGGCGGCGAGAAGCCGATGGACCTGTCCTACCTGACGGCGGTCGCGCGCTCGTCGGTCTTTCCGCCCTACGACCCGTGGTACGCGGGCGGGTTCATCAACTACTACTACTTCGGGTTCGTCATCGTGGCGGCGTTGATGCGGCTGACGGGCATCGTCCCCGCCATCGCCTACAACCTGGCCGTGCCCTTGCTGTTCGCGCTGACGCTTACGGGGGCGTTCAGCGTCGGGCACAACATAGCGGAGGCGCTGCGGCAACGGGCGCGGCTGCGCGTGAGCGCGCGGTCGACGCTCGCAGCGGGCGCGGCTGCGATGCTGCTGCTGGGCGTGCTGGGCAACATGGACGGCGCGGCGCAGCTCGTGCAGGGCGCGTGGGCGTCGCTGAACGGCGAAGCGTTCGGGCGGTTCGACTTCTGGCGCTCCAGCCGCGTGATGGTGGGCCAGATCAGCATCACGGAGTTTCCGTTCTGGACGTTCCTGTTCGCCGATCTGCACGCTCATATGATCGCCATCCCCTTCGGGCTGCTGGCGGCGGGAGGCGCGCTCAACGTTGCGTTGAGCGGACGCTCGCCCGTCGGATTGCGGCGCCGCGCGCCCGCCTTGGCGGCGCTGGCGCTGACGGTGGGGGCGCTGGCGGCCATCAACACGTGGGATGCCGCGCCCTACGGCCTGCTGGCGCTGGCGGCCATCGGGATCATGGCGGTTACAATGCGCGGCGGAGCGGACGTGTTCTCCGTTGCGGCGCGATGGTTGGCGGTGATTGCCGTCTTCTGGGCGGCGGCCTATCTGCTGTGGCTGCCTTACCACCAGCACTATGAGCCGCCTTTCGGCGGGCTGCGCATGAGCCAATGGCAGACCGTGCTTTGGCATTACCTTGCTATCCACGCACTGCTGCTGTTCGCGGCGGGCTCGTGGCTGGCGGTCGAGGCGCGCCGCCGCTTCCGGCCGAGGGCGCGCATGGCGGCGGGGGGCGCGGCGGTGCTCCTCGCCGTCGTCCTGGCCGCCGCCCCGTCGAGCGCCGTCCGCCCCTGGACGACAGCGACGCTGCTAGGGCTGATCGGCTTTGCGGCGTTTGCGCTCGGCGGCTGGTGGTTGACGCGCCGCCGCAGGCCGGAGACGCCCGCGCACCTGATGCTGCTCGCGATGCTGGGCATCGCGTTGGGCGTCGGCGTGGGCGTCGACGTGGTCACCGTCGTCAACGACATCGACCGGATGAACACGGTGTTCAAGCTGTACCTGGGCGCGTGGGCGCTGTTCGCTCTGGCGGGCGGCGTGGGGCTGTGGGCGGCGTGGGCGGGCGGCGCGCTGCGCCTCCGCCGCCCGGCGGTCATCGCGTGGGCGTGTGTGCTGGCGTTGCTGGTGCTCTCGGCATCGGTCTATCCATTGCTGGGGACGCGGGCGCGGCTGGCGGATCGCTTCGGGCCGACGGAGCTGACGCTGGACGGGACGGCGTTCCAGCGTGAGTATGCCTACACCGACCCGGGGCCGGACGGTTCGGCGAACTACCCCGACGCGCGCTACGATCTGGCCCACGACGCGGAGGCGCTGGAATTCCTGCGGCGCGAGGTCGAGGGCTCGCCGGTAGTGTTGGAGGCGGTGACGGCGGGCTATCGGTGGACGCCGCGCGTGGCCGTCTACACGGGCTTGCCCGTCGTGGTCGGGTGGGAGTGGCACCAGGCGCAACAGCGCGGGGCGGGCGGCGCGGAGCCCGCAAGGGTGCGACGGCGCATCAGTGACGTGCGCACGATGTACGGCACGACGGACACCGAGCAGGCGCTGCGGCTGATGGAGCGCTACGGGGTGGAGTACGTGTACGTTGGGCCGACGGAGCGGCTCTACTTCGCGGCGGAGGGGTTGGCGAAGTTCGAGGGGATGGTCGGCTCGGCGTTGGAGCGCGTGTACGACAGTGGGAGCGTGGTCATCTATCGAATGAGGCCGCAAGGGCGCGAGGCAGCGCCTTAGCGCGTTTACGCTCGCGCAAGGCGGTGCTAGGGTAGAAGGGGCATCCCGCGCAGGGCGCGCGGGGCGGCGCGCATGTTCATACAAGACCTACGGGACATACTCATCAGCGTCTACCTCGTTGCGGGCATCCTGCTGACGCTGGTGCTCATCGTCGGCGTGGCGGTGCTTATCTTCGCCTTGCGGGGCCTCATCAGGGCGGCGCGCCGTCCGTTGGACAATCTGGGCGAAGTGACGGACGCCGCCGTGGAGCACATCGCCAAACCGCTGCGCGACGGGGTGTCGATGGGGAGCGTGCTGGGGGGGGGCGCGGGGTTCCTGACGGGGTTCGCCAACGGCTTCTACGGGCGCTTCCGCAATAGGGGCGGGAAGAAGGGTTAGGCGCGGAAGCGAGGGTAGGAGCCGAAGATCTTCAAGAGGGAGACGGAGCGGCGGATGTTGTCCAGGGCGTCCGCGACCGCCGGGTCTGTGCGGTGGCCGTCCACGTCGACGAGAAAGTAGTAGCGGCCTAGGCCCAGGCGCGTGGGCCGAGATTCGATTTTGCTGAGGTTGAGGCCGCGTTGCGCGAATTCGCCCATCACCCCGTAGAGCTGGCCGGGGGCATCCTCGTCGAAGGAGAAGCAGAGCGACGTCCTGTCGTCGCCGGTGGCCTCGTGGTCGCGCATGGCGAGGACGACGAAGCGCGTGGTGTTGCTTGGGTCGTCCTGGATGGCGGAGGCGAGGATGGCCGCGCCGTAGAGGTCGACGGCGCGCTTGGGGGCGATGGCTGCCGCGCCGTGCTCGGCCATGGCCTGCTCGACAGCGGCGGCGGTGCTGAGCGAGGCGCCCATGGCGACGCCGGGGAGACGCTCGCTGAGGTATCGCCCGCACTGAGCCAGGGCCTGGGGGTGGGAGTAGACCGTCTTGATATCGGCCATGGTCATCCCGGGCTTGGCCGCCATGTTGTGGACGATGGGCATGGCGACCTCGGCGCAGATCTGCAGGCCATGGTCGCCGTGGATGAGCTCGTCGAGGGTGTCGGTCACGGCGCCTTGGAGGCTGTTCTCGATGGGCGTGACCGCCGCGTCCACCTGCCCGGCGGCCACGGTGCCCGCCGCGCCGGTGATGGCGAAGAAGGGGACGCGCTCGGCTTCCGGCGCATAGAGCATCGCCGCCTCTTCCGAGAAGGTGCCGGGCGGGCCTAAGTAGGAGACGCGCTTGACTACCGCTGTCTGGTCAGCGTCTGCCACAGCGCCTCCTCCTGCTCTAATGGCACGACGGCGATCACCTCGTCGCCCTCTTCGATGCGCGCGCCCGCCGACGCTTGCTGCACCCTCCCGTTGCCTCGGACGATCGCCGCCATTTCCGCGCCCATAGGCGTGTCGAGGTCGGCCACCGCGCGCCCGACCGCCTCCGCGCCCGGCGGCACGTGCACGCCCACGACGCCCCTGTCGCCGCCGTGCAATCGGAAGAAGCGGGTCATCGAGTCGGCGGAGAGCTTCTCCTCGATGTTGGCGAGCAGCAGGTCGGTCGCGCTGATGATTACGTCCACGCCCAGGTGGTCGAACAGCCTCGCGTGGTCGGGATCCCACACGACGGACATCGTGCGCGGGACGTTGAACAGGTGCTTGGCCACTTGGCAGGCGACGAGATTCGCCCCGTCGTCTCCGGTGGTCGCCGCGACCACGTCGGCGCGCGCCGCGCCGGAGTCGCGCAGCACGTTCGGCTCCGTGCCGTCGCTGGTCACGACGATGCTGCCTAGGTCCTCGGCGCGCGCGTTGGCGCGGACAGGGTCCCGCTCGATGAGGGTAACCTCGTTGCCGCGTATCAGCAGGCCGCGCGCGAGGTAGTAGCCGATGCTGCCTCCGCCGACGACGATGGCGTACATCCCTTACTCCTCCTCCCCCATCACGCCCAACACCAGGTCGGCGACGACGCGCGACGAGCTGACCGCGCGCAGCCCCAGGCGCCCGTACATATCGCGCCGCTGCGGGTCGTTGATGCGGCAGACGACGCGCGGCACGCGGAAGAGGACATGAGCGGTCTGAGCGGCCAGGGCGTTGGTGGTGTCGGCGGCGGCGAGGGCTATGAAGACCTCGGCGCCGCCGGCGTTCACGCTGCGGAGGGTTTCGACCGACGTGCCGTCGGCGGCGACCATATGCAGGCGCGCATGCTCCCTCAAGCGGCGGAAGTGCTCCTGGTTGGTGTCGAGGATGGTTACGTCGTCGCCCTGCTCCAGCAGCGCCTCGGCCACCATGCCGCCGACGCGCCCGCAGCCGACGATGATCACTCTGCGCGCGTCGCTCGTCATGCGTTGCGTCCGTTGGCGTCGGAGCCCTCGCGGTTGACGATGACCCGGGTGGGGCTGTGGCGGAGGATGTAGAGCGCCGTCTCGCCGAAGATGGGCGCGCCGTAGCGCTGCTCGCGCGGCGTGCCGATGACGATGATGTCCGCGCCGCGCTCCAGCGCCTCGCTCACGATGGCGGGGCCGAAGTCGCGCGCCTGGAGAATCGCCCCTTCCGTCCGGCGCCTGTGCCTGCGACCGATCTCCTCCATCCGGGTGAGCACCTCTTCGCCGCGAACCGAGGCGGCGGGAAGGTCGGCGTCCAGGGGCAGCGAGCGGTCGACATGGAGGACGTAGAGGATGATGACCGCGGCCTTGCGGTCGTTGTCCAGGAGGCCGCAGGCGACCTTCACGGCCTCTTCGTCGGCCGAGGTGCCGCTGACGGGGACGAGTATCTTGCGGATGGAGTCCTGCAAGGCTTTAGGCGTTGGGCTCCAGTTGTAGTTGTTCGAGGGACGCTCCGCGCCCGGCGACGATGAGCACGTCGCCCTGGCGGATGGCCTCGTCCTTGGAGGGAGAGAGTATCGGTTCGCGGCCGCGGCTGATGGCGACGACCGCCGTGCCGTGGCGGTTGCGCGCGGTGGTGAAGCCGTTCTGCTCCAGGGTCTTGCCGACCATGCTTGCGGTGGCGTTGATCTTGCTGAAGCCGAAGCCGCCGCTGATCTCCATGTACTCCAAGGTGGCGGCCTGGAAGAGGCTCTGGGCGGTGCGGCCGGCCGCCTCCTGCTCGGGATAGACGACGCGGTCGGCGCCGACGGCCCGAAGGGTGCGCCCGTGCACCTCGCTGATGGCGCGCGCGGCCACCTCGGGGACGCCGAACTGCTGCTTGAGGAGCACCGTGGTCATGATGCTGGACTGGATGTCGCCCATGGCCACGACGGCGGTGTCGAAGTTGCGGATGCCTATCTCTTCGAGCAACTCGGCGGAGGTGGAGTCGCCCGCCACAGCGTAGGTGACCTGGCCCATCATCTGCTGCGCCAGGGCGGGGTCGCGGTCGACGATGAGCACGTCGTGGCCGATGCGATAGAGCTCGCGGGCGACGGTATAGCCGAAGCGCCCCATGCCGATCACTGCCACCTGATGCGCCATTTCTCGCTCTCCGTTCCCGCTATCCGATTCTGACACGCTCTTGGGCAAAGCGGTAGACGGCTCGACGCTCCCTAAAGGCCAAACCTAGGCCCAAAGTGAGCGGCCCCAGCCTGCCGACGTACATCGCCGCCGTCAGGATATAGTGGCCCGGGTCGCTCAGTTCGCCCGTGATGCCGCGCGATAGGCCCACCGTCCCCAGCGCCGACACCGCCTCGAACAGCAGGTCTGCGAAGGAGAATGCGCCTGCGGCGATGTTCGCGTTCTCCGTGGCGGCGAGGACCACGATGATCGCGATGAAGAACGCCACCACCAGCACGACCAGGGCGATGGCCCGCGCTATCTGCGCGTAGGGCAGCTCGCGGCGGAAGACCTCAGGGTGGGGCCGCCCATTCAATGAGGCGAAGGCCGCGACTAGCAGCACCATGAGCGTGTTGATCTTGATGCCCCCCGCCGTCGAGCCCGATACGCCGCCCACCGCCATCAGCAGCAGGAAGATGTAGTCGGTCGCGGCGCGGGTGGAGCCGAAGTCGATGGTGCTGAACCCCGCCGTACGCGACACCGTAGCTTGGAACAGCGCGTTGCCCAGTTTGTCGCCAAGCCCCATTTCGCCCAGCGTGGCCGGGTTGCGGAACTCAAAGGCGAACATAGCCGCTGCTCCCAACGCCCACAGCCCCAACAGTCCGACCAGCACCAGCTGCGTTTCCAAGGTCAAGCGCGTCAATCGGCGGTTCCTCGCCATGTCCGCTAGCACCGGCAGGCTCACTGATCCCAGCAGGATCAGCAAACCCACGGAGCCGATGACCATGGGATTGCCGGTGAACAGGCTGAGGCTGTCGGAACCCTCCACGATGTTGAATCCGGCGTTGTTGAACGCCGACACGGCGAGGAAGAGCGAGTGCCACAGCGCTTGGCCCAAGCCGAAGTGGGCGATGAAGTGCGTCATCAATAGGACGAATCCGACGGCCTGCGCCGCAACCGCGAAGAGGATGACGTTGCGTCCGAAGCGCGTCACGCTCCCCAACGCGTGCTGGCCCATCGACTCGCTAAGCGCCAGGCGGTCGTTCAGGGTGATGCGCCGCCCGACCGCGATGAGAATCACTGCGCCGGCGGTCATGATGCCCAGGCCGCCCATGAACATCAGCGCCGCGATGACGGCCTGGCCGAATCCGCTCCAGTAGGTGGCGCTCTCGACCATCACCAGGCCGGTCACGCAGGTGGCGGAGGTGGCGGTGAAGAGCGCCACCAGCAGGGGCGCGCCGCCATCCGGGACGCTGGCGAGGGGCAGCGAGAGCAGGAGCGTGCCGAGCGCGATGGCCGCCGCGAATCCCAAGGTAAGCAGCAGCATCGAGGACGCGGCGGCGGAGACGACGATGCGGCGGCGGCGCTCGATGCGCAGGCGCACAGGCGCAGTCTCGCGCTGGCGCGGGCGGCGCACCACCCTGTCGCCCATGCGCCCGCCGTTACGCACCGCGCCGCCTCGCGGCTATGCGCGCCGCCAAAGAGGGGCTTGCCCACCGAGGCCGCCGGGGCGCGTGTGAGCAGCCGGGTTGCGGAGTGCTGGCCCTCACCGGGACCGTCCTCGACCTCCCCACAGGCGGCATAGGTTCGCCACGCTACGCCCGTGCCATTGCCGCGTCAACGGCTCTTCCCGACGCGGTATCCCTGCGTTCGCTTCTCCTGCGGGCTAGAATCGGCTCCGAACAACGCCCCCGCGCGGGAGGAGACGATGACCGATATCGCGAGCGCCGCTGCGCCCGCCCCGCTGAACGCCGAGCAGCAAGGCTGGCTCGAAGCGGCGTGGGCCGAACTTGACCTCGAGCGTGTCGCCGCGTTGGTGACCGACCTTGTGAACATCCCCAGTCCTACGGGCGGCGAGGGCGCGGCGGCGCGCTATGCGGCGGAGCGGATGCGCGACGCAGGGCTCGATGCGCGCTACGAGGAGATGACGCCGCGGCGGGGCAACGCCGTCGGGCGGCTCGGCGGCGGGGGAGGCGGCGCGAGCCTGCTGCTCTACGGCCACTTCGACCATTACATATCCGGAGGGGACGACGACCCTCTCGTGGTTGGCGGCCTCGACCACCCGTCGTTCCACTCGACCGCGTCGCGCCGAGGCGATGTCATCTCCGGCGCGGGGTCCGGCAACCCCAAGGGCGGGTGCGCGGCTGCGATTCACGCGGCGGAAGCCGTCGCCAAGGCGGGCGTTCCGCTGCGCGGCGACCTCTTGCTCGGACTGGTCGGCGGCGGCATCCACAAGGTGGAGCTGCAAGGAGCCGGCCGCCCTTACGCGGGAGCCGCTTACCAGGGGATGGGCGCGGGCTGCGAGCACATGCTGCGCAACGGCTTGCGCGCCGACTTCTGCATCAGCACCAAGCCCGGCTACCAGGTGTTGTGGGAGGAGCCGGGCGTGGCCTGGATCAAGCTCACACTCAAGGGGGTGGTCGGCTACGCCGCGCGCCGGGGCGTGTTCAAGCGCCCCATCGAGGACGCCGCCGCGATTATCCCGGAACTGGTGGATTGGTTCGAGGACTACGCGGACGCCCACAGCGCGGGGCAAGCGTCCACCCCGGGGCACGTGGGCGCCATCGAGGGGGGCTGGCCCTTCAAGCCCGACTTCTCCCCCTCTGTCTGCAATCTGTACATCG
Organism: Dehalococcoidia bacterium; assembly: GCA_021296055.1. Lineage (GTDB taxonomy): Bacteria > Chloroflexota > Dehalococcoidia > Lucifugimonadales > Australimonadaceae > JAGWBE01. The sequence continues at coordinate 15,682 of JAGWBE010000004.1, read as the reverse complement.
ACCTGCGCATCAGCCCCAACGACACGGTGGACGGGGCGCTCGCCGAGTTCGGCGCGTTCGTCGATTCGCTGCGCGCGCGGCATCCTGGGATCGAGGCGGAGTGGGAAGCGTTCGCCTCTATGCCCGGGACGGCCACGCCGGAGGGCAACTGGATTGTCCAATCGGCGGTGCGCGGGTGGGAGGCGGTGGAAGGGCGGAGGCACGAGTGGCGCGCGGCGTCGGGCATGACGGACGCGGCCTTGCTGCGTTCGTGGGGGATACCCACCGCCCGGCTTGGCGGACAGAACAACGCGCCGCGCGACCCGTCGCTGGGCTTTCTCGCGGGAGAGGGGGCGGACCTGGACAACCTGCTGCGGGTGGCGAAGTGCTACGTCTACGCCATTATCGACACGTGCACGCGCCCCCGCGGGGAGCTGGGCGTGGCCTGAGCGCCACGCCTCAGGCGGTCTCCGGCCTTGCGGCGAACGCCTCGCGCTGGCGATCGAAGGCGCGGGGGTCGGCGCGAAGCGCCTCGGCGGCCTTCTCCGCCGCGCGGCGGAAGACCTCCATCGGCTGCGCTCCTGTGAATCCCGCGTCGCCGAAGACGAAGGCGGGCACGGCGGTGAAGCCTACGCCGTGGGCCTGCTCGTAGTCGCGCAGCACCTCTCCCGCGTGGGTGGACGCCTCCAACGCGGCTTCCAGCGGCGCCCACGCCAAGCCCGCCTCCTCCGCCACGCGGCGCACCACGGGGAGCGCGCCGATATCCTCGCTCTCTTCCCAGTAGGCGCGATAGAAGCCGTCCACCACCCGTTCCAGTGCCCCTTGCCGCTCGGCGTGCTTGGCCGTTTGGAGCGCGCGCATCGAGTTGGACGTGCGCTCGGGGCGGCGCATCTTGTCGAGACCTGCGCTGAGCGCCACCTCCTTCAGGTGGGGCGCCAGCTTGCCTGGGCGCTCGCCGGGCCTCAGGGGGCGGGGCGCGCCCTCCTGCGGCGTGTTCGGACGCAGCAGGAACGCCTTGTGCGTCACTTCGAGCGGGTACTCCTCACCGAGTGCCTTCAGCCTGGCCAGGCCGATGTAGCACCACGGTCAGACGAAGTCGTACCACTTGACGACAGGGATGGCGGTTCCTTCCGGCATCGCGCGCTCCTTCCGGCCTAGGTCGGCGCCCAGTGTATAGTCGCCGCATGGACGACGGCGCTTGTCCTCTGTGCGGGGGCGACCTCAACTACAACCAGACATTCTACCTGTGCGAGGCGTGCTTCACCCCCTTCAATCCGCAGGAGCTCGCCGCCGCCCGCCAAGCGCGGGCGCGCGTAGAGACGGACGCCGCGTCCGGCGACGTGCTGGCGGAGCGCGCCGGGGCGATCGGATGGGTCGTGCTCAACCGTCCGGAGCGCCGGAACGCCATCTCGCTGGCGATGTGGCGACGCTTGGCGCTGGTCTTCCGCGAATTGGACGCCGACCCGGCCGTCCGCGCCGTCATCGTGCGGGGCGCAGGAGACAAGGCGTTCTCCGCCGGAGCGGATGTGACGGAGTTCGAGCAGACGCGCGGCACACCGGAGAAGGCGCGCGCCTACGCGGAGGCGCTGGAGGACGCTTGCGGCGCGTTGGCGGGCATGGCCAAGCCGACTATCGCGCTAGTCAAGGGGCACTGCATCGGCGGCGGTTTCGAGTTGGCGCTGAGCGCCGACCTGCGCATCGCCGGGGAATCGGCGTCTTTCGCTCTGCCCGCCGCGCGGATGGGCCTCGCAATCGGCCATACGTTCGTCTCCCGCATCGTCGGGCTTGCGGGATGGGGGCGCGCGGCCTACTTGCTGTTGGGTGCCCGCGCCGTCGGCGGCGCCGAGGCCGCCGCATGGGGGCTTGCCGACATGCTCATGCCCGACGATGAGGCGCCGGCCTACGCGGAGGCGCTTGCCGCGGACGCAGCGCGCCTCTCTCCCAACTCGCACCGCATCCACAAGCAGGTGCTGCGCGATCTGTTGCGCTACGGCGCGCCTGACGCCGCGCCCCCCGCCAACCGCGCCCTGCCGCGCGAGGCGGCCAACTCCGCCGACTTCCACGAGGGGGTTCGCGCCTTTCTGGAGCGCCGCCCTCCCCGGTTCGGGGGATAGTGGGCGCGGGGCGCCCGCCCCGCTGCTGCGTTGAGCGTCTTACGGGGGACGCGGCGCCCGTCTCCCAACGGCGCGTGCGTCATGCGCAGGCGTGGCCGATTGACCGTCGGGGGCGGCGCGCCTAGAATGGCTGCTCCAGCCAGCGCCTCCGGCGTGCGATGAGCGAGGCGCGGAGAGAGGGCCGATATGTTGGCGATGGAGATCGACAGCATCCGCGTGAGCCTCATGAACTACCAGCGGGTGGTGATCCTGAAGGAGAAGGACGCCGAGCGCTACCTTCCCATCTGGATCGGCTCGCCGGAGGCCGACGCCATCGCCGTCAAGCTCCAGGACGTCAGCGTCCCACGCCCCCTCACCCACGACCTGCTCGGCAACGTCATCACCAGCATGGGCGGGCAAGTCGACCACGTGGTTGTCTCCGACCTGATGAACGACACCTTCTTCGCCAAGCTGGTCATCGCGCGCGAGGAGGGGAAGGTGGAGGTGGACTGCCGCCCGAGCGACGCCATCGCCATTGCTGTCCGCTCCCGCGTCGCCATCTACGTGGAGGACGGCGTTCTGGACAAGGCGGGCATCATGATGGACAAGGAGAGTGGGGAGGGCATCGGCAACGAGGTCGCTCAAGGGCGCGGCGCGCAAGGGACGCGCGCCGTCACCGAGGAGGAGATGCGCTCTATGTCCGCCTTCTCCGACTTCATCAAGGATCTGCCCGGGCTCGAGGACATCGAGGGCGGCTCCAAGACCTAGCCGCCTGTCCTCCGCCCTTCGCCGCTCCCTCTCCTGATCCCTGTGGGCGGCTTTGCTTCCCTTCCGGCCGTCGTTTGGCGTAGACGGGGCGAGGCAGCGCCGCGCAAGTCAAAGTCCTTGTAAGCGCAAGGGCGGGGGGCGACACTAGCGGCCCGCCCCGCTGACGTTATGGCCATCCCGTCCAAAGCGCCCCGCGCCCTCGGTCAGGCTTCCATCGCCTTGCTTGGCTTGGTGGTCGGGCTGGGACTGGGCTACTTGGCCATTCGCGGCGTCGATTGGGGCGGCGTGGCCGAGGCGCTGCGCAGCGTGCCGGTCTCGGCCGTCGCGGCTGCGGTGGCGGTGGTGCTTGCGTCGGCGTGGGTGCGCGCGTGGCGTTGGCGGGTCACGTTCGCGCACGTTCCCGTCGCCACATTCCGCCTGTTCCAGGTGGAGAACGCCGCTCTGGGCGTGAACAACCTGTCGCCGGTGCGGATGGGCGGCGAGGTGGTGAGTCTGGCCATCTTGGCGCTGCGGGACAAGGTGGCGGTGGGCGCGGTGTTGGCCACGATCATCATGACGCGGGCGCTCGACCTCACCTTCACGCTCCTCTTCATCGGTGTGGGCATCCTGAGCGCGCGGGAGCTCACCGATCTGGCGCGTCCGGTGGCCTTCGTCAGCGTCTTCGCCTTCGCGATGCTGATCGGCCTGCTCAACCTGCGCTTCATCGTGCGCCGCGTCCCTATGCTGGCGAGGCTGCCGGGCGTGGCGTCCTTCGAGGAGGCCATCTCGAAGCTGTGGGCAGATAGGCCCCGCCTTGCAGTCACGTTCGGGCTGACCGCCACCTACTGGCTGGCGCTCGCGCCGGCAGGGTTCCTACTAGGGCAGAGCATGGGCATCGAGTTGTCATTGTTCCAGTTCATGCTAGTGGTGTTGGGCGCCGTCTTCTTCGCCACCGCCACGCCGGGCCTGCCCGGCGCCGTCGGCGCGTTCGAGTTCGCGGTGATCCAGTTGTTGCGCTTGTGGGACGTGCCGCAGGACACGGCGTTGGCCTACGCGATCGTGCTGCACCTGATCCTCTTCCTGCCGCCCATAGTCATTGCCGGCGTCGTGCTGCCGCGCGAGGGCGTCGGCTCCCTGGCGGCGCTGAGGGAGAGGCGGCGGCGCTTGGCGGAGCAGCGGGTGGAAGAGGCGGCGGCCTAGCGGCATGCGGTTGCCTCGCCCGCCGCGCGCCGATAGCATCGGCGGCAGCACGCGGCATAGCGGAAGGGCGGTCCGATGCAAATACTCGACTTCATGGAAGCCAACGGCCACGAGCAGTTGGCGGTGTGGACAGACCCGGGCGCGGGGCTGCGCGCCTTCATCGCCATCCACGACACCACGCTCGGCCCCTCGCTGGGCGGCACACGCGTCTGGCCGCATCCGACGGAGGAGGACGCGCTGTTCGACGTGCTGCGGCTGTCCCAGGCGATGACCTACAAGTCGGCGGCGGCGGGCCTCGACTTCGGCGGGGGCAAGGCGCTGATTATGGCCGACCCCCGCGCGGACAAGACGGAGGCGATGTTCCGCTCCTACGGGCGGTTCGTGGAGTCGCTCGGCGGGCGCTACGTAACGACGGAGGACGTAGGCTCCACGCCCTACGACCTTGCATGGTCAGCGCGGGAGACGCGCCACGTAGTGGGGTTGCCGGTGGAGAGCGGGGGCAGCGGGAATCCGTCCACGATGACGGGCTACGGCCTCTACGAGGCGATGCGCGCCGCCGCCAAGGCGCGCTGGGGCAGCGATGACCTGGCGGGGCGGACGGTCGCGCTCCAGGGTTTCGGCAACGTGGCCTCGTCGCTGGCCGAGCATCTGCTCGGAGCGGGAGCGCGCCTCGTCGCGGCCGACGTCGATCCCGCGAAAGTGGAGCGCGCGGCGGCGCGCGGCGCGGCAGTCGCGGGCGTGGACGAGATACTGGCGCAGGAGTGCGACATCCTCGCGCCGTGCGCGCTGGGAGGCGTGCTGAACGAGCGCTCGATCCCCGCGCTGCGCTGCGAGGTTATCTGCGGCGCGGCCAACAACCAGCTGCTGGCGCCGGAGGACGCCGAGCGCCTGCGGGAGCGGGGCATCCTGTACGCGCCGGACTACATCGTGAACGCGGGGGGCGTCATCAACGTCTCGTTCGAAGTGGGACGCGAGTACGACCAGGGGGCGGCGCGCGCCAAGACGGCGCAGATATACGACACGCTGGAGCGGGTGTTCGCGATGGCGGAGGAGCGCGGCGTCACGACCGCCGCCGCCGCCGACCTTATCGCCGAGGAGCGCCTGGCCGCCGCGCGCGCGGCGCGGGCCTAGCCCGCCGCCCGCGGGACCAAGGCCCGCTTGACCGGCCAACTCGCCTGGTACGTCAGGACGCCTTTCTTCTACGGGTGGGCGATCGTCGCCGCGGCCTTCTTCGCCAATCTGATATCGACCGGCGTTCAGCTGTGGTCGCTCAGCGTGCTCGTCGTGCCGATGCTGGACGAGCTGGCCGATTGGAGCCGAGCGGACGTGTTCGGCGCTATGACCGTCCGCTCGTGGATCGCCACCGCCGGCACGCTGCTGCTGGGGCGCTATATGGACCGCCGCTACGGGGGCATGGCGCTGATGGTTGCGGGCGGCGTGTTGGGCGGGGTGTCGGCGGGGATGGCGGCCTTCGTGCGTGAGCCGATCGAGTTCATGCTGTGGTTCGGCGTGGTCGGGGGAATTGCGGGGCCTGGGCAGGCGTACATCGTCTCCAACGCCATCGTTTCCAAGTGGTTCATCCGCCGCCGCGCGCGGGCGTTGTCGCTGTCCACGATGGGCACCGGCGCGGCGGCGCTGGTGATGCCGCTGGCGGTCACGGCGCTCATCGGGGCGGCGGGCTGGCGCGATACGTGGATCGTGTTGGGGGTCGCGACCGTCATCATCACCGTGCCCTTGGCGTTGCTGATGCGCCGCCAGCCGGAGGACGTGGGCCTGCTGCCGGACGGCGACGAAGGCGCGGACGCGGACGGGGCGGCTTCGCGCGCGTCGCAAGAGCGCAGCTTCACCGCGCGCCAGGCGCTCCGCACGCCTACGACGTGGCTGATGGCGGGGGCGATGACGATGGCCAGCGTCTCCATCCTGGGCCTGCCGACGAACCTCGTGCCGATGCTGACCGATCGCGGATTGGGGAGCGAGGCGGCGGCGGGCGCGCTCACGCTCTACGGCGCGATGTCGGTCACCGCACGATTCGGCTGGGGGTGGGTGGCGCAGCGCACCCACGTGCGGACGGCGGTGATGCTGCTGGGCGTCTACGCGACGGTAGTTACATCACTCTTCCTCGTTGTAGGCGGGTTTACGCCGCTGCTGTTCGTACTGGCGGCGGGGACGGGGTTCGCGGTCGGAGGCATCGTGGTGCTGAATCCGCTGTCGTGGCCGACCTACTTCGGGCGCGAGCACGTCGGCGCAATCATGGCGGTGGTCATGCCGATAACGGCCATCGGCGGCTCGACGGGGCCGTACATTATGGCGAAGGCGTATGACTGGACGGGGGACTACGCTATCGGCATCGGAATCCTGGCGGCGGCGTGGGCCGCGTGCGCGGCGCTGATGCGCTTCGCCAAGCCGCCGCGCCATGCGGCCCTTACTCCGGCGCCTTTACCAGCATGAGCGCGACCTTCATCGAGGAGGTCGCCGTAAGGCTGTGAACTGCGCGCGGCTCGACGCGCAGCCATGTGCCGGAGAGCAGTCCCACCTCGGCGTCCCCGACGGAGGCGCGCCCTGCGCCTTCCAAGACGTAGAGCGAGACGGGCCAGCGCGACGTGTGCTCGTCCAGCGCCGCGCCAGGCGCAAACGCGAGGACGACCAGCGTGAGGCCGGGGCCGTCGTACACCTTGGCGCTGGCCACGCCTTGCTCCGGCGCCTCGACGGCGCCGCCGAGGTTGCGGGCGAGGAAGAAGGGCGCGCCGGACGCTTCGCTCACGCGACGCCCCACTCCTCGAGCTGCGCGTCGCTGATGCCGAAGTAGTGCGCCACCTCGTGCACCACCGTCTCGCACACCTGCTCCACGACCTCTTCCGCCGTGGCGCAATCCTCCTCAATGGGGCCTTGGAAGATGATGATGCGGTCGGGCAAGGCGAGGTTGTAGCCTTCGCGCTCGGTGAGGGGCACGCCCTCGTAAAGGCCGTACAGGAGGTCATCCTCATCCAGTCCGGCGCCGTTGAGCTGGTCGGATGAGGGCCACTCTTCCACCAGCACGTCCACGTTCTCTAGGCGGTCGAGGAAGGCGGCGGGGAGCCCGGAAAGGGCGTCGCGCACGAGCGCCTCGAAGTCGTGGGCGCGCACGGCCCTATCCCGCGGCGCCGAGTTGGGCGCGGATAGCCTTCAGTTTGTCTACGTTCGGCTTGTCGGGGCCCTCGCCCTCGTAGCCCGGGACCTCGAGGTAGAAGGGCACGTCCTTGAAGGCGGGGTTGGCGAGCACCGATTCGAACGCCTCGATGCCCATGAAGCCCTCGCCGATGTTCTCGTGGCGGTCGACGCCGAAGCCCAGCTCGCGCTTGGAGTCGTTGCAGTGAACGGCAGCGAGCAGGTCGAGGCCAATCTCGCGGTCGAACTCGTCGAGCATGGCGCTCACGCCGCCGGGCGTGCGCAGGTCGTAGCCCGCGGCGAAGGCGTGCTGGGTGTCGAGGCAGGCGCGGACGCGGGGGTCGTCGACGGCGCGGATGATGCGCCCTATCTCGCTGAACTTGGAGCCGATGTGGTCGCCCATCCCCGCGCTGTTCTCGATGATGAGCTGCACGTCGGCGGGGGAGTTGTCGAGGACGCGATTGGCGTTCTCGACGATGCGTCGGAAGACGGCCTCGAAGCCGCTCCCCTTGTGGCTGTTGAGATGGAAGATGACCCCCATCACCCCCAAGTCGCCCGCGGTGTTCATGTAGTTGACCAGGGATTGGATGCTGTTGGCGGACAGTTTCGGGTCAGGGCTGGGGAGGCTGACCATGTAGACGGCGTGGAAGACGTTCGGGCCGATGGCGTGCTCCGCCGCCAGCGCCTTGAACTCCGCCGCCGTCTTCTCGTCCACCGGATTGAAGCGCCACGAGCGCGTGGAGGACGGGAAGAACTGCACCGCCTCCGCGCCGATGTCCACCGCGCGCCCGATGGTCTTGTCCGCGCCGCCCGCCGCCGATACGTGCGCCCCGATGCGCATAGCCTGCCACTCTCCCCGGCCGCCGCTGCCCGGCGGGCCGCGCCTATCAGTATAGGCGGGCGGGGATTCGCTCGCCCTTCGAGTCGCCTCAGAGCGAACGAATCTCTCCGCCTGCGGTATCCTGCGCGGGCGTAATAGGAGGGAGCGATGACGACGGAGCAGCGGTACGACGTGGTGGTGGCCGGCGCGGGGAACGCCGCGTTCTCGGCGGCGTTGACGGCGCGGGAGATGGGCGCGCGCGTGCTGGTGTTGGAGAAGGCGCCGGAGCACGCACGGGGCGGCAACACCTACTTCACGGGGGGCGCGTTCCGCTTCGCGTTCGACGGCTTCGACGACGTGCGCGCCCTTATCCCCGACCTGTCGGAGCAGGAGGCCGCCGTGATGGAGGTCGGCGCGTACACCACCGCCGACTTCCGCGCCGATCTGATGCGCGTTACGGAGGGGCTGGCGGACGAGGAGCTGGCCAATCTGCTGGTGCGCGGGTCGCAGCCCGCGATGCGCTGGCTGTTGGAGCAGGGGATGCGCTTCATCCCGTTGTGGGGGAGGCAGGCGTTCAAGGATGGGGACAAGTACCGCTTCTGGGGCGGCTTGGTGCTGGAGGCGGTCGGCGGGGGCAAGGGCCTGTCCGACCGCTACTTCGAGCTGGCCGCGGAGAAGGGGGTGGAGGTGCGCTACGGCGCGGCGGCGTCGGCGCTGCTGACGGACGACGCGGGCAAGGTGCGCGGCGTGCGGGTGCGGACGGCAGAGGGGTTCGAGGAGGCGCGGGCGTCGTCGGTGGTGCTGGCGTGCGGCGGGTTCGAGGCGAACGCGGAGATGCGCGCGCGCTACCTGGGCGCCGGCTGGGAGCTGGCCAAGGTGCGGGGCGTGCAGACGAACACGGGCGACGGCATCCGCATGGCGTTGGATGTGGGCGCGCAGCCCTACGGCCATTGGAGCGGCTGCCACGCCGTGGCATGGGACCTGAACGCGCCGCCCTTCGGCAACCGCGCGGTGACCGATTTGTACCAGAAGCACTCCTATCCGTTCGGCCTCATCGTGAACGCGCGGGGCGAGCGGTTCGTGGACGAGGGGGCGGACTTCCGCAACTACACCTACGCCAAGTACGGCAGGGAGATTCTGAAGCAGCCGCAAATGATGGCGGTGCAGGTGTTCGACCAGAAGGCGGTCCACCTGCTGCGCGACGAGTACCGCATCCCGCAAGTTACGATGGCGGAGGCGGACACCATCGAGGAGTTGGCGGACTACCTGTCGGTGGACCCGGCGGGGTTGGCCGCGACGGTGGCCGCCTTCAACGCCGCGTGCGTGCCGGGCGAGTACAACCCCACGCTCCTCGACAGCGTTCACACGGAGGGGATAGAGCCGCCTAAGTCGAACTGGGCGCTGCCGATCGACGAGCCGCCCTACGTCGGCTACGCGGTCACGTGCGGCGTGACGTTCACGTTCGGCGGACTGAAGATCAATCGCGACGGACAGGTGCTGGACGACCAGGACGCGCCCATCGCGGGGCTGTACGCGGCGGGGGAGCTGGTGGGTGGCCTCTTCTACCACAACTACCCCGGCGGCGCGGGGCTGATGTCGGGCGCGGTGTTCGGGCGCATCGCCGGCCGGGGCGCGGCGGCGGGGGCGGGGCTGGGCTAAGGGGCAGGATACCCTTCGAGTTCCCCCAGGGCGAACGGAGGCGGGGGTTGCGGGGAGGGGGCGGCGCGGGTATACAGGCCGCGCATGACTGCTTGGCAGCGCAACGCCTATCGCACGGCCCTTGTTATAGCGGCGGCGGTTGGGCTGATGGGCGCGGCGTGGCTCGCCTTTGGACAACCGTCTCCCGCCGGAGTGAAGGTCGTGACGCCGCCGGAGCGGGAGGCTGCGCCGTCCGTCGCCCCCGCGCCTACGCCTACCCCCATCGGCGGGGCGCCGCTCAACATCAATACGGCCAGCCGCGCCGAGCTGGAGCGGTTGCCGCGCATCGGCGAGGTGCTGGCCGACCGCATCGTGGAGTATCGCATGGCCAATGGGCCTTACCTGCGCACCGACCACCTGATGGCAGTGCGGGGCATCGGCCCGACCATCTACGAGGCCATCCGCGACCTCATCAGTGTCGGGGAGTGACGGGCGGCGGTGGGGCTAAGCTGCGGGGGCTTGGCGGCGGCCGCCGAAGGGGTTGAGGCGGGTTAGGGCGCGGCCCAGCTCGCCGGTCTCCCACGACACGAGCAGGAGCGTGGCGACGAAGATGGAGCTGTAGGCGCCGATGACGACGCCCACCAGCAGCACCAGCAGCAACGGCTGTATCGATGGCCCGCCGAACATCAGCAGCGCCGCCACGACGACCAGCAGCGTGAGTGAGGTGTTGAGGGAGCGGCCGATCGTCTCGCGCACGCTGAGGTTCACCACGTCGATGAAAGGGGCGGCGTGGTGGCGCGCGACGTTCTCGCGGAGGCGGTCGAAGACGACGATAGTGTCGTTCACGCTATAGCCGATGACGGTGAGCACGCCGGTGATGAACATGGCGTTCACCTCTACGTTGGCGAACTTGCCGAGCAAGGAGAAGACGCCCAGCACCACCACCACGTCGTGCACCAGGGCGATGATGGCCGCCGTGCCGTAGCGGAAGGGATTGGGCACGCGGCGGAAGGCCCATGTGACGTAGAGAAGGATGGCGGCGGAGGCGGCGGCGACGGCAAATATGGCGTTGCGCACGTTCTCCGCGCCGACCACGGCGGACACGGTGTCGACGGCCGTCACGCGCAGGGGCGCGAGCTCGGTGAGCGTGGCCTCCAGGATGACGCGCCCGCTGTCGCGGAGCACGGCGCCCGAGGCGTCCACGACCTCCGGCTCCAGCTCTTTGGTGCGAATGAAGAAGGTCGCGCCGCCGACGCCCTGGACGATGGCGTCGCCGTGGCCGATGGGGTCGAGCGCGTCGATGACCTGCTGGGTGGTCACGGCCTGCTCGAACTCGACGGTGAGCGCGGAGCCGCCGGTGAAGTCGATGCCGGGCCGGAGCGAGGGGGGAATGAGGAGCGCGACAAGAGAGGGCACGACTAGCAGCGCCGAAAGGAGGAAGAGCCAGCGGCGGTAGCGCACCAGGTTCACGGCGCACCCTCCGCGCCTTCGCCGCGCTTGGGCAGCGATTCGGGAGTGAAGACACGCGGGAAGCGGTTCAGGGGCGTAACGGCCATCAGCGTCAACAGGTTGCGGCTGACGAAGATGGCGGTGATGAGGCTCACTAGCACGCCGATGAACAAGACTACGGCGAAGCCCGTAACGGCGGAGTTGGTGGTGCGCGTGCCGAACAGGAACAGAATGCTCGCGATGATGAGGGTCGAGGCGTTGCCGTCGCGAATGGAGGGCCAGGCGCGGGCGAAGCCCGTCTGTATCGCGGTCTGCACCGTGCGTCCGACGCGCAACTCCTCCTTCATCCGCTCGAAGATGAGGATATTCGCGTCCACGGCCATGCCTAGTGAGAGGATAAAGGCGGCGACCCCGGCGAGGGTGAGGGTGACGGGCAGCAGTTTGAAGACGGCGAGGACGATGGCGGTGTAGATGACCAGGGCGAAGGCGGCGGCGAACCCGGCGCCCCGGTAGTAGGCGGCCATGAAGAAGAGCACCAGCGCAAGGCCGACGAGTCCGGCGATCAGGCTGTCCTGGAGCGATTCGTCGCCGAGGGAGGCGGCGACGAGTTGCTCGGTGATGACGGCGATGGGGACGGGGAGGCGGCCCGATTCGATCTGGATGGCGAGGTCGCGCGCCTCGCTGGTGCTGAAGCTGCCGCTTATCTGACCGCGCCCGGAGAGGATGGGCGATTGGACGACCGTCTCCACCAGGTCTGCGCCGTCGAGCTTGAAGGTGAGGCGGCGGTTGGTGTTGGAGTTGAAGATGCGCTGGGTGACTTCGGCGAAGCGCCGCGCCGCGCCGCTGTTGAGCTCGAAGGTGACGATGGGTTCGTTGGTAACGGTGTCCTGCGTGGCGAAGGACTGGGACAGGTCTTCGCCGGTGAGCACGGTGGTGTCCTCGGGGTTCACGCACTCGCCCGTGGCGGCGTTGACGCCGCCGCAGACACGCTCGACAATTTCGAGGCTCGCCGTCTGGCCGATGAGCCGCTTGGCGCGCTCCACGTCCTCGATGCCGGGCAACTGCACGAGCAGGCGGTCGGCGCCGAGGCGCTGGATGTTCGGCTCGGCCACCCCCAGGCTGTCCACGCGGCGGTTGATGATGCGCACCAGGCCTTCCATCTGGTCGTCCGTGGGCGCGAGAGTCTCGTCGCCTGCCTGGAAGACGAGGTGCGTGCCGCCGGCGAGGTCGAGGCCGAGCTGCATGCCGAGCACCTCGTCGGAGCCGCGCTCGAAGCGCGCGCCGAGGACGCGCAAGTCGACGTTCTGGACTGCGAGAGCGGCGACGGACAGGCCGACCACCGCGGCGATAAGCAACAGCGACTTCCAGTTGAGCCTACGGAGCAAGTCGTCGAACCTGGTCAGAGGATGAGCGCGTCCGCTTGGCGGCGGGCGCGAAGGCGCAGTCTATCACGCGCAGGGACGGCCTAGCCCGCGGCGGAGGCCGCTTCTTCCGCGTCTGCCTCCGTCTCACCGTCCTCTTCCGTCCCCGGCTCCACCTCGTAGAGGTCGTCGTTGGAGCGCAGGTGGTCTACGTAGAGGATGCCGTTCAGGTGGTCGTCCTCGTGTTCGAGGGCCTGGGCCAGCAGCCCCTCCGCCCGCTTGACGCGCACGGGCCGTCCCTCGCCGTCGATCGCGCGCGCGGACACGCACTCGGCGCGGAGGATGTTGGCGCGGTAGCCGGGCAGGCTGAGGCAGCCCTCGGTTACCTCGCGCTCGCCCTCCTTGCGAGTTACCTCGAGGTTGAAGAGGATGCGCGGCTCGTCGTCCTCGGGCAATTGGATGACCGCGAGGCGGTGGAGGGAGCCGATCTGGTTGGCGGCGAGGCCGACGCCGGCGTAGTGATGCATCGACTCGACCATGTCGGCTGCGAGCTTGCGCATGGCGGGGGTGGTGGGGTCTTTCACCTTGCGCGCCCGCTCGCGGAGGATGGGGTCTCGCCCGATGTAATGCATAGGCAGGATGGCCATGGGGAGAGTATACCCGACGCATCCGGTGGCAGTGCGGGGAGGGGGGCTTCCCATATCCCCTATCACTTCATTGACAACCACCGCCCTGCGCGGCAAGGCTTAACCTTATGACCGCCCGGCGCCCCTCCCCAGACCTTAACTCGCCCATCGTGGAGGCGAGCGGTCTGTGGAAGCGGTTCGGCGACCGCGCTGCGGTGCGGGATGTCTCGCTCGCCGTGCGGCCAGGCGAGATTGTCGGCCTCGTAGGGCCGAATGGCGCGGGCAAGACGACGACCATCCGCATGCTGCTCGGCATCGTGCGGCCCGACGCGGGAGGCGTGTCGGTGTTCGGCGGCGAGTTGAGTCTGGCCGCGCGGGAGCGCATCGGCTATCTGCCCGAAGAACGCGGCCTCTACCAGGGTCTTCGCCTGCTCCCCAACCTCTGTTACCTGGCCGAGTTGAGGGGCATGCCGCGCGAGCGCGCCCTGCGCCGCGCCGACGTTCTGCTCGCGCGCCTCGGTTTGGAGCCGCACCGCCGCAAGCGCGTGCGCGAGCTGAGCCGCGGCCTCGGCCAACTGACCCAGTTCGCCGCCGCCCTTGTCCACGAGCCCGCCTTCATCGTGCTGGACGAACCCTTCAGCGGCCTAGACCCCGTCAACGCGCGGTTGATGAAGGATGTAGTGGCGGAGCTGCGCGCAGAGGGCGCGGCCATCATCTTCTCCACCCATCAGATGACCGACGTGGAGGAGATATGCGACCGCGTGCTGATGGTGAACGAGGGCCGCGTCGTGCTCGACGGCGCGCTCTCCGAGATAAAGCGCGCATTCTCCGGCGGCGGCGTGTTCGTGGCCGCCGATCAGGCGCCGGACGCCATCGACGGCGTAACCGACTGGCGGCGCGACGGCGCAGGGTACGTGCTGGCGCTGGCGGACGGCTGCGCGCCGGAGGCCGTGCTGCGCGCGCTGCTCGACCGCGGCGCGAAGATCGATCGCTTCGAACTGGCCGCGCCAAGCCTCGAGGAGATATTCCTGCGCGTGGTGGAGCAGGACGATGCGTAAGACGTGGCTCGTCGCCCGGCACGAATTCTCCGTCACCACGGGCCGCTTGTCCTACCGCGCCTTCGTCGCGCTTGTCCCGGCGCTAGTGATTCTGGGGCTTGCCGCCGCGGCCATCTTCCAAGCCGTCGGCGCGGACGACGCCCCCGGCGATGACGCGCCGTCCGCTGCGCCCGCCGCAGAGACGCTCTTCGGCTACGTAGACCGCACTATCGGCGCGGACGGCCAGCCGCTCTTCTCGCGCTTCTGGCAGCAGGCCGATACGCGCTTCACGCTCTACGCCGACGAGCAGGCGGCCACGCGCGACCTGCTCGCCGGGCGCATCGAGCGCCTCTTCATCTTCCCGGCGGACTTCCTTGCGACAGGGAGGATCGTGGAGATGCGAGAGGAGCGCCCCGGCCTATTCGATAGCGGCGGATTCGGAGGAAACAACGCCCTGCGCCGCTTCGTCGCGCAGAACCTCTTCGACGGTCAGGTCAGCGCCGATTTGCTCGACCGCGCCGTTACGCCCTACCGGTTGAGCGTGGTCGAGGTGAGCGATTCGGGCGCGCCCGCCGATGACGACGACGGCATCATTGACACGCTGCTGTTCATGGCCGTAGGCGTACTGTTCATCGTGTCGGCCTTCACCGCCTCCGGCTACCTGCTGCAAGGGCTGACGGAGGAAAAAGAGAACCGCATGATGGAGGTGCTTCTCTCTTCCATCGATCCGGAGCACCTGATGTACGGCAAGCTCATCGGCTTGGGCGCCGCGGGCCTGGCGCAGATAGCCGTGTGGGCCGCGTCGCTCGTCGCCTTGGCGCTCGCCCTCGGCGCCATCATGGATTGGCCCATCGACCTTGCCCGCTTGCCCTCCCTGGGCAACGCCGCCGCCGCTCTTGCCTACTTCGTTCTGGGCTACGCGCTGATCGGCGCCTCGCTGGCGGCCATCGGCGCAATCACCACCAACCAACGGCAGGCGAGCAACATCACCGCGCTGGTCATCGTGCCCGCGATAGCGCCGATGTGGTTCATGTTCACGCTGCTCGAGAACCCCGATTCGACGCTCGCGCGGACGCTCTCCTTCATCCCCATCACCGCCCCGGTGACGAGTCTGATGCGCCTCGGCCTCGGCGGTATGAGCGGGTGGGACGTTGCCCTCAGCCTCGCCATCCTCGCCGCCGGCGTAGCCGCCGCCATCGCGCTCACGGCGCGCGTGTTCCGCGCCTACCTGCTGACCTACGGGCAACCCCCGCGCCTCGGCCACCTGCTGCGCACGCTGCGCGGCGGCTAAGGCCACACTCGCATCCGTTGTTTCCGCGAAAGCGGGGATGGGAATCTCGCCTCCGTTCGGGTGAGATGGACAGCGGAGTGTTAGCCTTCGTGCGTGGCGGCTGCCTCGCCGCATCTCAGAAACGGAGCGTGTTAGAGAGTGGCTACTAGCGCGGGGGAAATCCCCCGACACGAGCGGCGGCTCTACGCAGCGCTCCTGGTTCTCATCGGCGCGGCCTTTGCGCTGCAGGCATGGCTTGCAACGCCCTTCACCGACGACGGAGTGATCGGCAGCACGATTCTGGGCAAGCCCTACTAC
>JAGWBE010000003.1 GCA_021296055.1 Dehalococcoidia bacterium | reverse complement strand
GCTATCTCCGGGTTCGATTGGCATTTCTCCTCTACCCACAGCTCATCCGAGAATTTTGCAACATTCACCGGTTCGGGCCTCCACCTGGAGATTATCCAGGCTTCACCCTGGCCATGGGTAGCTCACCCGGTTTCGGGTCTGCTCCATGCGACTCTACGCCCTATTCAGACTCGCTTTCGCTTCGGCTCCAGGACGTCTCTATCCCTTAACCTTGCCGCACAGACGCAACTCGCCGGCTCATTCTTCAATAGGCACACCGTCACCCCGGTCGCCCAGGGCTCCGATCGCTTGTAGGCCCACGGTTTCAGGTCTATTTCACTCCCCTACAGGGGTTCTTTTCACCTTTCCCTCACGGTACTTGTGCACTATCGGTCGTCAAGGGTATTTAGCCTTGGAGGGTGGTCCCCCCTGGTTCCCACAGGATTCCACGTGTCCCGCGGTACTCACGAACGCACCCGAAGTCCCGGCCCTTTCGCCTACGGGGCTATCACCCCCTATGGCGGTCCCTTCCAGGAGCCTTCGGCTAAAGCCAGGATTGCTCACTCCGTGCAGTTGCTGGGGCTTCCGCCGGTGCGCCGTACAACCCCCGCGAGGCATAGGACCCCAGTCCGTTAAGCCCCACAGGTTTGGGCTGTTCCCCGTTCGCTCACCGCTACTAGGGGAATCGCGGTTGCTTTCTTTTCCTCGGGGTAGTGAGATGTTTCAGTTCCCCCGCTTACCTCCCCATGCCTAATGTGTTCAGCGTGGGGCGCGACGGTTTCTCCGCCGCCGGTTCCCCGATTCGGGTATCTCCGGTTAAGCCTGCTAGACGGCTGACCGAAGCTTATCGCAGTCGTGCTACGCCCTTCATCGGCCCTTGACGCCAAGGCATCCCCCGTGGGCCCTTAGTAGCTTGACCTCACGAGCTCGCGATGCTCTGACTCACTCGATATTCCCTTGTTAACGTGCAACGGCGCCAGCCAAGCCTCCCGGCCCGCACGCCATCATCAGTCCGCCGCTCATCGCGTCGAGACTCCTCTAGGAGCGCCACGCAATCGAGGGAGCGCACTCCCTCGTGAACAGACTGGACTGAGCAGCATAGGCGCTGGCTCGGGGCTTGTCAAGCGGCGCGGGCGGCGGAATCGGCGGATGGGCAGGCGAGGCGCAGGGCGCCGGCGCTTTACCCCACGCGGGCGCGGCGCCATAATCGCCAATCGTCGCGGCGGCGCCCCGGCAAGGAGACTCTCCCATGATCATCGACCTGCACACCCACGTCGTCCCGGAGGAATTCCCCCCTGTCGGCGGCCGCCCCGCAGGCAGCCTCTGGCCTTCTATGGCGCCGCAACCGGACGACGGCTCCGGCGTCGCGCGCTCCAACGTGATGATCGGCGGTCGCAATTTCCGCACCGTGGCCGACCGCTGCTGGTCGGTCGCCCGGCGCATCGAGGAACTGCCGCGCACCGGCGCCGACCGCCAAGTGCTTTCGCCCATGCCCGAGCTGCTCGCCTACCGCCTGGAGCCGGACGACGGCCTGGCGCTGGGGCGCTACCTGAGCGAGGTCATCGTGCGGATGATGGAGGAGGCGCCCGACCGTTTCTACGGCCTCGGCGCCGTGCCCCTTCAGGACGTGGAACTGGCCTGCAAGGAACTGACCCACGTGAAGGCGCTGGGGATGCAAGGTGTGGAGATCCTGACCAACGTCCAGGGCGTGAGCCCGGGCGACGCGCGCTTCCTGCCCTTCTTCAAAGAGGCGGAGGCGCTAGGCATGGCGGTGTTCATCCACTCGCAGCATCCGACCTTCACCGACCGCATCGTCGGGCCGGGCGCGTGGGCCAACGCCGTCGGCTTCCCGATGGAGGCGGCCCTTGCCGCCGCCTCGCTCATCGGCGGCGGCGTGTTGGACGCTTGCCCCGGTCTGCGCGTGTGCATCAGCCATGGAGGCGGCTCGCTGGTGCAGATGCTGCCGCGCATGGACTACTTCCACGACGTGGGCATCGGCGGCGCGCAGTTGGCGCAAGCGCCCACCGAGTACGCCAAGCGCCTGTACTACGACGACATCTTCTTCAACAACCAGGCGCTACGGCTGCTCATCGACACGGTCGGCTCCTCTCAGGTGGTGGTCGGCTCCGACTACCCCTTCCAGTGGAGACCGTGGGCGCCGGAGGCGGAGTTTGAGGAGCTAGGGCTGACGGAAGCGGAGCGGGAGGCGGTGGGCTCGGCCAACTGCCTGCGCTTCCTGGGGCTGGGGGAGTGAGGCGCCGAGCGGCGCGTTCGGGGCGGCGGCGGGCGATTCTCCTTGACGGGCGCGAGGGTGTGTGATAACCGTAACAAACCGCTTGGGCAGCGTGGCGCGCGCCCGTGCGGCGTTTATAGGGACTCCAAGGCAAGCACGTGTACCCCAAGCAGTTGCTCGGACGCTCCGGTAGGCTAGTCGCCGTCGGCCTACTCGTTGCCGCCCTCCTGCTTGCCCTCAGCGCCTGCTCCTCTCCCCAGACGACTTTCGACCCCAAGTCGGACGCCGCCGACAAGATCCAGACGCTCTACATCCTGATCATTGTGATATCGGGGGCCATCGGCGCCGCCGTGCTCATCGCCATGGGCTACCTGATGGCCAAGTTCCGCGAGCGCCCAGGCGTCAAAGCGCGCCAGATCCATGGCAACAACACCCTCGAGGTGCTCTGGACCATCGGCCCTATCCTCATCCTTGTGATGATCGGCGTCCCCACTATCCTCGCCATCGTCGGCGCGACACGCGCGCCGTCGGAGGACGCGCTCCACGTCGAGGTCGTCGCCCACCAGTGGTGGTGGGAGGTCAACTACCCAGGCCTCGGCCCCGATGGCGGCACGCTCACTACTGCCAACGAGCTCCACGTGCCCATCGGCCGCGAGGTGGCCATCTCGCTGAAGTCGGACGACGTCATCCACTCCTTCTGGGTGCCCCAGCTCATCGGCAAGATCGACTCCATCCCAGGGCGGACAAACCACCTCGAGCCGTTCACGGCCAGTGAGGTGGGGGTGTACCTGGGCCAGTGCGCCGAGTTCTGCGGCCTTGCCCACGCGCTGATGCGCTTCCGCGTGGTGGTGGACTCGCTGGGCGACTTCGAGCGGTGGGTGGAGGGGATGAACACGCCGCCGCCCGCGCCGGAGGAAGAGTCGTTCCTGGCCAGCGGACAATCGGTGTTCATCCAGAACTGCTCCTCCTGCCACGCCGTGGCGGGCACCGTCGCCGCCGGACGCATCGGCCCCGACCTCTCCCGCTTCGGCAGCAGGCTGACGATAGGAGCGGGCATCATGGACAATACGGAAGAGAACCTCGTGGAGTGGATCACCAACGTCACCGCCGTCAAGCCGGTGCCGGAGGGGCTGCCCACGGCGCTGGCGGAGTTGGGGAACGGCAAGCAGGCGATGCCGCGCTTCGACGACACCTTGACCCCGGCGCAGGTGGAGGCTGTCGCCGCCTACCTGCGGAGCATGACCATCGAATAGGCTTGGAGGAGCGAGGCCGCGCCTCCCGCCTCGCGGGGCGGCGGGGCAGGGAACGAAGGGAATGGCAACGAACATCGCGATACTGCGGCGCCCCCTCGACCCCACGGGCGCGTGGGCGTGGATCACCACGGTCGACCACAAGAAGATCGGGGTGCTCTACGGGCTGACGGCGTTCGCCTTCTTCATCCTCGGCGGCGTCGAGGCGCTGGTCATGCGCCTCCAGTTGGCGCAGGCCGACCTGAACGTGGTGAGCGCCGCCACCTTCAACCAGATGTTCACCATGCACGGCACGACCATGATCTTCATGGTGGTGATGCCGGCGGGCGCCGCCTTCTTCAACTTCCTCGTGCCGCTCCAGATCGGCGCGCGCGACGTCGCCTTCCCCAGACTGAACGCCCTCTCCTACTGGCTTTTCCTCTTCGGCTCCATCCTGATGAACTTCTCCTTCTTCACCGGGTCCGCCCCCGATATGGGATGGTTCGCCTATGCGCCCCTAACCGCCGCCAACTTCTCCACCAGCAGCTCGGTGGACTACTGGATCCTAGGCCTCCAGGTGATGGGCGTGGGGACGCTCGCGGCGGGCTTCAACTTCGTCATCACCATCATCAACATGCGCGCGCCGGGCATGACGCTGATGCGCATGCCCGTCTTCACCTGGATGACGCTCATCGTCTCCTTCCTCATCATCTTCGCCTTCCCCGTCATCACCGTCGCCATCACGCTGCTGCTCTTCGACCGGATGTTCGGGACGAACTTCTACGACATCACCGCCGGCGCCGACCCACTGCTGTGGCAGCACCTGTTCTGGGTGTTCGGCCACCCGGAGGTGTACATCCTGATCCTGCCCTCGATGGGCATCGTGTCGGACATCCTGCCGACCTTCTCGCGAAAGCCCCTGTTCGGTTACGTGACCATCGTGCTGGCGGGAGCGGTCATCGCCTTCCTGGGCTTCGGCGTCTGGGCGCACCATATGTTCACGGTCGGCATGGGGCGCTGGGCGACGAGCGCCTTCGCCGTGGCCACCATGGCCATCGCCGTGCCCACGGGCGTGAAGGTGTTCAACTGGCTGGGGACGATGTACGGCGGCTCCATCCAATTCAGGACACCTATGCTCTTCGCCCTTGGGTTCATCTCGCTCTTCATGCTGGGCGGGCTGAGCGGCGTGATGCACGCGGTGGTGCCGGTGGACCTGCATCAGCAGGACACCTACTTCGTCGTCGCGCACTTCCACTACGTGCTGTTCGGCGGCTCGATCTTCGGCCTCACCGCTGCCACCTACTACTGGTTCCCCAAGATTACGGGGCGGATGATGAGCGAGAGCATCGGCAAGACGCACTTCGCGCTGATGTTCGTCGGCTTCAACCTGACCTTCTTCCCGATGCACTTCTTGGGAGTACTGGGAATGCCTCGGCGAATCTACACCTACGCGCCGGACATGGGCTGGAGCGGCACGAACATGGCCGTCACCATCGGCGCGTTCGTAATCGCCGTCTCCATCGCCGTGTTCCTCTACAACATGGTGCGGAGCGCCCGCGTGGGGCAGCCGGCGGGCGCCAACCCGTGGGGCGCGGCGACGCTGGAGTGGTCCATCGAGTCGCCCCCACACCACTACAACTTCGCCATCGTGCCCACCATCAGGAGCCAGCACCCGCTGTGGGACGAGGAGGCCAACACCGTGGAGCCGCCGCCGTTGCCCTACGTGGACGAATCCTCCATCCATATGCCCTCTCCCTCCTACTGGCCGCTCTTGCTGGCGATGGGCGTGACGCTGGTCGCGGGCAGCTTGCTGGTGTGGCAGGCGCACGCCATCGCGGGGTTGACCATGGGCGCGGCGAGCGGGGCGCTGGCCCTCATCTCGGTCTACCGCTGGGTGTTCGAGCCGGCGGTGGCGACGGAAGTGGCGGAAGGAGCGGCGGCGCACCACTAGCATGCAGTACCTCGCCCGCTCCCCAGAGGCTGAGCACGCCACCACGACCGGCCTGAACAACCGAAAGCTCCTGATGTGGGCTTTCCTCGGCTCGGACGCGATGTTCTTCGGGCCGCTCATCGCCACGCACCTGATCTACCGCACGGAGAGCCTGCAAGGCCCCATCGAGGAAATCCTCAACATCCCGGTGACCACCATCAGCACCTTCGTGCTGCTGATGTCAAGCTTGGCGATGGTGCTGGCCCTGGCGGGGATTCAGCAGGGCAAGATGGGGACGTTCCGCTTCTGGACGGCGATGACAGCGTTATTGGGGATGGTGTTCATCGGCTTCCAGATGGTGGAGTTCACGGAGTTCGCCAAGCACGGCCTCACGCCGCGCACTAACCTATTCGGCAGCACCTTCCTGACGCTGACCGGGTTCCACGGCGCCCACGTCACCGTCGGCATCATCTGGCTCTGGTCGCTCTTCTTCGCCTCCTTCCGGGGCAAGGTGAAGCAGGAGAACAGCCTGGACGTGGAGATAGCCGGCCTCTACTGGCACTTCGTCGACATCGTGTGGATCGTCATCTTCGGCGTCATCTACCTGGTGGGCGCGTTCGGCGTGGAAGACCGCGTCCTCGAAGGCGCCCACGCCCTGGCGGGGCTGGGAGGGTAGCGGGATGGCGGCGCAGCACGACCTGCATCACGAGGAGCACACGGAGAAGCACCCCTCGCCGCGGCGCTACATCCAGATCGCGGTCGTCCTGTGCGTCGTCACCCTCATCGAGTTCCTGATTTTCTACGGGAACTGGGACTCGGCGACGATGACCGGCATCATCCTGCTGCTGTCGGGGCTGAAGTTCCTCCTGGTCGTCGGCTACTACATGCACTTGAAGTTCGACAACTGGCGCTTCTCCGCCTTCTTCTTCTTCCCCTTCATCATCATGATTTCCATCATGGTGGCGCTCATGGCGCTCTTCTCGAACCTGACGCGCTAGCGGACGCGTTGCGCGCGGGCCGCCCCATCGGGACTAGCCGGTGATTGCGCTCCACACGAGCGGCGGCAGCCTGAGCGCCTGGTCGTTCGACCCCCTAGTGCTGACCTTCGTGGCGGTCGCGGGCGTGTTGTACGCCAGCGGCATCGCCCGCAGCCCTGGCTCCAAGCGCAGGCGCCACCCGGGGCCGCGCGTGGCCGTCTACTACGGCGGCCTGCTCGTCATCCTCGCCGCCCTCGTCTCCCCCATCGACCACATCGCGGGCGAGCTGTTCTTCGTCCACATGGTGCAGCACTTCCTGCTGGTCATCGTCGCGCCGCCGATGCTGATGCTCGGCGCGCCCTTCATCCCCGTGCTGCGGGGGATGCCGCGCGACCTGCGGCGCGAGGTCGTCGGCCCGCTCATCCGATCGGCGTGGGTGCGCCGACCGCTGCGCTTCGCCGCCCATCCCCTTGTCGCATGGCCGCTCTACGTCGGCACGCTGCTGCTGTGGCACGTTCCGCCCGCCTACGACGCGGCGCTGCGGAACGAGGCGGTGCACCTGCTGGAGCACGCGATGTTCGCGGGGACGGCGCTGTTGTGGTGGTGGAACGTCATCGACCCCGTTCCCTTGCGCCCCAACCTCTCCTACCTCGCCCGCGTCCCCTTCGTCTTCCTAACCACGGTGCCTATCTTCATCCTCGGCGCGTTTCTCACCTACTCGCCCCGGCCCTGGTACCGGTTCTACGACGGGCTCACCCAGGCCTACGGACTGACGCCGCTGGAAGACCAGGAGATCGGCGGCGTGATTATGTGGATACCCGGCTCCCTGAGTCTGATGGCGACGCTATTGATCGTGCTGTTGTTCGTGGTGCGGACGGAGGAGCGGCAGCAGCGCGAGAGGGAGACGGTGGAGGGAGAAGCGGCGACGCGCTAGGGGTCTCCGCACGGCGCCCGCAGCCTCGCGCGGCGGCGAAAAGAAAAGAGAGGCCCCGCCTCCGAATCGGGAGCGGGGTCTCTGACGTGGGCCGTCCGGTGGAGTTAGGCGTCGGCCACCTTGATGTCGATGGTCTTGGGGCGCTTGGCCTCTGCCTTCGGGAAGGCGACCTCCAGCACGCCGTTGGCGTAGGTGGACTCGGCCTTCTCGGCGTCGACGTAGTCGGGGAGTCGGACGGCGCGGTGAAAGGCGCCGACGCACCGCTCGCGCAGCAGGAAGTCGGCCTCCTTGCGCTCCGTCTCCTCCGTCGCGGCGCCCTTGATGGTCAGCACGCCGTCCTCGACGGCGACGCTGATGTCCTCCGGCTTCACGCCGGGGACGGACGCGCGCACGGTGATCGCGTCGTCGGCCTGGAGCACGTCCAGCGGGATGTTCCACCTCTCCGGCCTGCCTTCGGCGGCGAAGCCGCGCCACAGGCGGTCGATCCTGTCCTCCATCCGGCGCATCTCGCGGATGGGGTCCCATCGCTCAAGCATCATCGCAATACCTCCTTGTCTTCTCGATGGCCGCACCCTCGGTCGGGGGTCTAGCCTTTCGTCTACAAACAACATAGCACTGCTTCTAATATATGTCAATAGTCCTTATACGATTCGTATAAAGTTCAAGCGCCCCATCGGCGAGGCAGTGGTATGCTTGCCGCCGTGGAACCCCTCCGCCTCCTCGCCGCCACGAGCAACGCCCACAAGCGCGCCGAGCTGCGCCGTCTCTTGAGCGGCGCGCTCATTGACCTGGCCTCGCCGTCGGAGGCGGGCGTTGTCCTCCACGTAGAGGAGACAGGCACGACCTACGCGGAGAACGCGCTGCTGAAGGCGCGCGCCTACGCCAAAGCGAGCGGCATACTCGCTCTCGCAGACGACTCCGGCATCGAAGTGGACGCGCTCGGCGGCAAGCCCGGCGTCCGCTCCGCGCGCTACGGCGGCCCCGGCCTGGACGACGCGGCGCGCACGCGCCTGCTTCTCAGCGAGACGGCCGCCATCCCGGACAGGCGGCGAGGGGCGCGCTACGTGGCCGTCCTCGCCCTCGCGTGGCCCGACGGGACGGCGGAGGCGTTCACGGGGACTTGCGAGGGGGCGCTGGCGCGAGAGCCGCGCGGCGCCAACGGCTTCGGCTACGACCCCCTCTTCGCCCCGGCGGGCGGCGGCGGGCGCACGATGGCCGAACTCACCGCCGCCGAGAAGGACGCCGTTTCCCACCGGGGGATTGCGGCGCGCAAGGCGGCGGCGCGCCTCCGCGAACTCGCGTCGGAAGCACCCGCGTGAGCGCGGCGGCCGCGCCTATCGCCCCTGGCGTCCCTGCGCTAGACTCCCCGCAACCTCACGCCAAGCGCAGCGCATGACCCTCACCGAGAACTACCGCCTCATACGCCTAGAGCCTCCCGCCCCGCTCGACCTCCAAGCCGACGCGGCCATCGAGTTCATCAACGGGCAGTTCTCCCCCGACGACTTCCACCTCGTCCGAAACGACGCCAGCCTTGAGGTCTGGCTCCGCCAGGTGGACTTAGCCGCGCTGCAGGAGGCCGCGCACGCCGCGTCCCGACAGCACGGCCACGCTCCTGCGATGCGCCAGGTCGTCGACGCAGTCGAGGGAATCAGGAGCTACGGCATCAATGGCGGCAAGCGCCTCTACGTCGGCTACAACCGCGAGCGCAAGGTGGCGGGACGCAAGGCCAAGGAACAGCGCCGCGGCAAGCACTACTACGCCAATGACCACGACTTCGGGCGCGAGGCGAACCCGCTGCCCGCCGAATTCACCGACCGCATCGTCTGCGGCGACAGCGAGGACGTGCTCAAGCAACTCCCTGACAATTGCGTAGACCTCGTTTTCACTTCGCCTCCCTACAATTTCGGCCTGGGCTACCACGAGGCGGACGCACAGGCGCAGGGCGACGCGATGGACTGGGAGGCATACTTCGCGAAGCTCTTCCGCGTCTTCGACGAGTGCGTGCGGGTGCTCAAGTTCGGCGGACGCATTGCCGTCAACGTCCAGCCGCTCTTCTCCGACTACATCCCCAGCCATCACGTCATCTCCAACTACTTCATGAACAAGCGCCTCATCTGGAAGGGCGAGATCCTCTGGGAGAAGAACAACTACAACTGCAAGTACACCGCATGGGGCAGCTGGAAAAGTCCGGCAAGCCCCTACCTGAAGTACACGTGGGAGTTCGTCGAGGTGTTCGCCAAAGGCGACTTGAAGAAAGAGGGCGCTGCCTCGGACGCGGACATCGACGCCGAGTCGTTCAAGGAGTGGGTGCTAGCCAAGTGGTCGATCGCGCCGGAGCGCCGCATGCGCGGGTTCGGCCATCCCGCCATGTTTCCCGAGGAGCTCGCGCGGCGGGTGATGCTCCTCTTCAGCTTCCGAGGCGACGTAGTCCTCGACCCCTTCGCGGGCGTGGGGACGACGTGCGTCGCGGCGCGCGCCGTTAACCGCCGCTACCTCGGCATCGACATCGCGCCGGAGTACTGCGCCGCAGCAGAGGCAAGGCTCAACGACGTGCAGATGGAGGGGCTGTTCGCCGCGGGAGCGCCCGCGTGAGCGCAGCGTCCGCCGTCCGCGCCGCCCCGCCCATTGACACACTGGGGCGGCCAATGCGGGACCTGCGCATATCGGTCACCGACCGGTGCAACTTCCGCTGCACCTACTGCATGCCGGCGGAGGTCTACGGCGAGCGCTACCGCTTCCTCCCCCGCGCCGAACTGCTGCGCTTCGAGGAGATCGCCCGCGTCACGCGCGTCCTCACCGGCTTCGGCGTGCGCAAGGTGCGCGTCACCGGCGGCGAGCCGCTGGTGCGCCCCGATTTGCCGGACCTCATCGCCATGCTTGCGGAGATCGAGAGCATCGACGACCTGACGCTGACCACCAACGGCTACCTGCTGGCGGAGCACGCCCAAGCGCTGGCGGAGGCGGGCCTGGGGCGCGTCACTATCAGCCTCGACTCACTCGACCCAGAGGTGTTCGGGGCGATGAACGGGCGCGGCCACCGTCCCGAGCGCGTGCTGGAGGGCATTGAGGCCGCCTGTGCTGCCGGGCTCGGCCCCGTCAAGATCAACGCGGTCATCGAGCGCGGCGTGAACGACCATACGGCCATCGACCTGGCGCGCCGCTTCAAGGGCACGGGGCATATCGTCCGCTTCATCGAATTCATGGACGTGGGCAACCTGAACCACTGGGAGCAGACGCGCGTCGTCCCCTCCGCCGAGCTCATCGCCCGCATCGACGCAGAGTTGCCCATCGAGCCAATCGCGCCCAACTACGCGGGCGAAGTGGCCGAGCGTTGGCGCTACCGCGACGGCGAGGGCGAGATAGGCTTCATCTCGTCCGTGTCGCAGCCCTTCTGCGGCGGATGCACGCGCATACGCCTATCGCCCGAGGGCAGCCTCTACACCTGCTTGTTCGGCTCGTCGGGCGCCGACCTACGGGGGCCGCTGCGCGACGGCGCGTCCGACGATGACCTGGCCGCGCTGCTGCACGACGTGTGGACACTGCGCGCCGACCGCTACTCGGAACTGCGCTCGCAACTGCTGGCGCACGGCAGCCGCCGCAAGGTGGAGATGTACCAGATCGGGGGCTGACGCGGCCATGCGCGTGATCATCTACACCGACGGCGCATGCATCGGCAATCCGGGGCCGGGCGGCTACGGCGCCGTCCTGCTCCACGGCGGAGCGCGGAAGGAGCTCTCCGGCGGCTTCCGCCTCACCACCAACAACCGCATGGAGATACTGGCCGCCGTCGCGAGCCTCGACGCGCTCAAAGAGCCTTGCTCGGTTACGCTGTACAGCGACTCGCGGTACGTGGTGGACGCGATGGAGAAGGGGTGGGCGGAGCGTTGGCGCGCCAACGGCTGGCGGCGCAACAAGAAGGAGCGCGCCGTCAACCCTGACCTGTGGGAGCGCCTGCTCGACCTGACGGGCAAGCACAGTGTCGCCTTCAAGTGGGTGCGCGGCCACGCAGGGAACCGCGAGAATGAGCGCGCCGACCGGCTGGCCGCAGAGGCGGCGAAGGGAGCGCGTCTCGCCGTCGACGAGGTCTACGAGCGCGAGCAACGCGGGAGGCGATAGACCAATGGCTAGCGAACACGACCCCGGCTCCCCGCTCACGCACCTGGACGCGCAGGGCAGGGCGCGGATGGTGGACGTGGGCGCCAAGCCCGACACGGAGCGCTCAGCTACGGCGGAAGGCGCGGTGACGATGCACTCCGAAACCCTCGCGCTCATCGAGAGCGGCGGCGTGGAGAAGGGCGACGTGTTCACCGTCGCGCGCCTGGCGGGCATCGCGGCGGCCAAGAAGACATGGGACATCATCCCCCTCGCCCACCAGCTGCCGCTGAGCCACGTGTCGGTGGAGTTCGCCGCCGACGCGGCGTCGGGGACGCTCAGCGTGCGCGCCACGGCCAAGACGACGGCCAAGACGGGCGTAGAGATGGAAGCGCTGACAGCCGCTTGCGCCGCCGCGCTCACGGTCTATGACATGTGCAAGGCGGTGGACCGGGGGATGCGTCTCGGCCCATTCCGCCTAGTGGAGAAGCGCGGAGGGGCAAGCGGCGACTATGCCGCCGAGTGATCGCCGCCGCAGGGCTATGCCTTCAGCGCCTCCAAGTGCTCCTTGCGGAGCTTGGCCACCTTCGGCGCAATGATGACCTGGCAATAGCCCTGGTGCGGATTCTTTCGGTAGTACTGCTGGTGGTAGTCTTCCGCCGCGTAGAACGCCTCCAGCGGTGCGATCTCCGTCACGATGGGGTCGTCCCAGAGCGCCCGCGCCGCCTCGAGCTCCTCTTCCGCCGCCAGCCGCTGCTCATCGTCGTGCCAGTAGACGGCGGAGCGGTACTGCGTGCCCACGTCCGGCCACTGGCGGTTGAGGGTGGTGGGGTCGTGTATCCGGAAGAAGAGGCGCACCAGGTCGCGATAGGAGGCGACGGCGGGGTCG
This sequence comes from Dehalococcoidia bacterium, assembly GCA_021296055.1. Classification (GTDB taxonomy): domain Bacteria; phylum Chloroflexota; class Dehalococcoidia; order Lucifugimonadales; family Australimonadaceae; genus JAGWBE01. Next base: position 27,194 of record JAGWBE010000003.1, on the reverse strand, counting down.
TAGGTCACCTGCACCGCCTCGGCGTGGCCCGTCCGTCCCGTGCAGACCTGCTCGTAGGTGGGATTGGGGAGTTGGCCGCCGGTGTAGCCGTTCACCACATGCTCCACTCCCTTCAGCTGCTCGTAGACTGCCTCCAAGCACCAGAAGCAGCCCCCCGCCAGCGTCGCCGTCTCGGTTCGCGTGTCAAGTTGCGTCACGTCGCGCCTCCTAGCGCAAGGGTAGCACCTGCGCCTGCCCTGTGCGCCCGACCCTATGCGCATGCTCGCCTCGTCGCGTTGTAGGAATCGGTTTCAAATCCGTCCCTACGGGAGGAGGAGTAAGCGGAGCGCCTACCCCTCGCTGCTATACTCGCCGCTTATGGCCGACGCATCTTCCGCCGCCGATCTTGACGCGCTCCGGCAGGAGGCGCTGGCCGCGCTGACCGGCGCTACCGACCCGCAGGCCGTCGAGGCGTGGCGCGTCGCCTACCTGGGGCGCTCCGGCAAGGTGACGCAGGCGCTGCGCTCCGTGGGAGCGCAGCCCGCCGAGCAACGCCGCGAGGCGGGCGCCGCCGCCAACCGCGTGAAGGCGCGCCTCGAGAAGGCGCTGGCGGTCCGCTCCGAGGAACTACGCTCGGCGCGCCTGGACGCGCTATCCGACGACGCGATCGACGTATCGTTGCCCGGCAGGCTGGCGGAGATTGGGAGCCTGCACCCCTCGACGCGCATCATGCGCGAAATATGCGCTATCTTCGAGCGGATGGGGTTCCAGGTCGTCGAGGGGCCGGAGGTGGAGTGGGATCGCTACAACTTCGAGCTGCTGAACATCCCCAAGGATCACCCGGCGCGCGATATGTTCGACACCTTCTGGATCGACGGCGCGGCGGACGAAGATGGCCGCTCGACGATGCTCCTGCGCACTCACACCTCGCCTATGCAAGCGCGCGTGATGGAGGAGCGCCGGCCGCCCATCCGCGTCGTCGTCCCCGGCAAGGTCTACCGCTACGAGGCGACGGACGCGACGCACGAGTCGCAGTTCCACCAGGTGGAAGGGCTGGTGGTGGACGAGGGAGTGTCCTTCGCCAATCTCAAGCACACGCTCTACGAGTTCGCGCGGCAGCTGTTCGGCGGCGAGCGCAAGGTGCGCTTCCGCTGCGACTACTTCCCGTTCGTGGAGCCCGGGGTGGACGTAGCCATCGACTGCTTCAAGTGCGATGGGGACGACGCGCGCTGCCGCATCTGCCGCGGCTCCGGCTGGATCGAGATCATGGGCGCGGGGATGGTGCACCCGCAAGTGCTGCGCAACGTCGGCTACGACCCTGACCGCTACACCGGCTTCGCGTTCGGCATGGGGCCGGAGCGCATCGCCATGCTCAAATACGGCATCGAGGACATCCGCCTGTTCCTGGGGAACGACCTGCGCTTTCTATCGCAGTTCTAGCCTGATGCCGCGCGCCTATCCCTCGCCATCGCCACCGCGGCGGGAGGAGCGGCGGAGGAACTCCTCGAATGCCCGCACCGCCTCGTCCGGCTGCGGCATCTCGCCCTCCAGCGTCGCGCCCTCGCCCGGCTCTCCGACGCCCTGCTTGGGTCCCGCCGACCCGCCCACGCGGCTGTCCCACTGCGACTCGAGGCGGTGGATGTATTCAATGACGCCGGGTTCGTTGGAGAGGGCTTGGCGCACGCGCCGCTCGAAGTTGGCGCCCTGCGAGTTCAGCGAATCCACGTCGATGTCCACGTGCAGCAGCCGCTCTACCACCTGGAGCAACCGCAAGCTCACCTTCGGGTTGGGCGCCACCTGGAGATAGTGGGGCGCGTGTCCCCAGATGCTCACGGAGGGCGCCTTCTCGCGGCGCAGCGCGTCCATCAGCACGCCGGTGATGCCCGTCGGCCCCGTGTAGCGGGAGCGGCGCACCTCCACGCCGCGCAGCAGTTCCTGTAGCTCGGGGCTGGTGGCCGTTCCCGTGATGCGCGTGTCACGCGTGTGAGGCACTGCGTCCAGCAGCGCGCCCAAGTGCAGCACCCTGCTCGCCTCCACTCGGTGGATAACCTCCACCAAGCCGCTGGTGAACGTGCGCCACTTCAAACTGGGCTCCACTCCCACGAAGATGACCAAGTCCTCCTCCTCGGGGTTGCGCCTTGCGTAGAAGAACTCGTTGGCGGGCCACGTGATCCGGCGCGCGCCTTCCTCGTCGAACCCCGTGTGGGGGCGAACCTGCGTGAAGTCGTAGAACTCTTCCGGGTCCACCTCGGCGAACTTCGTCGCCTCCAGGCGCTTGACCAGGTAGCGCAGCGCGTGCGTCGCCGACTCCGCCGCGTCCGACCATCCCGCGAACGCGAACAGAAACACGGGCGCCGTGACGCCAGGTTCCTCGTAGTATCTCAAGAAGTCCATACCCGTGCCTACCCGCCTAATTGTACCACGCCCTAGTCGGCGCTCATCAGCAGGTTATCGATCAGTCGCACGCTCCCAACGCGGACGGCGGCGGCCAGCATCGCCTCGCCCTGCCCGCTCCACGGCGCCATCGTCGCCTGGTCGACCAACGCAACGTAGTCCACGGCGGAGACCTGCGGCTCCTTGGCGAGCACGGCGCGGCATGCTGCCTCCGCCGCCCCCGCGCCTTCCCCCAACGCCGCTGCCCCTGCCTGGAGTGCACGGTGGAGCGCCGCCGCGCCGCGCCTCTGCTCCGCGTTCAACAACCCATTGCGGCTACTGAGGGCGAGGCCGTCCGCCTCACGCACCGTAGGCGCGGCGACAACGCGCACGGACAGGCCCAGGTCGGCTACGAGGCGGCGCACTACCGCCACTTGCTGCCCGTCCTTCTGCCCGAAATAAGCCGCGTCAGGCAACGCGCCGATGAGCAGCTTGGCGACGATGGTCGCCACGCCGTCGAAGTGGCCTGGCCGCGCCGCTCCCTCCAGAGGAAGCGCCGGGCCGCCCATCCGCACCCACGTTGCGAATCCCGCCGGATACACCTCGCGCTCCGGCGGCGTGAACACGGCGTCGGCGCCTGCCGCGGCAAGCGCCGCCAGGTCTCCCTCCGCATCGCGTGGGTAGCGCGCGAAGTCACCCTTGTCGTCGAATTGCGCCGGATTGACGAACAGCGTCGCCACCGTCGCCGCGCACTCCCGCGACGATCGTTCAACCAAGCTCATGTGCCCCGCGTGCACCGCGCCCATCGTGGGCACGAGGCCGAGCGGGCGCGGCGCCGCGCCCGCGTAGGCACGCAGCTCCTCGAACGTCGTCAGACGCTCCATCAACGCTCGCCAGACCCGGCCGCGTCCCCATCCCTCCGCAGCGCCTCCAACACGCCCTCGTCCAGGTCGAAGGAGTTGGCCTCCGTGGGGAAGCGCCCCTCCCCCACCTCGTCCGCGTACCGAGTGAGAGCGTCCGCGATGATCGCGTTCAGGTCGGCATAGGTCTTAGCGTGCTTGCGCGGCCTGCCGTCGATGAGTCCCAGAATCTCGTGAAAGACTTGTATCTCGCCGTCGCAGTGCGGCCCCGCCCCGATGCCGATGGTGGGAATCGCCAGGCGCTCCGTCACGATGCGCGACAGTTCTGCGGGGACTGTCTCGAGCACGATGGCGAACGCGCCCCCCTCCTGGAGCAGCAGCGCGTCCTCGATGAGGCGCCTAGCGTCCGCGAGGGAGCGCCCCTGGACGCGGAATCCGCCCAGTTGGTGCACCGACTGCGGCGTGAGGCCCAGGTGCCCCATCACCGGCGCGCCTGCGGAGGTGAGGCGCTCGACCGTCTCTGCCACGCTTGCGCCGCCCTCCACCTTGACCGCGTGCGCGCCGCCTTCCTGCATCAGGCGGCCCGCGTTGCGCAGCGCCTCCTCCGCGCTGACCTGGTAGGTCATGAAGGGCATATCGGCCACCACGAGCGCCTGCTTCGCGCCCCTAACCACCGCCTGCGTGTGGTGGAGCATCGCGTCCAGCGTCACCGCGATGGTGGAGTCGTGACCGAGCACCACGTTGCCCAGGCTGTCGCCCACGAGGACGAGCGGAAACCCCGCCGCGTCGGCCAGCCGCGCCGTGGGGTAGTCGTAGGCCGTGACGCAGGCTATGCGTCGGCCTGCGCGCTTCATCTCCGTCAGCGTGCGCGTTCTCACCCGCACTGCCTCGCCTCCTCGAACAACGCGTTCCAATCCACGCCGCCCCCGCCCCCGTTGGCCTCGGCCAACGTCGCCGCCCGCTTGCCGACGGCCTTGTACGCCTCCAGCGTTTGCGGCGATGTCCGGCGGAGCGCCGCGAGGTGCGCCCGCACCGTGGCCGCGTCGCCGCGGACGATCGGCCCGGTGAGCGCCTCGCCCGCGCCCGCAGCGCCGACGTTGGTCGCTGTCGTCTCCGCCATCCGCGCCAACGCCGCCTGCGCGTCAGCGCGGGATAGGCCCGCCCGTTCCCACACGCTCACCGCCTCGCCCAATAGCGTCGTCAGGTAGCCGCACGCCAGCACGGCGCCCGCGTGGTAGAGCGCCCGCGCCTCCGACGGAACGCGCAGCGCGCGGCCTCCCAGCCGCTCCGCCATCGCCGCCAACACGCCGTAGAACGGCGGCTCGGCGTCGATTCCAAACGCTACTCCGTCCAGGGTCGTCCGCGTTCCCGTTCCGCCGAAGGTCTGCACCGGGTGGAACGCGCCCGTTGCGGCTCCCGCGTCGGCTGCCGCAGCCAGGGCGCCGCGCCCCAACGCGCCGCTCAGGTGGACGGCGGCTTGGCCGCTCCGCCAGGCGACGGCCTCCGCGACGAACGCGATGGCGCCATCCGGAACGGCAAGGAAGACCAGCGCGCAGTGGTCAACCACTTCCTGCGGCGAAACGGCCTCGGCGCCGATCGCGTCCACCAGCGCCTCGGCGCTCGCCCGGCTGCGGTTGGCGACGGCGCGGATATCGTATCCCGCCTTGTGCAGCGCGGGAGCCAGCGTCCGCGCGACCCTCCCCGCGCCGATGAAGCCGACCGTCAGCAGCGGCTCACTCCCCACCGCGAACCTCGGCGTATGACGGTATCCCATGCAATGACGTAGCGGCGCGCACGGCGTTGACGATGGCCGCCGCCATCACCGTAGGCGCTAGCGCGTACAGGCGCGCGACCTCCTCAGGCGCGTCCACCAAACGCGTCGAGAGCGCGAACACCGCGTCTCCGTCGTGCAATGTGTGGCAAGGACGGACGGCCAGAGCCAGTCCGTCGTGGGCAACGGCGGCGAGACGCCCCGCCTGCCCGCGGTCGAGCGCGAGGGAAGTGGCGATAACGCCTAGCGTTGTGTTGGCCAGTGGCTCGCTCGGCGCTGGAGGGCGCGGCGCCGCGCCGGAGGCGCGGGCGGCGAACCCGGCGCTGGAGTCGCACACGCGCCCGTCGGCGCCGCGCGGCCCGGCCAGCAGCTCGCCCGTCTCGTGATCGACGACGCCGCCGATAGCGTTGACCGCCGCCAGCGCCGCCAACACGACCCCGCCGCCCAAGTCCATGCTTGCGGAGCCGACTCCCCCCTTCATCGCGGCGGCGCGGCCCAATCCCTTGCCTACCGTAGCGCCCGTGCCTGCGCCCACGCTGCCCTGCTCCACAGAAGCGGCGGACGATGCGGCGGACACGGCAGCGTAGCCTTCTCGCTCGCCGGGGCGCACGTCGGAGCGCCCCATGCCCAGATCGAACAGGATAGCGGCGGGCACGATGGGGACGATGAACTTCCCTACTCGATGGCCGATGCCCCGCTCCTCCAGCCAGCGCATCACGCCCGAGGCCGCTGCAAGCCCGTAGGCGCTGCCCCCGCTCAGCGTAACCGCGTGAATCAGCTCGACCGAGGCGCCAGGGCGCAGCAGGTCGGTCTCGCGCGTGCCGGGGGCGGAGCCGCGCACGTCCACCCCGGCGACGGCGCCGCCGCGCGTCAGAACGACGGTGCAGCCGGTGGCGGCGTCCGCGTCGGTGTAGTGCCCTACCTCGACGCCCGCGACGTCAGTCAGGCTGCCTCTCATGGCAACCATTCGCGAGCGTGGGAATCGGGCAGCGGCGCCTCGTATGCGTCCGTCCGGGTCACGCTCCGATCCCGGCGGGTCGAGGGCCGCGCGGTGCGGCGGCTCACGCTCACCTCCCAGCGGGTAGATGGCGCTTAAACTATAGCCGCCACGAAGGTCGTCGTCAACCGCAATGGCGCGGGCCGGGCGTGGGAACGCGGCATCCCTCCGTTCGCCCTGAGGGGGATTGAAGGGCGAACGCGGCGGCTAGATCAGGCCCGCACGTTGGAAGGACTTGCCCTCGGTGGCGATGGAGGGGGCGACCACCAGTTCCACTCGCTCGTGGAACTCCTCGATGGTCTGTGCGCCGACCATGCTCATGCAGATGCGCAGCGCGCCCACCAAGTTGTGCGTTCCATCCGTGCGCTGGCTCGGGCCGAACAGCACCTGCTGCAACGACGCCTGCGCGCCCACGTTCACCCGCGTCCCACGCGGCAGGGCGGGGTGGGGGCTGGCCATGCCCCAGTTGAATCCCTTCCCGGGCGCCTCGAAGGTCTGCGCCAGGGGCGTGCCGATCATCACGCCGTCTGCCCCCGCCGCGATGGCCTTGCACAGGTCGCCGCCCGTCCTGATCCCGCCGTCGGTGATGACGGGCACATACTTGCCGCTGCGCGCGAAGTACTCGTCGCGCGCGGCGGCGCAGTCCAAGGTCGCCGTCACCTGCGGCACGCCGACGCCCGTCACCTCGCGCGTCGTGCAGGCGGCGCCGGGGCCCACGCCCACCAGCAACCCGTCGATGCCCTGCTCCATCAGCTCCAGGGCGGCGCTGGTCGTCACGCAGTTGCCGACGACCACTGGCACGTCCACCAAGGGAATCAGCTCGGAGAAGCGCAGGCCGTGGTAGGAGTTGGAGATGTGCCGGGCGGTGGTTACGGTGGACTGGACGACGACGATGTCCGCGCCCGCCTCAACCGCCAAGGGGGCAAGGCGCTTGGTGTTCTGCGGTGTTATCGACACGGCGCAGACGGCGCCCATCGCCTTGATCTCTTCGACGCGACGGCCCACCAGTTCCTCTTTGAGCGGCTCGGCGTAGACGCGCTGCAGCGCCTCGGTCGCCTGCTCCTTAGGGGCGGAGGAGATCTCCGACAACGGGCCGTAGGGCTCCTCATAGCGGCAGTAGACGCCTTCGAGGTTCATCACGCCCAGGGCGCCCGCCTTGGCCATCAGCCCCGCGAAGTTGGGATCGACAATGGCGTCCATCGCGGAGGCGAGGATAGGGGCGGTGAACTGGAATGGGCCGAGGCGGAGGGTGGTTACGGACAGGTCAGGGTTGGTGGTGACGTCCCCGGGGACGATGGCGACCTCTTCGAAACCGTAGGTCGCTCGGAGCTCTCGGGACAGAACACGGGGCTGAATGACCATCGGCGTCGCCTCCTCTTCGTTTGTGGGCGCGTCAAACCTAGTCAGGCGAACCTACAACGGCGCCGCATATGGCGCAAGAGAGAGGCGGAGGGTTTGGGGCGCCTCTTTCGAATCCCTACGGCCTCGCACGCGCACAGCAGAGGGGCCCCGCGATGCGGGGGCCCCTCTCATTCGCTTGCTGCGTTTGCGCGTCGGGCGCTAGGCGGCGACGCGACGGCGCTGTCCGAGGAGGAGGTATACGCCCGCCGCAGCAGCGGCCAGTCCGGCGATGAGGACACCAAGGGCCAGCACTCGGACGAGCGCGTCGCCGACGCTCGGAGGCTCGGGCGTCGCGCCGAGGATAGGCACGAACGTCGCGATGTTCTGAGAACTGACGTAGGCATCGTCGGCGGAGTTGTGGGCGCGCTCAAGGGACAGGCGCACGTTCTCGAGGCGTAGCCCAAAGGCGAAGTCGTCGCTCGAGGCGCTGATGACCGCCTTGGCGTTGTTCACGGCCTGGGTCATGCCCGCCACCGCCGAACCGGCGTGGGAGACGACCATGCCGGCTGCGGCCTGGACGTCGGCGTCGCCTTCCGAGTCGGCCGCGGCGCCCTGCGCGACGGCGATGACCGCGTCGGCGTAGTTCATCGCGCCGAGCCCGTCACCGGAGGCGCCGGGAACCACGGCGCGGGCGTAGTCTGCCCCGTCGTCGCCTTGAAGGATGTTGATGACCCGCTGGGCATGGCGCTGCTTGACGACCATAGAGGACGCTTCCTCGGCGGCCTCGGCGTGGGCCAAAGCCATGGCGATCTGGTCGCGCAGGCCGACGGCGGCGGCGGTCTCGTCAGGGGCGTCGCGCCACTTCACGAGCAGCCTGCCGACGTGCGGCGCGGCGCCCTCGTTGATGGAGTCGGCGTAGACGACCTCGCCCGGGGTGGCCGGATCGGGGTCGGGGGACGGTTCCTTAGTGATGGCGAAGGCGGTGTACTTGGTCAAGAGGTTCTCGCCGTCGGGGTCGACGTAGGACCCGTTCATAGCACCGGTGAAGGAGCGCCGCATAACGCCGGTGCTCACCTTGTCGCCCGTGACGCCAATCAGCCAGCCCTCATAGGCCATGCCGTCCGGAAGCGCGGGAAGGCCGGAGAGAGCGATGACGACCTTGGCGCTGGCGTTGCCTCCGTCGTCGCGGTAGACAACGGAGCCGCCCAGCCTCACCTCCTCTTCGTCGTTGTCCGCGCTGACAACGCCGAGCGACAGCGTGAGCGCCGCCACTAGCGTGAGAATGAGTCCTATCGAAAGCGTGCGAGGCTTGAACATGCCTACTCCTGTCACAGCGCCGGCAGGTCGGCGGGGCTGGTTGTCGTTCTCCGTTCCAGTGGTCACGCCTTGAAGCGCGGCCGCCTCGCGCGCACCAAAGGTTCGCCGGGCAAACACCCTGCCAAGCGCATTATAGCGATGGCGCGCCTCTTGTCCATAGCCCCAGCCGCGCGATTTGCCCGCGTCTTGACCTGCGCGCGCCGCTGCCCTAGTATCCACCGAGCATACGACACCGCGATGGGGGAGCTGGGAGAGCCGGCTGAGATGCCCCGACACGTCCTCGGGGCGACCCTTCGAACCTGACCTGGGTAATGCCAGCGAAGGGAGGCTCGCGCCCGACGCCGCTACAACCGAGGGCCGCTCCCCAAGCGGGGCGGCCCTCGGTTTTACCCCTCCGGCGCGGCGTCGAGGAGGCGTCATGCAATTGGGGATACCCGCGTTCGGTCTGGCGGTCGCCGCCATGGCGGCCTTTGCGGCGGCTGGAATCCTCTATTCCCGCTCCCGCCGCGTTTCGCTGGAGGGATTCATCAGCGCCCGCCACACAGTGGGCGGCGCGACGGCCACGGCCACGGTAGTCGCGTCGATTCTGGGCGCATGGATCCTGTTCAGCCCGGCGGAGGCGGCGACGTGGGCAGGGCTGGCGGCGCTCATCGGCTACGGCGTAGGCCAAGCGCTGCCCATCCTCGCCTTCATCGTGTTGGGGCCGCGGATGCGGCGGCTGATGCCGGAGGGCCACTCGCTGACGGAATTCGTGCGCCACCGCTTCGGCCCGGCGGTCTACGCCTTCGTGCTCCTGATAATGGTGCTCTATATGTTCACCTTCCTGGCGGCGGAGATGGGCGCCATCGCCAGGGCGATCGAGCTCATCACGGGTGCGCCGCTGCTGCTAACTCTTGTGCTGGTCGGCGCGGCCACCCTGCTCTACACCACCTACGGCGGCCTGCGCGCGGCCATCTTCACCGACACGCTCCAGTTCGCCCTCATCATCCCGCTGCTGCTGGTGGTCTTCATCGCGGTGATGAGTCAACTCGGCGGCTGGACGGCCTCCTTCGACGCGGTGCGCGAAGTCAACCCCGACCTGCTGTCGATGTCGCACCGGCCTGGCGTCGAGTTCGGCTTCACGCTGGTCATCGCGGTGTTGGCCGCCAACCTATTCCACCAAGGCTTTTGGCAGCGCGTGTACGCGGCCAAGACGGAGCGCGACCTGCGGCGCGGCTTCCTCGCGGCGGGCGTGATTGTGACCCCGATGATCATCATCGGCGGCGTGTTCGGGCTGTGGGCGGTTGGGGCGGGCGCGGCGGAGACGCCCGCCGTGTCGCTCTTCAGCCTTGTGCTGGATACGCTGCCCGCGTGGGCAATCTTGACGGTCATGGTGCTGGCGCTGGTGCTGGTGATGAGCAGCATGGACACGCTGCTCAATGGCATCGCCAGCATCTTCACGACCGATCTGCCACGCGTCGCGCCTGCCTTCTCCGGCGCGCAGCTGCTGGCGTGGTCGCGCGGCATCACCGCGGCGCTCATCGTGCCCGCCCTCATCGTCGGCCTCCTGTTCGACAGCGTGCTTTACCTGTTCCTCATCGCCGACCTGGTGTGCGCGGGGGCGATGGTCCCCATCTTCCTGGGCCTATTCGTGCGGCGGTTCGGCGGCGGAGCGGCGCTGACCAGCGCCTTGTGCGGCATTGCGGCGGGGGCGCTCTTCTTCCCCACCAAGAGCCTGAGCGGCTGGTGGACGTGGGACGGGCTGACGGGAGTTTGGCACGTGCTTGCGTCGGGAAGCACGCTCGCCAGCTTCCTTATCGCCGTGGCGGTCTCCATGGCGGTCGCAGGGGTATTCTTGGCGCTGGGGGCGCGGCGGCCCGAGGCGGAGGGATACGACTTCGGCGAGTTGGCGGCGCGCGTCAAACTGATGGAGGACTAGCGTGGAACCGGAACGGCCCATCGTGCTGACCATCGCAGGCTCCGACTCGGGCGCCGGGGCGGGCGCGCAGGCGGACCTCAAGACGTTCGCGGCGCACGGCGTCTACGGCGTGAGCGCCCTCACTGCCATCACCGCGCAGAACACGCTGGGGGTGACGGCGCTAGCGGAGGTGGAGACATCGCTTATCGGGGCGCAGATCGACGCCATCGCCGCCGACCTGCGCCCGGCGGCAGTGAAGATTGGCATGCTCTCCGGCGCCGAGGTCATCCGCGTCGTCGCGTCCAAGCTGCGCGAGCACCGATTCGAACGCGTCGTCGTCGATCCGGTGATGGTGGCCCAGAGCGGCTACCGATTGATTCGGGACGACGCCGTGCAGACGCTCATCGCGGAGATGCTCCCCCTGGCGCTCGTGCTCACGCCCAACGCGGGGGAGGCGGAGGCGCTGACCGGACTGACGGTGCGGTCGGCGGAGCAGGCGCGCGTCGCCGCGCCGGTCATCCACGAGATGGGGCCAGAGCACGTGGTCGTCAAAGGCGGCCACTACGAGGGCGACGCGGTGGACGTGCTCTACGACGGCGGTTCCTTCACGCATCTCTCGGCGGCGCGTATCGATACTGTGAACACGCATGGCACGGGGTGCACGCTCTCCTCCGCCATCGCGGCGAATCTAGCGTTGGGCGCGAGCGTGCCGGAAGCAGTGCAGCGCGCTAAGCACTACACCACCGAGGCCATCCGGCGCGCCTTCCGCGTCGGGAGCGGCAACGGACCGCTGAACCACTTCTACGCGTGGGAGTAGGGCGGCGGCTTGTTCGCCCTTCGAGTTCCCTCAGAACGAACGGATGCGGGGCATCGTGTTGCCCCGTTGCGCGCGGGCGTGCTATCTACCTTTTAGGGTGTCAGAGGCGGCTAGACGGGTTGCCCCGTTGCGCGCGGGCGTGCTATACCTTTGCGTAACGTCCGGAGGCATGGGCGCTTATCGCAGGAGGTGACGGATGGCTACGCTACGGAAGGGCGACTTGGCGGCCAAGGTGGCGGAGAAGCTGGACTCCCCTCGCTCCGAGGGTGAGGCGGCGTTGAACGCCGTGCTCGACTCAATCCGCGAGGCGCTGGCGTCGGGCGACCGCGTAGTGCTCACCGGGTTCGGCGCATTCGAGGCGCGGCAGGTGAAGGAGCGCCAGGTCCGCGCCATCCGCGGCAGCCAGGCGGGGCAGAAGGTCACCGTCCCCGCCCACCGGCGCGCCGGCTTCACGCCCGGCTCCGACCTCACCGGCGCGGTGCGCGGCAGGGGCTAGGCCCGGCCTGACAGGGCGCGCGCGCCTTTTGACGCCGCCGGGGCTACTATTACCCCGCAATGGCAACGGACGCTGAGCGGCGCATCACGCTCGTCGACCTAGATGCCTTCTACGCCTCGGTGGAGGAGGTGGAAGACCCCTCGCTGCGGGGCAAGCCGCTGCTGGTGGGCGGCTCGCCGGAGGGGCGCGGCGTCGTTATGGCCGCCTCCTACGAGGCGCGGCGCTACGGCTGCCGCTCCGCCATGCCCATGGCGCAGGCGCTGCGCCTCTGCCCGGAGGCGGTCGTGCTGCCAGGGCGGCGCGACCTCTATCACCGATACTCCCAGCGCGTGATGGACATCCTGCGCCGCGAATCGCCGGTGGTGCAGCCGATGTCCATCGACGAGGCCTACGTAGACCTAACGGCCGTGTCGCGGGACATGGCGCACGCGGAGGCGTTGGGGCGCCGCATGCAAGGGCGCATCCGCGTCGAAGCGGAGCTGCCCAGCTCCATCGGCCTGGCCGCCAACAAGATGGTGGCCAAGGTCGCCTGCGAGACGGGCAAGCCCAACGGCTTCGTCGTCGTCCCGCCCGGCGGCGAGGCCGCCTTCCTTGCGCCCCTGCCCGTGCGCAAACTGCCCGGCGTCGGCCCCCGCTCCGCCGAGCGCCTGAACGCCGCCGGGTTCGAGACGCTAGGCCAGGTGGCCGCTGCGCCGCTGGGAACCCTCGCGGCGCTCCTCGGCTCGGGCGGCGCGCTGCTCCAACGCCGCGCCCTGGGCGAGGACGCATCCCCCGTCTCCACCGAGCGAGAGGCCAAGTCCATCAGCGCGGAGGAGACATTCGCGTCGGACGTGGGCGACCGCGGCGCAGTGCTCCAGGAGACGGAGCGGCTAGCCCGGCGCGTCGCCGATTCGTTGGAGAGCGCGGGGCTGCTCGCCCGCACCGTAACGGTGAAGGTGCGCTACGCCGACTTCACCACCCTCACCCGCTCCCAAAGCAGGCCGACGGCCACGGCGGACGCGGTGCGGGCCATAGCCGTGGAGTTGGTGACGGCGGCCTGGGAGGAAGGCCGCCGCGTGCGGCTGGTGGGCGTCGGCGTCAGCAATATGCGCCCGCGCCAGGCGGAGGGACAGATGACGATGGAGGCGTTGGAACCGCGCGAGGCATAAGATGGCGGCGGCGCGGCGCCCATAGTCCGAGCGCGGAGGCGAGGCAGATGGCGGAGGAGCGGTACGAGCCTAGGTCGATCAACGTGCAGGAGGAGGGGATGCGCATCCTGTGGCGCGACGGCCAACAGTTCCTGCTGCCGCACCGCGTGCTGCGGGGCAACTGCGGCTGCGCTCAGTGCGTGGACGAGATGACGCACGTTCGCCAGGTGTCGGTGGACGACGTGCCGGAGGACATCCGCGTGGAGGACGTGCTGGAGGTGGGAAACTACGCCGTCGGCATCCTGTTCAGCGACCTGCACGACACGGGCATCTATCCGTTCCGGCATCTGCGCGAACTCTGCGAGCGGGAAGGGGCGTAGCGGCGAGGGCGTTTCAATCGAGTGGGCTAGACGCGCCTAGGCCCTCTGGCTTCGCATCTCCAGATGCCCCACGTGGTGGTCCTCGGCGGTGCAGCTGTTTGCGGACTGCTCCAACTGGATAGTCGCGTGGCCTATCCCGTAGTCGTCGTGGACAATCTCCATGATGCGGGCGCGCAGCGCCTCGCGGTCGCCCGTCCAGGAGGGGTCGACCAGCACGTGGGCGCTGAAGGATTCGACACCGGAGCTAATCGTCCAGGCATGGACATCGTGGATGAGGGTTATGCCATCGAGGTCTTCGATGTCGCCGCACAGTTTGTACATGTCGATGCGCTCGGGCGTGCCCTCCAGAAGCACCGCCAGCACGGACAGCATCAGGTGCCACGAGCTCCACAGCACCAGCAAGCCGATGGCCACGCTGGCGATGGGGTCGGCGAGCTGCCATCCGAAGAGGATGATGAGGACGGCGGAGATGACGACGCCGAGGGAGCCGAGCAGGTCGGCCAGCACGTGCTGGAAGGCGCCCTCGACGTTGAGGCTGTGGCCGGAGGAGCGGTGCAGCACCCACGCGGCGGCGATGTTGATAAGCAGACCGCCGGCGCCGACGAGCAGCACGGGAAGACCGACGATCTCGGCATCGTGGTGGCGGAAGCGCTCGGCCGCCTCGTAGAAGATCCACGCCGTCAGCAGCCACAAGACGAGGGTGTTGATGAGCGCCGCCAGCACCTCCGTCCGATAGTAGCCATAGGTGCGGGAGGTGCTCGCCGCCCGCTCCGCCAGCGCCATCGCGAACAGCGCCGTGGCGATGGCCGCCGCGTCCGTCAGCATGTGCGCTGCGTCCGCAATCAGCGCGAGGCTGCCCGAAATGAGGCCGCCCACCACCTCCGCGATCATGTAGGTGGTGATGAGGACGAGGGCTATGAAGAGGTTCTTGCGGCTCTGACCGCGCAGGTCGTGCGCGTGGGAGTGGCCCCCGTGCCCATGGCCGTGATGGTCATGGCCATGGTGATCGTGTCCCACGTGGTCGTCATGGTCGTGCCCGGCGTGAGCGCCGTGGTCATGGCCCTCGTGCGAGGCGTGGTCGTGCGCGGCGTGGTCGTGGCCCGCGTGGGCGTCATGGTCGTGCCCGGCGTGGGCGTCGTGGACGTGGCCCGCGTGGTCATGGCCTTCGTGAGCGTCGTGGTCGTGGCCCTCGTGGCCGTGCTCGCCGTGGTCGTGGCCCTCGTGCCGGTGTCCGCTTCCCTGCGCCATAGCAGAGCGCCCCTCAGTCCGAACAAGATGGTGAGGCTGCCGCGTCGCGCACTATATCACAGCGTTCCCTGCTGGCGACGCCGCCCGCGTGTAGGTTCACTCCGAAACGCGGGCGCCCTCCCGAGGCCTAGCGTCCCGCGTCGGCGGGCGGATGGCGGCGAGAGCCGCGGCGGCTACGACGATTGCCGCGATGGCGATGAACCACGCCGGGGTGTAGGCGCCCGTGGCGTCGCGGATGAAGCCGGTCAGCGGGAAGGCGACCGCGCCGAAGGCCATCGTCAACGGCAGTGTCACCCCGCGTATCGCGCCTTGGCTGCGCCGCCCGAAGTAGTCGGCCCACGTCACGTTCTGCGCAATCGCCCCCACTTGCACGCCGAACCCGAACCCGATGGTGGACACGAACATCCACGCCGCGTTCGTCACGACGATGGCCGCCGCTGCGGAAACGATCAGACCTGCCGCGCTCACGACCATCATCAGGCGGGCGGGGAAGCGGTCGAGCACTCGCCCCAACACGATGCTCACGCCTACCGCCACCACCGCGTCGGTTGCGATGGCCAAGGTAACCAGCAGCGGCCCCATCCCGCGCTCCACGTAGTGGGGCACGCGAAAGATGGTGAGCGTCGACCACGCGAAGGTGTAGACGCCGAAGCCGCCGATCATCATCCAGAACGTCCGGTTCCGCAGCGCCTCCGCCCGCGTCCACGAATGCTCCGGCCGGCTCACGCCGCCGCGCGCCGCCGCACCCGGAGAGGCGGAGCGCCCGTCGGGAAGCAGGCCCATATCCTCCGGCTGCCGCCTCAGCAGCCATAGCGCGGCGGGGACGAGGATGAGGGCGCCGCCCGCGCCAAAAATCAGCCACGCGGTGCGCCACCCCACCGCGTCGATGAGCAGTTGGGAGCCGGGGTAGAAGATGATGATGCCGACGGGGATGCCCATCATCGCGCGGCTCATCGCGGCGCCCCGCCGCTCCACGAACCACTTGGAGACGGACGGGCTGACGTAGAGGTCGCTGGCGCGCCCCATGCCCACCAGTCCAGTGACGACGAACAGCGCGATGAGGTGCCATTCCTCGGTAACGAAGGCCAGCGCCATCACCGTCCCGCCTGCGACCGCGGCGGCGAAGGCGATGATGAAGCGCGGCCCTTGGCGGTCGAGCAGGCCGCCGATAAGCGGCCCCGCCACGACGACGACGGCGAGGCGCGCGAACTGCGCCCAACCGAACACCGTGGCGCTCCACCCCAGCTCCTCCTGCATAGGCTTGATGAAGATGGCGAGGTTCGGCCCGGCCAACGCTACCGACAGCGCCGAGAACAGGCCCAGCACGCTGACGACCACCCATCCGTAGTAGAGGCGGGAGGAGGTCATACAAAGCGGAGGCTATGGGCGCGGCGCGCGGTTGGCGCACGCCTCGTCCGTGATTTCCGTGGAAAGTGTCGCAATGTGTCGCAGATTGTTCCGTTTACGCGGGGGCGGCGGCGAAGAGGCGCGACAGATTGACGACGCCGCACGGCAAATCTGCGACATCGGCGGGCGGCGATGCGACACATATGCGACAGTGGGCTTGGCGGCGGCGGACAAGCGGAGGGGGCAAGGAGGAACGGATGGACGAGCGAGCGAGTGTTCATAGGGGCAGGGTTTCACAAGGACGCCGTTTGCGCAACGGTCGAATGTCATAGGTGCGACGCAGCATGGGCGCCCTTCGAGTTCCCTCAGGGCGAATGGAAGGGGAGGCCGCGCGGTCGCGCGACGGTCTCGCTCCCTCGGACGGCGCCTTATTCGGAGGCCTCCGCGTCGTCGGCGCTCCTGCCTCTCAGCTCTTGCATTACCTGGTTGAGGTGGGGCTGGATTACCTTGTGGAGGCGGAGCAGGTTGTCGGCGAGCCATTGGCGCGCGCGCTCATAGCCCGCATCGCCGACTATGGGCATACCCTTCGTTTCCAGCCTGATCCAGTATTCGTGTCCCTGCGCTTCCCAGATGACCTCGTTGTTCAGCGCGGCGCCTATCTCGGATTTGTGTTTCATCAACCCTTCGTAGACACGCTTCTTGTCGTCGCCGTAGACCTGTAGGAACGCCTGCGCCGTGCCGTCGCTCCACCCAACGGCGTAGACGGTCTGAGGGTATCCGGTCTCGAAGGACCGCCACTGGCCCCGGAATCCACCGATGCCCACCGGGGTCAACCCATCGCGGCGCAGTTGCTCCACCAGCGAGCGATACAGGCGCGGGTACAAAGGGAGGGGATGTTCTGTCGAAGGTTCCGATGGGCCGACGGCCAACTCGAAATCGGCGGCTAGGGAATCGCCGACACGGTAGGCCCGCACTCGGACGGCGTAGACGTTGATGCTGTCGCTCCGGTTCAGCCACGTCACGATGCTGCGGTGGTATGGGGAGAAATCTTCAGCCACCCAGATGAGTATGTCCGTGTCCGCGTTGGCCGCGTAGCCCAGCAAGCGCAGGCAGTGCGAGTCTTCCGACTGGTTCAGCTGATTCTCGATCACCACGTTGGCGCCGCTGCCCGCCTGCTTGGCGAGGATGTCGACGAACCCCCCGGGGCGCAGAAGAGCCTCCGTCTCCACCAGCTCCAACTTGAGGTTGAGCTTTCTGCCAAGCAGGTCGAGGCGCTCGGCGAGCCAGGGGGTGAAGTTCCGCGCCTCGTGACGCCAAGCGTCCCGCAAGCCCACGGGCTTCAATTCGTGTATCTCCGCCATGCCGCTCCTTCGCTCTTGCGAGCCTGAGGGCATCATACGCTTGGGCGGCGGGGGCTGGCGGTTGACGCTCCCGCGCGCCAATCGCATACTCGCCGCCGTTGGGGAGGAGGGCCGCTATGACAACCAACGGAGAAGCCAAATTGGGGCGGGGCGACACTCCTTTTGAGAAGGCGGCGCTGGGCTTCCGCAACTACTGGTACCCGCTCTGCCGCTCCAAGGACGTGCGCGTCCGCCCTTCCAGCATCCGGATAATGGGCGAGCAGGTGGCGGTGATGCGCCGCAACGGGAAGGCCTACGCCGTGCTGGACGAGTGCCCACACAGGGGCGTGCCGCTCTCGCTCGGCCGCTACTACTTCCCCGGCTCGAACACCGTCTCCTGCCGCTTCCACGGCTTCACCTTCGACGTTACGAACGGGGCGTGCGTGGCGGCGCTGGCGGACGGGCCGGAGAGCCCCGTGGTGGGGAAGCTCCGCGTGCGCAGCTTCCCGCTCGAAGAGCGCAAGGGCGTCGTGTGGATATGGATGGGGCGGGGCGCGCCGGTTCCCATCGAGGAGGATGTGCCGAACCTGCTGCTGCGCGACTCCACTATCGTCAAGTGGCGCGACCGGGTAATCGAGGGGAACTGGCGCTACCACGCGCAGGCGGACGCGGGGCACTTCCCGACAACGCACCACGACGCGCTGGCGTTGCTCCCCCTCGACTGGCACGCGCACCTGCCGGGGTACGAGCCGATGCTCGTCCATGACCCGGTGGAGGGCGGCGAGTGGGTGATCCACACGGCGAAGGGGCAGGTGAAGCAGGACCTCTATCCCGGCCTGGGCAAGTGGCCTCCCAAGCGGCTGTGGCGGCGCGTCCAATCGAAGGCGGGCGGCGCGGGGCCGCGGATACAAGGCTCCGGCCACCAGGGCATCCGCATGCCCGGCCTGTTGCGTGTCCCTCATTGGCCGATGGACGGCTCGTTCCACTACGAGTGGTACGTCGCTATCGACGAAGACCACTACCGCTACGTCCAGATCAACGCCTACTTCCCCTCCAATCCTTTCACGTGGCTTTGGACGCAGCTATGGCATCACCTTTGGGCCGACCCGATGCGCAACGGGCGCTTCAATCAGCAGGACGCGGCGATGAGCAAGGGCGCGACCGACTTCGAGCGCAAACGCGGGGCGCACTGGCCGACGCCCCTCTTCGCGCCTGACCGCTTCGCCCTCGCCTTCATCGACCTGGCCAACCGGACCGCCCGCGGCGAGGCGCCCCAGCCGGCGGACGAGGGGTTGCCCGCCGTCGCCGGGGGCGCCGACGGCGGCGCCTAACGCGCGGCTCCGCGGGCATCGCAGCGGCGTGCGCCGCGTTTGACACCCCTGCGGCGCGTGCGTATCCTCCCCGCGTCCTTGCGCTCCGTCGCGTGGCAGGTCGGCGCAAGAAGGGGGAGGACAATCATGAAACTGCGTTCCGCCATCCTGCTGGGCGCGCTCGCCGTCGCCGCCCTCGCCGCAGCCGCCTGCGGCGGCAGCGACCCGACGCCGACGCCCCGCCCGGCCCAGGCCACTGCCGTGCCAACCCCCACCCCCGACCCCTCGGCGGTCAGCGCCACCTTCAACGTCGTGCTCAGCATGGGCCCCTTCGGCGTCGTCTCCGTCGGCATCCGCGACATGATCGAGACGGGCACGAACGGGCGCATCAAGCTCGAGCACCAAGACGAGCCGAACGCCGCCGTCGCCGTCCCTCAGTTGCTGGCGCGCAACCCTGAGGAGTACGAGCGGACGATGTTCTACATCAACGAAGAGACGCGCGGCCTGTGGGCGCAGGGCGTGGACGTGAGCGGCTCGGGCATCATCAAGCCCGACCCCGTCGCCCTCTACGCCATCTACCCCGCCGCTTGCACGACCATCGTCACTATCGACCCGGACATCCGCACGGTGGCCGACCTGGCGGGCAAGCGCATCCACCCGGGCACGCAAGGCTCGGTGCTGCCCATCATCACGGACTTCGCCATCGAGGCGGCGGGCGTGAAGGGTCAAGTGAACGTGGTGCCCAGCGCCAAGCAGAGCTACGAGGCGCTCGCCGACCGCGAGGTTGACGCGGGGACGACGGGCATCGTGTTCGGCGGCGCGGCGGGCAGCGCCCTCACGCCGGGCTTCAACCGCCTCGCCCAGACCACAAACGAACTCTGGCTGGTGGACATCCCGACGGACATCCTGGACAAGTCGCGCGCGGCCAACCCCGCGTGGGACGCCGCAGGTCTGCTCCAGCCGCTGCCGGTGCCAAGGGGCGCCATCCGAGGCTCCGCCCGCGTCGACTACGACATCGTGCGCGCCGACTCCTTCTGCCCCGCCGGCATCTCCGTGATGCTGTGGACGTCGCCCGACGTGGAGGACGAAATCATCTATCAGATGATGACGGCGTTGCTGGAGAACCGCGACATGGCCGACGAGAGCTTCCCGTTCATCGCCGCGCCGTGGAAGGAGCGGCTCGGCCACGTGTTCGTCTCGCAAGACGCCTTCCATCCCGCCGCCGCCCGCGCCTACGAGGAAGCAGGCGTCACCTACGGCAAGGAGGGCGTGGACGAGTGGATCTCCCAGCAGTAGGAGCTTCCCGAACCTGAGGCTGTGGTAGCGTGGGGGCGGCCCCACTTTTATCGACGCGGGAGGTGAGCGACGTGACGGAGCAAGGCGACATCGGCCTCTTCGACGCCATCTACACCATGCGGGCCATCCGCAGGTTCAAGCCCGACCCTGTGCCCGACGCGCTGCTGCGCAAGGTCATCGAGGCCGCCGGGCAAGCCCCCAGCGGCGGCAACCGCCAACCCTGGCGCTGGATCGTCATCAGAAGCGCCGAGGGCAAGCGCATGGTGAGCGACCTGGTGAAGCAGGCTAATGCCAAGGCCGCCGAGGCGCGCGCCGCAGGCCAAGACCGCCGCCCCGCTCCCACGCCGGCCGCCGCGCCCGGCGCCGACTTCGCGGAGAGCCTGGCGAGCGTGCCCGTCATCGTCATCGCCTGCGCCCAAGCGCCGGTGAGCCAAGGCCCTTGGTCGGTCGGCCCCTTCGGGCAGACGTTCCCGGGGGTGGAGAACCTGCTGTTGGCCGCGCGCGGCGTCGGCCTCGGCGGCTGCATCACCACCGGCTTCCGCTGGATGGCGGCGGAGTTCAAGGAGCGGCTTGGCCTCCCCGACGACGTGGAGCCCACCTGCCTCATCCCTCTCGGCTATCCGCTGGGCGCGGACGGCGAACGGCACGGCCCCAAGATGCGCCGCCCCATCGAGGAGCTAGCCCACGAGGAGCGCTGGGGCGGCGCCATCTCCTTTTAGCCGCCCCGCGTCGGCGCCGCCTCCGGGCGCGGCAGCGGGCGCGCGCCGTACATAAAGCCCAGCGCCAGCAACCAAAACACGAGCAGCGCGACGAAGGCGGGGCGGTAGCTGTCGAAGGCGTCGGCGCTCGCGGCAATGACGAAGGGCGCGGCGGCGGCCACCGCGGTCTGGAACGGTGCGAACGCGCCCCGTATCGCGCCCAGATAGGTGCGTCCAAAGAAGTTCGACCAGATCAGCGGCTGGATGGCGAGATAGCCGCCCAGCACCAGCCCCTGCACCGCGCGCGAACGTATCCACCAGCAGCAGGAACAGGATGGTGCACGCCGTCAGCCCCGCGTGCACGACCGCCACGCCGCGCACGTGGTGCCGGTCGAGGAAGTAGCCCCACAACAGACGCGAGACGAGCGACGCCGCCCCGTAGGTCGAGACCACCGTCGCCGCCTCGGTGCGCGTGAAGCCGATGCTCTGGAAGTGGACGGCCCAGTTGCTGGTCAGGCCGATCATCGTTGGGGCGGCGAGCATCGTCGCCAGCACGATGAACCACGTCGTCCGGTAGCGCAGCACCTCGCTAGGCCGGAAGCTGTGCTCCTCCGCGACGCCGCGCTGGGCATCGTCCGCCCGGCGCGCGTGCGCCTGCTCCGCGCTCTCGCCGTCGGGCAGCAGGCCCAGGTCCTCCGGCGAGCGGCGAATCAGGAGCGATATGGGCGTCAATAGCACGAGCGATATGACGCCAATCACCACCCACGCCGTCCGCCACCCGAAGGCGTCGATGGTCATGTCGGCGAGGGTGGGGTAGACGAACGCGCCGATGGCGGTTCCCGCGCTGCCGAAGGCGATGGCCTTGCCGCGCAGGCGCACGAACCACTTGGGCACCAACGCCTGGTACAGCTGCCCGCCCGCGCCCGCGAATCCGATTCCGCCCAGCACCACGCTGAACAGGAAGTACTGCCAGTAGGCGTTGACCAGGCTCAGCGCCATCACGCTCAGCCCCAGCACCACGGACGAGACGGTCATCACTACCGGCGGCCAGCGCCGCTTGTCCATGAGCCGCGCCAGCAGGACGATGAGCGCGCCCACGAACAGCGTGCGGAAGAGCGTCACGCTGTAGATGGTTCCGCGGCTCCAGCCCAGCTCGTCCGACATGGGCGTGACGAACACCTGGAAGCCCCACAGCATGGCGCCGGAGCCGGCGACGCCGGCCAAGAGGTAGCCGAGCACGATCAGCCAGCCGTAGTAGAAGCGCCGCCGCGCGGCGCCTGCCGTGGGGGAGGACATAGCGCGCCTAGTCTACACAGCCGCTTGCGAGGGGGGTTGCGTTTACCGATCAGTAGTGATATGTTGTATCACTTATGGCGACGCTTGCCGAACGGCCGAGGCTCGACGACGTGCTGGAGGATCTGGGGTACCGGATGACTCCTCCGCGTCGGCTCCTGGCGCGTCTGCTAGGGAACAAGGCGGGCTCCTTCAGCGCCGAGGCCATCATCGAGGAGCTGCCCACCGTCGGACGCGCGACTGTCTACCGCACGCTGAAGCTGCTAGTGGACGCGGGCATCCTCTGCAAGACGGCCCTGCCGGACGGTGCCCCCCGCTACTCCTTCGACGACGCCCGCCACCATCACCACGTGATCTGCGCCAACTGCGGCAAGGTCGAGGAGTTCCGCAAGCCCGTCGTGGAGCGCCTGCTCCGCGCGATGGCCAAGGAGGTCGGCGGCGCCGTCGTCGGCCACCGGGTCGAGCTCTACATCACCTGCGCTGACTGTCTATAGGAGAGATAAATATGATACGCGGTATCAAATTCGCAACTCCACTAGTTGCCCTGGCCCTGCTGCTTGCCGCCTGTTCGGGCGACGCGGCGACACCGACGCCCAGCCCGACGGCCACGCCCACACGCCCGGCGCCTACCCCCACTCCCGCGCCGCCCGAGAAGCTCAGCGTGATGACGACGGTCTACCCGCTCGCCTACTTCGTCGAGCGCGTCGGCGGCGACCTGGTGGAGGTGGAGAACCTGGTCAAGCCGGGCGTGGACGCGCACGATTTCGAGCCGACCGCCGAGGACATCCAGCGCGTGTCGGGCGCCGACCTGTTGGTCGCCAACGGCCTAGCGCTGGAGCCGTGGATGGGCCGCATGCTCGAGGCGCTGGGCGACGACGCGCCTAGCGACGTCATCGAGGCGGCCAGAGTCATCATCGAAAGCGGCGCCCTCGGGGAGGAAGATGAGGACGAGGGGCACGACGAGGACGAGGGCGAAGAGGAGGAAGAGGACCACGGCGACGAAGAGGGCGAAGAGGAAGAGGACCACGGCGACGAAGGGGAAGGCGAGGAGGGCGAAGACCACGGGGAGGAACTCGACCCGCACGTCTGGCTCGACCCCACCTACGCCGTCCTCCAGGCCGAGGCGATCCGCGACGCGCTCGCCACGATCGACTCCGCCAACCGCGAGCTCTACCACGACAACGCTGCCGCGTTGATCGCGGATCTGCGAACGCTGCACGACGAGTTCACTAGCGGTCTGGCCTCCTGCCGCCATGACACCTTCATCACGTCGCACGCGGCCTACGGCTACCTGGCGGCGCGCTACGGCCTCGAGCAGGAGGGCATCGCCGGCCTGACCACCGCCGCCCAGCCTTCGCCGCAGCGCCTCGCCGAGATTGTGGAAGAAGTGAAGGCGGACGGACTCGGCTACGTGCTGGTCGAGCCCATCGTCGGCGACCGGCTGGCGCAAACGGGTCGAACTCGCCCCCATTCACGCCATCGAGAGCGTGACGCAGAGCGAGTTCGACGAGCACGGCGACTACATGGGGCTGATGCGGGACAACCTCGCCAGCCTCAGGCTTGCCCTGGAGTGTGCTTCGTGACCAACAGCTCCGCCAACGGCGCAGTCCTCGAGTGGGACCGCGTCACCTTCCACTACGGGGTGGGACTCGCCGTGGACGACGTCTCCCTGCGGGTCGAGGCCGGCGAGTTCGCCGCCGTCCTCGGCCCGAACGGGAGCGGCAAGAGCACGCTCATCAAACTCGCCTTGGGCATTCTGCGCCCCACCGGCGGGGCGGTGCGCCTGTTCGGGCAGGGCATCGACGGCTTCAGCGACTGGGTCCGGGTGGGCTACGTGCCTCAGGTGGTGTCCGCCGTGTGGAGCGGCTTTCCGGCGACTGTGACGGAGACGGTGGCGCACGGCGCCTACCGCGGCACGTCGCCCCTGGCCATCTTCCGACGGTCGGAGCGGCCGGACGTGCTGGCGGCGCTGGAAGCGGTGAATATGACGCACGTCAAGAGCAAGCGGCTCTCGGAGTTGTCGCTAGGGCAGCAGCAGCGGGTGTTGTTGGCGAGGGCGTTGGTGCGCAACCCTGAACTGCTGGTGTTGGACGAGCCCGCCGCCAGCGTGGACGTGTCCGGCGAGGAGCAGCTCTACACGGTGCTGCGCGACCTGAACCGCGACCGGGGGCTGACGATCGTGCTGGTCTCGCACGACATCGGGGCGATGCTGCGTGAAGCGAGCACGGTGTGCTGCATGAACTGCTCGCTGGTGAAGCACGGCCCTCCTCACGAGTTGACGAGCGACGAACTTTCGGCGCTGTACGGCCTCCCCGTGGACGCCCTCATCCACGACGCTCTTCACGAGCACCGGTAGCCATGCCGGCGATACTCCAATACGAGTTCATGATTCGGGCGCTCATCGGCGGGATGCTGGTGGGCATCCTGGCGCCGGCGTTGGGAATGTTCATCGTCCTGCGCCGCTTCTCCCTCATCGCCGAGACGCTCTCCCACGTCGCGCTGATGGGCGTCGCTATCGGCATGGCGACACGGACGTTGCCCTCGCTTACCGCGCTTGCGGCAGCGTCCATCGGCGCCATCATCGTGGAGCAACTGCGCTCGCGCGGCCGCCTGCCGGGCGACGTAGCCATGGCAGTGGTGCTCTACACCGCCCTCGCCGTCGCCGTGGTCGTCATCAGTTTCGCCGAAGGGTTCAACGTAGACCTCTTCTCGTTCCTGTTTGGCTCCATCTTGAGCGTTTCACTGCTCGATCTGTGGCTGCTTGCGGGGCTTGCGGCGGTGGTGGTCGTGTTCGTAGGCGTCTTCTTCGTCGATCTCGCCCAGATAGCGTTCGACGACGACCTTGCGCGCGTGAACGGCGTGCCTGTCGGGGCGCTGAACCTCGCGCTGGCGGTGCTGACGGGAGCGGTCATCACCCTCTCCATGCGTGTCGTCGGCGTCCTTCTCGTGGGCGCGATGCTGGTCGTGCCCGTGCTCGTGGGTCTGCGCGTCGCCAAGGGGCTGCGGGCCACATTCGCCGCCTCCATCGCCGCCGGCGCCTTCAGCGCCATCGCCGGACTCGTCGCCGCCTTCTACCTCGACCTGGCCGCCGGCGGCGCGACCGTGCTCACGGCCATCCTGCTGTTAGTGCTGGCCAACATCTGGGTGCAGCTCCGCAAGGCGGCCGCCTCCTTCCGCAAGGTATAGAATCGCTCCGCCCCGGAGGTGACCTATGGCGGACGACACGATCGGCGTGGCGGCGGTCGGGCGCGACAGCAGCGCCGTGCTGGCGATGATTCGCAACCTGGAGGAGCGAGGCATCGACGCGGCATGGCTCACCACGGGGGCGGCGCGTCCCGACGGTCTGACTTTGTTGGCCGCCGCCGCCGTGCAGACCAGGCGCATCCAGTTGGGCACCGCCATCATCCCCACCTGGCCTCGCCACCCCGTCGCCGCGGTGCAGCAGGCTCAGGTGGTCGCGCAACTGGCGCCCGCCAGATTCCGCTTCGGCATCGGCCCCAGCCACGCCGCCGTTATGAAGAGCACATTCGGCGTCGACTTCCACCGCCCGCTCAGCCACCTCCGCGAGTACCTGCACGTCGTGCGCACGCTCCTCCACGAAGGCGCGATCGAGCACGAGGGCGATTGGTGCACGGCCAACGCCGCTATTCCCTGGGCGCTGCCCAGCGTGCCGGTGATGATCTCGGCGCTGCGCCCCAGCGCCTATGAACTAGCCGGCGAGGCCGCCGACGGCGTCATCAGCTGGCTCTGCCCCGCCATCTACCTGCGCGACGTGGCGCTCTCCGCCTTGCAGAGAGGCGCCGCCAGGGCAGAGCGCGAGCAGGCGCCGCCCCTCATCGCCCACGTCCCCGTGTGCGTCCACGACGACCTGGGCGAGGCCGAGGCCGCCTTCCGCAGCCAGTTCTCCTTCTACCTCGGCACGCACAGCTACCCGCGCATGCTCGCCGAGGCCGGCTTCCCGGAGGCCGAAAAGGGCGAGTGGAGCGAGCGGATGGTGGACGCCGTACTCGCCGCGGGCGATGAGGAGCGGGTCACCGTGCGCCTGCGCGAGCTGCTGGCCTACGGCGTTACGGAGATCGTGGCGTCGGTGGTTACGGCAGGGGAAGACGAAGAGGCCTCCGCCGCGCGCACGCTCGACCTACTGGCGTCGCTGTCGGGGCGCTGAGGGAGAGCGTTGCGTACCTACTCCGTCTCCCCGCCCCACACCCCCGCCCGAGGGGTCGGCCGCCCCGAGGGGCGCCCCGCGTGAAAAGGCGCTGGATTACGTAAAGGTCTCCTAAGGCGGGCGCAGTCGGGATGGCTCCGTTACGCCAACCTTCCCGTAACGGGTACTATGAAGCGGCTTTCACCACCCGGGCGCGTCCGACGCGGATGCGCCCCGCCGAGGCGACTTGTTGCTGCTGAACCGCTCCATCCTCCGCGTTGCCGCTGCATCCGCCCTCTTGCTGCTTGCCGCGGCGTGCGGGGGAGGCGGCGAGCGCGTCTTCGACGGCGTGGTCACCGTCTCGCGGGGCGACATCGTGGTGACGGTCGATGCCAACGCCCATGCGCAGCTTGCCGACCCCCGCGCGCTGCGCTTCGGCGTCGCCGGAACCGTCGCCTCCGTGGCCGTGCGCGAGGGCGACCGCGTCGAGGCCGGGCAGACGCTCGCCGCCTTGGAGACGGACGCGCTCGACCTAGCCGCGCTCAAGGCGGACGCCGACCTCGCCCTGGCCCACGAGGCGCTCGACGCCCTCCTAGAGTCTCCCGACCCAGCCGACCTGGCATTGGCGGAGGCTGCAGTTTCCGACGCGGAGCGCGCGCGCGCCAACGCGCAGGCGGTTCTTGCGGCGTCGGCGCCCAAGCAGACGAACGCGGCGGACGCCGCCGAGACCGCGCGCGCCGACGCCTTCGACGCCTACCGCCGCGTCTTCCGCGCCTACTACGGCTTCCAGCCCGACGCGGACGAGATGACCGACGCGCCCGCCCTCATCCTCCAACGGCGCGGCGGCCCCGCCATCCTCTCCTACTACAACAACGGCCTCTTCCCGGTGGAAGTGCGCCAATCGGACGTGGACGACGCGCTGACCACCGCGTGGGAGAGGGCGCGCGCCGCCGATCGCGCCTATGCGGACGCGCTCCTCGCCCTCGAGAGTACACAGACTGCCGCCGCCCGCACCGTCACCCAGTCGAGGCAGGCACTCCGAGCCGCCGAGGAGCGGTTGGCCATGCTGAACGAGCCGCCCAGTGCGGCCGCAGTGCTGAAGGCGCAAGCCGCCCGCGCCGCCGCCCAACTCGCCGCCGACAACGCTCACGCCAACCGCGAAG
>JAGWBE010000038.1:907-15008 GCA_021296055.1 Dehalococcoidia bacterium | reverse complement strand
TCAGGTCTTGCGGCTCGCCGCCGCCGCACGCGGCCAGAGCGCATGCCGCCAGCAGCAGCGCCGCTGCGAGCGCGGTTCGCGTTGCGGTCATCGTTTCTCCTTTCGGAGGGCGCGCGCTCTTCTGCGGCGGCGCGCCAGGCCGAGGCTGAGCGCCATCGGCCCGGCCACCACCATAACGGCGATGACCGCAGCCCACGGGAAGCCGCCGCCGCGCTCGCGCAGCGTCAACGGCAGCTCCAGCCGCGTCGCGCCGAGCGCCGAGTCCGCCTCGACGATCACCACCCACGCGCCCGCTTGCCGTGGCGTCAGCACCGCCCAGTAGTCGTCGGGGCGGCTCAGGTCGTTGGCCATCGCCCGGGCCGGGCCGACCGACTCCGAGCCGTCCGCCGCGCGCGCCGACATAGTTACGCGGACGGCGCCGACGCCGTCCGCGTCCGCCTCGCCGCCGGACGCGACGACGGCGGTAACTTCGAGCGCGCCGACGTAGGGCGTGGCGACGACGCGGAGCGCGTAGGGGCCGCTGACCCCGTTGAACAGGTCGATGGCGTCGGGATGGTCGACGTGAGCGCCGACGGGCGCGGCGAGGATGGCCACGGCGACGGCGGCGATGGCGGCGGGCAGCGCTCGGCGGCTGCCGCGCGGGAGTGAGCGCACGATTTCCTCTTTTGCGTTTGGATAGGATTGGCCGGGCGCGGCCCGGCAATGCTCAGGCGGCGGCTAAGCCGCAGGGAGGGCGAGGCTCGCGGAAGAGGGGCGCGCCGTTGGGGATTCGCGCGGGACGCGCCCGAACGAGGGCAAGCAGTCCGAGCGCCGCGATGACGACGGCGGCGGTCAAGGCGCCCGCCAAGCCGCCGACGCCCGCCGCGCCGTGCCCGTCGCCGGGCGTCGCGCCGACGTTCGTGGAGTCGGCGTCGGCGTGCCCCGCCAGGTCGTAGGCGTGGAGGTGCGCGCCTATCTGCTGCACGTGGCTGTGCCAGGGCAGGCGCTCGGCGTACCCGGCGTCGGCGATGGGGCCGAAGGCGGGGTAGAGCGCGAGCAGCGCGCACAGCATCGGCAGGTACAAGCGGAGCGCTCGGCGGGCGTAACGTCGCATAGGGATAGTGTACGCCCTGGGCGGAGCGCGGCGCACGATTTAGCCAGAATCGAAGCGAGATTCCGCTCCCCGCTTTCGGAGACTCTTGTGCAACTACTCTGCTTCTCCAGCCCCACCCCAAGAAGAAAAAACCTTCTGTGGGGGATACCCCCACGCCCCCAGCCGTGGGGCTGGCCGCCCCTCGGCGCACCCCGCGTGCGCCGGGGCGGGTTGCCGTATGGTTGGGGGATATGCGGGGGAGGTTGCGGTATGCCCAACTACTGGCTGGTGAAGTCGGAGCCGAGCGCCTATTCGTGGGACGACTTGGTGCGCGATCAGGTGGCGGAGTGGGACGGCGTGCGCAACTACACGGCGCGCAACTTCATGCGCGACGAGATGCGGGTGGATGACTTGGTGCTGTTCTACCACTCCGCCAGCAAGCCGCCCGCCGTCGTCGGCGTGGCCAAGGTGGCGCGGGCGGGCTACCCCGACTACACGGCGTGGGACGCGGCCTCCGACCACCCCGACCCGAAGAGCACGCCGGAGAAGCCCATCTGGTGGATGGTGGACATCGCGCCGCTGCATCCCCTGCCCCGCCCGGTGTCGCTGGAGGAGGTGAAGCGCACGCCGGAGCTGAGCGAGATGGCGCTGGTGCGTCAGGGGCGGTTGTCCGTGCAGCCAGTGACTGAGGCGGAGTTCAAGACGGTGTTGTCGATGGGCGGCGCGGGTAGCGGAGAGGAGTTCGCCTTTCGAATTCCCTCAGGGCGGACGGGGCAATGACTAGGCGGCGCCGTCTAGCGCCGACCTAGCAGAAGGGCAGCCCGAGCTGGTCGAAGTCGTTGTCCGGCACGCTCCGCAAACTAGCGGGCACGCACCCAATGAGTCGGTTGTCGCTAATCTCCAGCCCCTCAAGCTCGGAGAGGTTGCCCAACTCCGCCGGTATCTCTCCGCTCAACCGGTTGCTGTCAAGGGCCAGCTCTCTAAGGTTAGAGAGGCTGCCCAGCTCCGCCGGTATCTCGCCGCTCAGCTCGTTCGAGTTGAGGTGCAGATATATCAGATTGGAGAGGTTGCCCAGCTCCGCCGGTATCGCGCCGCTCAACTCGTTGCCGTCGAGGGACAAAGATATCAGCCCGGAGAGGCTGCTTAACTCCGCCGGTATCTCGCCGCTCAACTCGTTGTCGTAGAGGGCCAGGCTAGTCACTCGCCCGTTATCGTCGGTGGTGACGCCGCGCCATGCACCGATTGGCTTGTCACTCAGCCAGTTGGTGTTGTCCGTCCAGTTTGGCCCGCCAGTGGCGTTGTAGAGAATGACCAGCGCCTCCCTGTCCGATAGTTTCGGCGTAGGCGTGGCAGTTGGCGCTGCTGTGGGCGTTGTGGCGGGAATAGGCGTTGGCGTGGCTGTCGGCGCTGCGGTTGGCGTTGGCCGGGGAGTGGGCGTCGGAGCGTCGGCGCCGCAGGCGGTCAGG
Source organism: Dehalococcoidia bacterium (assembly GCA_021296055.1). Classification (GTDB taxonomy): domain Bacteria; phylum Chloroflexota; class Dehalococcoidia; order Lucifugimonadales; family Australimonadaceae; genus JAGWBE01. Next base: position 12,470 of record JAGWBE010000038.1, on the reverse strand, counting down.
AGCGCGGCGAAGGTCAGCGCCGCGAACGCCGCCAGCGCGGCGCAGAGAGGGCGGCTTTCGGAAATGCTGTTGACCATGCTCATAACACTCGTAACACTCGCGCGCGGCGCGCCGGGCAGTATAGGGGAGTCGGCGCCTGCCTCCTCCCGCCCTTTGAGTTCCCTCAGGGCGAACGGAGCGGGCTACTCTACGGTTACGCTTTTGGCGAGGTTGCGGGGCTGGTCTACGTCGGCGCCGGTGTGCAGGGCGACGTGGTAGGCGAGGAGCTGTAGCGGAATCGCGGCGGCGATCGGCTCGAGCAGCGGCGCGCCGGGCGGCGTCCACAGCACGTCGGACGCCAGCGCGGCGACCTCGTCGTCGCCCGCCGTGGCGACGGCCAAGACGGGTCCCTCGCGGGCGGCGACCTCGTTGATATTGGCCAGCATCTTGTCGCGCATGCCGTGGGCGGGCGCGAGGGCGACGACGGGCGTTTCCTTGTCCACTAACGCTATGGGCCCGTGCTTCATCATCGCCGCCGACATGCCCTCCGCGTGGATGTAGCTCACCTCTTTGAGCTTCATCGCGCCCTCGAGGGCGATGGGCAGGAGGCGTCCGCGCCCGACGTAGAGGAAGCGCCGCATCGCGCCGTAGCGCTTGGCCAAGCGCGGGTAGGCGCCGTCGTTGAGCGCGATGGCCTCGCCCAGCAGCGCGGGCAGGTGCGCCAACGCTCCGACGTGGGCGGTGACGGCCTCCTCGTCGAGAACGCCGCGCCGCTGCCCCAATTCCAGCGCCGTCAGCAGCAGGCAGACGAGCGCGTTGGTGAAGGTCTTGGTGGAGGCGACGGCAATCTCCGGCCCGGCGCGCAGCAACAGCGTGTTACCGGCCAAGCGCGTCGCCTGGCTGCCCTCCGCGTTCACCACGGCCAACAGGCGCGCTCCCGCCGTTTGCGCCGCGTGCATCGCCTCCAGCGTGTCCGCCGTCTCGCCCGACTGCGCCACGGCGACGACCAGTGTCTCGCGGTCGAGCACCGGGCGGCGGTAGCGAAACTCCGAGGCATCCTCGGCGGAGGCGGGGATGCGCGCGAGTTCTTCGAGGTAGAGCGCGCCCAACTGCGCCGCAAACAGGCTGGTGCCCATGCCTACTAGCACGACGCGCTTGAAGGCGGCGGCCTCCGCGTCGGTGAAGCCGGCCTCGTGCACGGTGAGCGCCGGGGAGTCGAAGGCGATGCGCCCGCGCAGCGCGTTCATCGCCGCCTCCGGCTGTTCGTGGGTCTCCTTCAGCATAAAGTGGCGATAGCCGCCCTTGGCTGCGGCGACGGCGTCGGCGGGGAGCGTCAGCGGCGCGGCGGCTGTGGGCTTGCCCGATAGGTCGGTTATGCGCGCGCCCTCCGGCGTGACGTCGGCCACTTGGCCGGGCGCGAGCGGCAGGGCGCGCGCCGCAAGCCCGGCGAGGGCGGGCAGGTCGCTGGCGACGAACATCTCGCCGTCGCCGTAGCCGACGGCCAAGCCGCCCGCGTTGCCGAGGCGCACGGCCACGAGGCGGCGCGGGTCTCGCGCGTCGAGGCAGACGACGGCGTTCGCGCCATCGAGTTCCGCCGCCGCCGCGCGCACCGCGTCCGCCAGGTCGGCGCCCGCCGATACGCGCGCCTCCACTAGGTGTGGGATGACCTCCGAGTCGGTGGCGGACGCGAAGACGCGCCCCGCGTCGGTCAGGCGGCGTTTCAGCGCGAGGTGGTTCTCGACGATGCCGTTGTGGACGGCGGCGACGCGCCCCGAGGGGTCGGTGTGCGGGTGGGCGTTGTCGTCAGTCGGCTTGCCGTGGGTAGCCCATCGCGTGTGGCCGATGCCGCACGAGCCGGCGGGCGCGTCCGCCGCGACGAGGCGCGCGAGGGAGTCGAGCTTGCCCGCCGCCTTGCGCACGTGGACGGCGCCGCGTGCGTTGGCGACGGCGACGCCCGCGCTGTCGTAGCCCCGGTACTCGACGCGCCGCAGGCCTTCCAGCAGGAGCGGCGCCGCCTCGCGCGGGCCGACGTAGGCGAAGATGCCGCACATAGGGGTAAGCCTAGCACGGGCGGGGAAGCGCCCCGCCCGCCCCCGCCCCATTCGTCCTTCGATTCCCCTCAGGACGAACGGAAGGGGAAGGGAACGGGAAGGCAGGACAGGTTTGAAACCTATCCCTCCGGCGGACGACCACCCCACCGCCCCGCCGTAATCGAAGCGGGATTCCCGCTTTCGCGGGAATGACGGAGTGGAGGTGCACCAATCGAAGCGAGATTCCCGCCCCGTATCAAGTACGGGGCAGGCTTTTCGCGGGAATGACGGAGTGGAGGGGCACCAATCGAAGCGAGATTCCCGTTTCGCGGGAATGACGGAGTGGAGGGGCATCGCGCTCTCCGCCCTTTGATTTCCCTCAGGGCGAACGGGGGGACCAGCCAGCCCCCCTGCGAGGCTTGCCATCCCCGCCCTGAGAGATAAAGACCTCTTGTAGGGGACGCCCCCACGCCCCCGGTCGTTCAAGGGGCTGACCGCCCCTCGGCGCTCCCTGCTTACATCCAAAGGCGGGTTGACGGAAGGCTTGGGGCGCGCCTAGTGTGGACACTAACCGCGTAGCAGAGGAGGGCTCCGCTATGGCTATCCACTTGAACCACACCATCGTTCCGGCGACGGACAAGGTGGCGTCGGCGACGTTCTTCGCCGAGGTAATGGGGTTGGAGTACGAAGGGCCGCACGGCCACTTCGCGCCGGTGCGGGTGGACGAGAACCTGACGCTGGACTTCGACAACGCCGAGAGCTTCGAGCATCACCACTACGCCTTCGAGGTGTCGGAGGAGGAGTTCGACGCAATCTTCGAGCGCATCAAGGCGTCGGGGACGACCTATGGCAGTCAGCCCTTCTCGCAAGACGACGGGCAGATCAACCGGCGCAAGGGAGGCCGGGGCGTTTACTTCGCCGACCCCATTCACCCGCCCGTTGGCCGCCTGCCCCTTCCCCGTGGGCGTGGGGTGGGGGTCGGGGGAGGCGGGGCGCCGCGGGTCGAGGCCCCCGCTTTCGCGGGGGTGACGGATGGGGAGCAGGAACGACGGAGAAGAGGCGGCGCCCTTCGAGTTCCCTCAGGGCGAACCCTTCGGGGGCCTCAGGGCAAGCGAGCACCCCTGCAACGGGGACGTCCGCCCTACCCTGCCTCCACCTCGACCAGCTCGATCTCGAAGGTGAGCGCCTGCCCTGCGAGTTGGTGGTTGGCGTCGATGACGATGATCTCACCCCGCACTTCGAGCACCGTCGCGGGTTGGCCGTTCAGCAGTTGGAGAACGTCGCCGGCCACTATGCCGGAGGGCGCGTTGGCGCGGGGGATCTCGAGCACGAGCGCCTCGTTGCGCTCGCCGTAGGCCTGCTCCGGCGGTATGCGCACCGTCGTCGTCTCTCCCACCGCCATGCCCAGCACCGCCTCGTCGAATCCCGCGATGACCTGGCCCTCGCCCAGCGTGAAGGTGAGCGGTTGGCCACGCGTCCGCGACGAATCGAACGGGGAGCTGTCATCCAGCGTTCCGACGTAGTGGACGGAGACCGTGTCGCCTTCGCCGGCCACGGAGGGCGGCGGGTCGGAACCGCCGCATGCGGCGAGCGTCAACGCGGTCAGGGCGGCGAGGATAGCGAGCGTCAGGCGAGGCCAAGCGTGCGGCAAGGCAGTTCCTCCGGGTGATGGGCGGGGGCGGGCACCGGATCGGGGCACCCTGCCCTGGCGCGTAGTCTACCCCACCCCCCACCCCCAAGAGATAAAAAACCTTCTGTGAGGGATACCCCCACGCCCCCAGCCGAGGAGCTGGCCGCCCCTCGGCGCGCCCTGCTTGAATCGAGGCGAGATTCCCGCCCCGTATCAAGTACGGGGCAGGCTTTTCGGGGGAATGACGAATGGGAGAGGCGGGACTTGTACGTGTCAGGTGATTCGCTGACACATACAGGAATGACGGACATGGGGCGGCGGGAATGGCCAGAGGGGGCGCGTGGGGGGCGGCTATACTCGGTGGCTATGCGCCTCTTACTGACCGGGTGCGCGGGGTTCATCGGCGCCGCCGTTGCGAGGATGGCCTTGGGCGACGGCCACGAGGTCGTGGGCGTGGACAACCTGAACGACGCCTACGGCCCGGCGCTGAAACGCTGGCGCCTCGACCAACTCGCGCCCTCGCCGCGCTTCGCGTTCGTTCGCGCCGACCTTGCGGACAGGAGCGTTGGCCGGACGTTGGCGCCGCACGGCGCCTTCGACGCGGTGATCAATCTGGCGGCGCGGGCGGGAGTGCGCGACAGCCAGCGCGACCCATGGAGCAGCGCGGAGGCGAACGTACTGGGCACGCTCAATCTGCTGGAGTTCTGCCGCGAGGCGGGCATTCCCAAGTTGGCGCAGGCGTCCACCTCCAGCGTCTACGGCGGCGCAGCGCGCCCGTTCACGGAGGAGACGCCTCCCGACCCGCGCTCGCCCTACGCCGCCTCCAAGCTGGCGGCGGAGGCCTACTGCGCGGCGTATCACCGCCTCTACGGGATCGACGTGTCCATCCTGCGCTACTTCACCGTGTACGGCCCGGCGGGGCGCCCCGATATGTCCGTGTTCCGCTTTATCCACTGGATAGAGGAAGGGCAGCCCGTCGTCCTGTTCGGCGACGGGAGGCAGGAGCGCGACTTCACCTACGTGGACGACGTCGCGCGGGCGACGCTGTCGGCGCTGCGTCCGCTGGGCTGCGAGGTCGTCAACGTGGGCGGCGCTCGGCCCGTGTCGATGCTCGACCTCATCGCGCTCATCGAACGCGCAACAGGCAAGGCCGCCGTCGTGGAGCGTCGCGAGGCGCCAGCCGCCGACGCTCCCGCGACGTGGGCGGACGTGTCCAAGGCGCGGGACTTGCTGAATTGGGCGCCTAGGACAGGTCTGGAGGACGGGATAGCGGCGTGCGTGGCATGGCGCAGGGAGCATCGCGCGCTCGCCGCCGCCGTAGCCCAGGGCGGGTGAGGGGCGCTCTTCGATTTCCCTCAGGGCAAGCGGAGAGGAGAGGCCGCCCAGCCCTTCCCCGTGTGCGTCGGGACGGGGTCGGGGGATGCGGGGCGCCGCGCGTCGAGGTTCCTGCGGAGGCAGGAACGACGGAGAAGAGGGGCGCCCTTCGGGTTCGCTCAGGGCGAACGGAGGGGGTCTTATGGCAAGCGGAGGAGGAGAGGCCGCCCGGCCCTTCCCCGTGTGCGTCGGGACGGGGCCGGGGGATGCGGGGCGCCTCACATCGAGGTTCCTGCCTCCGCAGGAACGACGGATAAGAGGGGCCCCCCTCAAGTTCCCTCAGGGCGAACCCTTCGAATTCCCTCAGGGCAAGCGGAGGAGTGGGGCGGAAACGACGGGATTGAGGCCCGCTACGCGCTTTGGGCCTTGCGCTCGGCGGCGTTGGGCTCGACGGTCTTATGCGCGGTGGTGAGGAGGAGGGGTTCGGTGAGGTGGCCGGAGCCGTCGGCATCGAGGACGCACTCGCGCACGTGGCCGAGGGAGGGCAGGTTGTACATCACGTCGAGCAGCGCCTCCTCGAAGACGGTGCGCAGGCCGCGCGCGCCCGTCTTGCGCAGCAGCGCCTCCCGCACTGTCGCCTCCAACGCCGCTTGGGTGAAGGTGAGTTCCACGCCGTCGAGGGCGAACAGGTGCTGGAACTGCTTGGTTACGGCGTCCTTCGGCTCGGTGAGCACTCGCAGCAGCGAGTCGGCGTCGAGGGTGTGGAGGTTGACGGCGACGGGCAGGCGCCCGATGAACTCGGGGATGAAGCCGTATTCGAGCAGGTCTTCGGGCCGCACCTCGTCGCGGATCTCGTCGGAAGTGCGGTCGATGAATTCCTCCGGGCGGAACCCGATGCGGTGGCGCCCTTCCGCTACGCGACGGGAGATGATCTTCTCGAGGCCGTCGAACGCGCCACCGCAGACAAAGAGGATGTTGGCGGTGTTGATCTGCAGGAACTCCTGCTGCGGGTGCTTGCGCCCGCCTTGCGGCGGCACGTTGGCCGTGTAGCCCTCGATCAGCTTCAGCAGCGCCTGCTGCACTCCCTCGCCGGAGACATCCCGAGTGATGGAGGGATTGGCGGTCTTGCGGGAGAGTTTGTCGATCTCGTCGATGTAGATGATGCCGTGCTCCGCGCGCGGCACGTCGTGGTCGGCGGCCTGAATCAACCGCAGCAGGATGTTCTCCACGTCCTCGCCCACGTACCCCGCCTCCGTCAGCGAGGTCGCGTCGGCGACGGCGAACGGAACGTCGAGCACCTTGGCGAGCGTCTGCGCGAGGATGGTCTTGCCCGAGCCGGTGGGGCCGACCAGGAGGATGTTGCTCTTCTGTATCTCCACGTCCTCGGAGACGGCGTTCGCCCAGATGCGCTTGTAGTGGTTGTAGACGGCGACGCTGAGGACGCGCTTGGCCTTGTCCTGCCCCACTACGTACTCGTCGAGGCGGCGGGTTATCTCGCGCGGCAGCAGGCTGCGCGGGCGGGGCGGCGGGCGCACGGCGGCGGGCGGGGCCTCTTCGGCGATGATCTGCTGGCAGAGGCGCACGCACTCGTTGCAGATGAAGACGCGGCCGGGCCCCGCGATGAGGCGCTCGACCGCCGACTGGCTCTTGCCGCAGAAGCAACAGACGTGTTCGTTGTGCGGAGGGGTTGGCGGAGTGGTCATCTTAGCCCTTGCCCTCCTTGGCGGGCGCCGCGCCGTCCTCCGAGTGGGTCGGCAGGGGCGTCCCGATCACCTCGTCGATGAGGCCGTACTCCTTGGCCTGCTCGGCGGGCAGGTAGAAGTCGCGGTCGGTGTCGCGGGCGATCTTGTCGTAGGGCTGGCCGGTGTGCGTGGAGAGAATCATCCGTATCTTGTCTTGGACGCGGAGTATCTCGCGCGCGGCAATCTCCACGTCGCTGGCTTGTCCCTGAGCGCCACCCATCGCCTGGTGCATGTGGACGGTCGCGTTGGGGAGGGCGTAGCGCTTGCCCGGGGCGCCGGCGCACAGGAGCACGGTGCCCATGCTCGCCGCCATGCCCACGCAGATGGTGGAGACGGCGGGCTTGATGAGCTGGATGGTGTCGTAGATGGCGAGGCCGGAGGTGATGACGCCGCCGGGGCTGTTGATGTAGAGGCTGATCTCCTTCTCGGGGTCCTCGCGTTCGAGGAAGAGGAGTTGGGCGACGATGAGGTTGGACACCTGGTCGTGGATGGGCGTGCCCAAGAAGACGATGCGCTCCTTGAGCAGGAGGGAGTAGATGTCGTAGGCGCGTTCTCCGCGCGCGCCCGACTCGATGACCATCGGGATGATGTTCATCGCTCGGTCGATGGGGTCATGCATCGTTCGCCTTCTCCTTTGCCTGTTCCTCATCCGGGGTTTGCGGCTCATTCGGTTCGCCAGTCTCGGGCTCGCCGCCGTCGTCATCCGCCGGGTCGGCCTCGGCCTCGCCGGCGGCGATGGCGGCGACGGCATCCACCACCTTGCGCTCTTCAAGCATACGACGGAGAGAGTCGCGGGTGGTCTGTTCTCGGAACATATCGCGGACGCGATTGGCCTCGGCGCCGGAATCGGCGGCCATGCGCTCGATTTCGGCGTCCACCTCTTCGTCGCTTGCGGCCACGCCGCAGTCGTCCACGAGTTCGCGGAGCACGAGGGCGCGGCGCAGGCGCTGCTCGGCGCTGGCGCGCGCGTCCTCGCGTATCTCTTCCTGGGACTTGCCCGCCCAGGCAAGATACTGCTGGTAGTACTGGATAGTCATACGGCCGGTGCGGTGGGCCTCTTGGAAGTCCATCAGGTAGTTGTCGGTCTCCCGCTCGACGATGAGGGGCGAGATCTCGACCACCGCGCCGTCGACCACTTTGCCGATGGCCTCTTCCTTGTGGCGCGCCTCGGCGTTCTGCGCTTCCTGCTGCTCCAGGTCGCTTTTGACCGCTTCCCGCAGCGCCTTGAGCGTGTCGTATCCCTCGCCTACGCCTTTGGCGAACTCGTCGTCGATGGGGGCGGGGACCTTCCGCTTGACGGAGTGCAGGGTGGCGCTGAAGCGCGCCGTTTTCCCGGCAATCTCGGTGTTCTCGAAGTCGTCCGGCACGACTATCTCGAACTCCGTCTCTTGCTCGACGGCCAGTTCGAGCAGTTTGTCGCCGAAGCCCGGCACGGGGGCGCGGGAGTTCTCGCGGACGAGGTAGTCCTGCTTGTCGCTGGCGATCAGGTTGTGTTCGTGGCCGTGCTCTTCGGAGAAGTAGGCGCCGTAGGCGGTGATGTTCAGCAAGTCGCCGTAGGCGGGCGGGCCGTCCACCGGCTCCCATGGAGCCGCGGCGTTCGCCAGGTCTTCCAGCGCCTGATCGATCTGGGTCTTGCCGACGCGCACACGCTCCTTGGGGATGCGCACTTTGCGATATGCGCCCAGGTCCACCTTGGGGCGCAGAGGCACTGTGGCCGTGTATTTGACGGGGTCGAGCTCGAGCGTGTCCAGCGAGATGGAGGGCAGGTCGGCCGGTTCGACGGACTCCTGCTCCATAGCGCGGCCGGTAAGCTCGGGAAGCATGAAGTCGAGCGCCTGGTTGGCGAGGTAGTCGCGCCCGTAGAGTTGCTCTACGATGCGGCGCGGCGCCTTGCCCTTGCGGAAGCCCGGGATGTTGAGCTTGCCGACGACCTGCTTATAGGCCCGCTCTAGGTAGGGTTCCGCCTCGCCCGGCTCCAACTCCACCGTCAGCACGGCTTCGCGGGAGGGGCGTTGCTCGGATGAGACCTTCACGTTGCTTGGTTGGCGCGGGAGACTTCTCGCGAAGGCTCATCATAACCGATTAGCGGAACTCGCGCCGCCGGATAGGCCTTGACGAGCCGCGCCGCCCTGCGCTCACGGCTGCGGTTCCGCCTCCGGCGGTTGCGGGTAGAGCTCGTCGAGCAGGTCGAGGAAGGCGGTAAGAATCGCGCCATATGCGCCGGCGCGCCGCACCATCGCCGCCGTGGGCAGGGCGACACGGTGCCCCTCGCGGAGTTCGGCGTGAGCCAGCACGCCCAACTCCAACTCGCGGCGCAGCGCGCTCAGCGGCAAGAAGCTCAAGCCCAGGCCGCGCTCAATCATCCGCTTCGTCGCCTCGATGGAGTCGAGGTCCATCGTGATGTTCGGCAGAATTCCCGCCTCGCGGCACACGCGGTCGATGAGTTGGAAGTAGGTGCTCTCCTTGTCGTAGACGATCAGCGGCTCGCGCCCCACCTCGTAGATGCTCGCCTCTCCCGCCTTGGCGAACGGGTGCTCCGGATGCGTGACCAACACCACCTGCTCGTCGTACAGGTGCTTGGCGGCCACTTCCGGATGGTGGAACGCGCGGCTGACGCCGACCTGTATCTCCTCCCGCAGGACCATCTCGAGCACCTGGGAGGAGCGTCCCGTCTTGATCGCCACGTCCACGCCCGGGTAACGCTCGCGGAACGCCTCGACGATGCCGGGGAGGACGTACGCGGAGACGGCGCGGGCGGCGCCGATGCGCAAGCGCCCCACGGCGGCGTTGCGGCTCGCCTCGAGCGCCTCGCGCCCGTTGCGGAGGGAATCGAGGGCGCGCTCCACGTAGGGCAGGAGCGCCTGGCCCGACTCGGTCAGGCGCACGCCCCGTCCCATACGGTGGAAGAGCGGCTCGCCGAGCTCTTTCTCCATCGAGATGATGCGCGCGCTGAGGGACGGTTGGGTCAAGCCCATAGTGCGCGCCGCCTTACTGAACGACCGCGAGCGCACCACTTCCGCGAACGCTTCCAGCTGCCCTAGCTCCATATCCGCCTCGAAGCCTCCTGCGCCTTGTCATAGAGGATACCAATAGGCGGATAGGGGCGGAACGGCGGCAAGGGCGCCTCTCGCTCATTGGAATGCGGGGTGCGGGTGCGCTATGGTAAGGATGCTCGCATCGCCAGGAGGTGAGGCCCGTGCTGGGAACGATTCGTCTGTTGCTGCGCTTCGTGTGGCTCGCAATCATGGTGCTCGGCGCCAAGCGGCTGCTGGAGGCGATCGAAGAGGGGCTCGACCAGGTGATCGCCCAGGCCGAATCGGGTGAGACGCAGGGCGTGCCCGGTTCGCTTCACCGCCTGCACGACGCCCTCCACCGAGGGCACGGACACGGTCTGCCCGACAGCGACGCCGCAGGCGAGATGTAGCGCCGAGCCGAGCGGCCTCCAACGTGCAGAAGACCATCTCCTGCGGCAGCCTGCGCCTTGAACACAACGGACAGGAAGTCGTCCTGGCCGGGTGGGCGCACCGCCGCCGCGACCACGGCGGGCTCATCTTCATCGACCTTCGCGACGCCGACGGAATCGCCCAGGTTGTCTTCCATCCCGAAGACTCGGCGGAGGCTCACGCCGTCGCCGAGACGCTCCGATCCGAGTGGGTGGTTTCCGTAACGGGCGTCGTGCGCAAGCGCCCCGCCGGGGCGGAGAACCCGAACATTCCGACCGGCGGCGTCGAGGTGCTGGCGCGCGCGGCGCGCGTGCTTAACGAGTCGAAGACGCCGCCCTTCGATCTGACGCAGGACGGACAGGCGGACGAGCTGCTGCGCCTGCGCTACCGCTACCTGGACCTCCGCACCGCCTCCATGCACGACAACATCGTGCTGCGTCATCGCGTCGTCGCCTACATCCGCCGGTTCCTCGACGAGCGCGGCTTCGTGGAGATTGAGACGCCCATCCTGATCAAAGCGACGCCGGAGGGCGCGCGCGACTTCCTCGTCCCTAGCCGCTTGCAACCCGGCTCCTTCTACGCGCTGCCCCAGTCGCCGCAGCAGCTCAAGCAGTTGCTGATGGTCGCGGGGTTCGAACGCTACTTCCAGATTGCCCGCTGCTTCCGCGACGAGGACCTGCGCGGCGACCGCCAGTTCGAGCACACCCAGCTTGATCTGGAGATGTCGTTCGTGGACGAGGAGGACGTGCTCGGGCTGATCGAGGAACTGTACACGCGCCTCATCGCCGAGGTTACGCCGGAGCGCCGCGTGCTCTCGCCCTTCCCGCGCCTGCGCTACGACGACGTGATGGAGCGCTACGGCACGGACAAGCCCGATCTGCGTTTCGGCCTCGAACTGGCCGACCTGACCGGCCCGGCGCGCAACTGCGGCGCGCAGGCTTTGCGCGGCGCTGCGGACGCGGGTGGAATCGTCAAGGGGTTCGCGGCGCCCGGCTGCGCGGGCTACTCTCGCCGCCAAACGGACGAGCTGACGGCCTTCGCGCAGACGAGGGGCGCGCGCGGCCTGTTGCCCATCGCCATCGACGGCGCCGCCGGATCGCTCGAAGCGCTTACGATGGAGCACGTTCGCTCTCCGGTGGCGCGCTTCCTTACGCCGGACGACGTGCGCGGATTCGCTGAGCGTACGGGCGCGGCGCCGGGCGACTTGATTCTCATCGCGGCGGGCGACGCGCCAACGGTCAACACCGCTCTCTCGCAGCTGCGCAACGAGATGGGGCGGCGCCTCGGCCTGGCCGACCCCAATCTGCTCGCTTTCGCCTTCGTAACCGACTTCCCGCTGTTCGAGCGGGACGCGGAGCAGGAGACGTGGCTGCCGTCGCACCACCTCTTCACCGCGCCGCGCGAGGAGCATTGGCCGCTGCTGGA
>JAGWBE010000038.1:0-813 GCA_021296055.1 Dehalococcoidia bacterium | reverse complement strand
TGATGCGATTCTTGGGCTACACGGCGGAGCAGATGGAGGAACGGTTCGGGCAGTTGCTGGGGGCGTTGGAGTACGGCGCGCCGCCGCATGGAGGCATCGCGCCGGGCATCGACCGGCTCGTCATGCTGCTGGCGGGGCGCGCCGAGTCCATCCGCGACGTCATCGCCTTCCCCAAGACGCAGACGGGCGTAGACCCCCTCTTCCAGACGCCCGCCCCCGTCTCCCCCGCCCAATTGGACGAGCTGGGCATCGCCGTCGCGCCGAGGGAGTAGGGGCGGCGCCCTGCTCCGTTCGCCTTTCGAGTTCCCTCAAGGCGAACGGGGCATGGACGGCGGGGCGTGTATCATCGCCCCAACCACGCCCTCCGGGAGAGCCGCCTATGTCCACTCCGCTCCAACGCCTCGCCGAGCTCGGCCTAACACTGCCGTCCGTCGCCGCGCCCGTCGCCAACTACGCGCCCTATGCGCGCACGGGCAACTTGCTGTTCATCGCCGGGAACATCTCACGCGATGCGGAGGGCAAGGCGCTCCCCGGCAAGCTGGGCGAGTCGATGAGCGTGGAGGAGGGCTACCAGGCGGCGCGTTCCGCCGGTCTCTACACACTGGCGGCGATGAACGAGGCGGCAGGCTCCCTCGACAACGTCGCGCGCATCGTGCGCATGCTGGGGATGGTGAACTGCACGCCCGACTTCGGCGGCCAGCCGCAGGTGATCAACGGCGCGTCCGATCTGTTCGTCGAGGTGATGGGCGACGCAGGGCGGCACTCCCGCGCCGCGGTCGGCATGGCCTCCCTCCCGGCCGGCGCGGCGGTGGA